>NZ_JAGIQE010000003.1:0-401548 GCF_017815075.1 Burkholderia sp. AcTa6-5 | reverse complement strand
GCGATCGGGCCGTCAAGTCCCGTCCTGCTCGTTATGCTGTCCGGTTCCTCAGAAAGAACCTTAACTGAACGGCATTACCCTAGCTGGGGGCTAATTAATCTGTTTGCGTGGAAACTCGTGCCCGAGCGATGGAATGGCGGCATCAAATACATCCAGGCGTTCAAGGATGCATGGGTCATGCACAACAAGTCGCATATCCGGGCAGCAGCGGGGCGAAACTTTCTGCCGCCGGAAATGCTCGCGGGCGTATGTTGGATCGAGGTGGGCGGGGACCCAGAATTCATCGATCGCATGGCATTCGAAGTGCGCACGTTCGACTGGAGCGGTCCGCTATTCGTCGACAAGCATCTGACGCTTACGCGCCATCCGGCAATGACGTCGTTCGGTCCGGTCAGCATGCAGCTTCGCACGGCAGCGCAAACGCTGGGAATGGACCCTTCGGCAATGTCGGCGTCGCAATTCCGGAGTTTGGCGCACTGCCTTCAACGCGATGTCTTCAATATCGACGTCGTTGCACGACATCTCCGCCAATTGGCGTTGCGCGATGGATTCCAGTATCCGTTTTCGATGGATCAGATTCGCATCATCGGCGCCCGCTACAATCGAGGAAGCGGATTATCTCTCGATCAGATCAAGCAAAATACCAGTTACGGTAATTTCATCGCTACGCATTGGTCGCGTTTCACCCGGCTCGTGCAGTAATATTCAGGGCGCGAATATGACTCGTCTCTTCCGCTTTGCCATTCACGTCGCATGCGTAATCGGCTTGCTCGTCGTTGTCGCGATCGCCGGAAACAAGTACGCATGGATGCACGAAGTCGACCCATCCGTCACGATCGGAGCGATTCGGGACGAAGCGGGCGACCGGGCGCTTGTCGCCTATGTACTGCTGATCGCCGTCGCGGCTGCTCAGGTTGTGCTGCTCGCGAGATCCGCAGCCGCAGGTGCCAAACCGTGGATCGGGCTGTTGATGCTCGCGGCAACGGGCATATGTGCGTGGCACGCCATCACATGACGCCGTCTGTCGACATGTCCGTCGTCATGCCCTGCGCAGCAGGCTCGCCCCATATACGAGCGCCGACAGCGCCGTAATCCAGAAACTCGTCGGCCAGTCGGTGTGATACGCGAGCACGATGCCGGCCCACGCTTCGAATAGCGCGAACAGCGCGGCGAGCAGCACGCCCGTCGACAGCCGCGTCGACACGTTCTGCGCGGCCGCGGCCGGCCCGACCAGCAGCGTGAACACCAGCAGCACGCCGACGATCTGCGTTGCTGCGGCCACCGCGAGTGCGCACACCGCGAGGAACAGCATCGACACCGTGCGCAGCGACACGCCCTTCGCTTCAGCGAGTTCGGGCTGCAGCGACGCGAATAGCAGCGGCCGCGCGATCAGCGCGAGCGCGAGCAGGCTCACCGTGCCGATGCCCGCGAGCACCGCGAGCGTGTCGTGACTGACCGCGAGCACGTTGCCGAACAGCAGCGCGGTGACCTGCGTCGCGAACGACGTGTAGAAGTGCAGGAACAGCAGGCCGAAGCCGAGCGCGCCGGACAGGATCACGCCGATCGCGACGTCGCGGCCCGCGAGCTTTTCGCCGAGCGCGCCCATGCCGATCCCGGCCGCGAGCGTGAAGCCGACCATCCCCCAGATCGGCGAGATGCCGAGCAGCACCGCGCCCGTCGCACCGGTGAAGCCGACGTGCGACAGCGCATGGCCGGCGAAGGTCTGTCCGCGCAGCACCAGGAAATAGCCGACGATGCCCGCGAGCACCGCGACGATCCCCGACGCGGCGAACGCGTTGATCATGAAGTCGTATTCAAACATCGTGCGAATGCCCGGGATGAGCGTGTCCGTGGTGGTGATGGCCGTGGCCGCCGCCACCGCCGTGCGAGTGGCCGTCGTCGTCCTCGTGTTCGTGGTCGTGCTTCTCGATCTCGACGTCGCCCGACATCACGAAGATCTTGCCGTTCACGCGCATCACGTCGATCGGCGAACCGTAGAGCCGCGACAGCACGGGCTTCGTGATCACCTCGTCGACGGTGCCGAGCGCCGCGACGCCGTTGCCGAGATACAGCACGCGGTCGAGCGCGTTCAGCAGCGGATTCAGTTCGTGCGCGGAGAACAGCACGGTGATGCCGAGCTCGCGCTGCACGTTGCGCACGAGCTCGACGACGCCGCGCTGGTGGTTCGGGTCGAGGCTGATCAGCGGCTCGTCGAGCAGCAGCAGCTTCGGGTTGCCGAGCAGGCATTGCGCGAGCAGCAGCCGTTGGCGCTCGCCACCCGACAGTTCGGACAGCGGCCGGCGCGCGAGCGACGGGCCGCCGACGAGATCGAGCACGCGATCGACGTCGCGGCGCGTGGCCGCGTTCGTGTGCGGCAAGCCCCAGCGATGGCCGTCGGCGGCCATCGCGACGAAATCGTAGCCGCGCATCCGGCGGTTCGCGAGGCCGCTTCTGATCTGCGGCATGTAGCCGATCGACGCGTTGCCGCGCACGACCGGCACGCCGCCAACCGACAGCGTGCCGGCCGACACGGGGACGAGGCCGAGCACCGCGCGCATCAGCGTCGTCTTGCCCGCGCCGTTCGGCCCGAGCACGCCGACGAATTCGCCGGGCTCGATCGAGAAGCTGACGTCGCGCAGGATCGTGCGGCCGCCCAGTTCGAGCGTGACGCGATCGAGGGCGAGGGCGTGGGGAGTGGCGGTCATGTCGTGACGGTCGTCTATTACTTACTTGCCGGATGAAAGCGCGCTGCCGAGCGCGTCGAGCTGGCCGATCATCCATTGCTGGAAGGTCTTGCCGGCCGGCTGCGTTTCGGTGACGCTGACGGTCGGCACGCCGCCGTCGCGTGCGATCTTCAGCATGCGCTTGGTCATCGGCTCTTCGGCCTGGCTGTTGTAGATCAGTGCGCGCACCTGCTTCTTGCGCAGGTCGCCCTCGAACGCGGCGACGTCCTGCGCGCTCGCCTCGGTGTCGTTCATCGTCGCGAGCTGGAAGCGCTGGTTGCGCATGTCGAGGCCGATCGCGTCCGACATGTAGCCGAACACGGGCTCGGTGGCCGTCACCGGCACGCCCTTGTACTTCGCGCGCAGCGCGGCGACCTTGTCGTCGACGGGCTTCAGCGACGCGACGAACTTTTGCAGGTTCGCCTCGTACTCGGCCTGGTTCGCCGGGTCGGCGCGGCCGAGTTCGGCCGCGATCGCGCGTGCGGCGGCCGGCATCGTCGCCGGGTCGTACCACAGGTGCGGGTTGTCGCCGGCCTTCTTGCCGACGAGATCGGCGACGACGATCGTCGCGCGCTTCGCCTGCTTCGATGCGCCGAGCAGCTTGCCCATCCACGGATCGTAGTCGGCGCCGTTGTAGATCACGACCTGCGCGTGCTGCAGCGCGCGGGCCGTCTTCGGGCTCGCTTCGAACAGGTGCGGATCCTGGTCCGGATTGCTGAGGATGCTCGTGACCGCGACGTGGCGGCCGCCGATCTGCGACGCGACGTCGCCGTAGAAATTCTCCGCGGCGACGACGTTGACGGTCGCGGCCTGCGCGAACGCGGGCGCGGCGAACGACAGCGCGGCGACGGCCGCGGCGAGCCAGCGGACAGGCGACAGGGCGCGCCGCGGCGCGCGCTTCAGGGCAATGGACATGGAACTCCTCGTTGGAAGGGCGGCGCAGGCGCCGCGCGATGCGGCGTCAGCGCTGCGCGGGCTTGCGCTTGCAGTGCCCGCACAGGCCGTTCAGCTCGACGACCTGGTGATGGACTTCGAATCCGTGCGCGGGCTCGCTCGCGGACAGCTGCTTCGCGAGATCGCTGCCGGGAATCTCGACGGTGTCCCCGCACGAATCGCAGATCAGGAACTGGCCTTCGTGCGGCACGCCGATCTCGCAGCACGCGAGGAACGCGTTCTTCGATTCGATCCGGTGGATGAAGCCGTGCTCGACGAGAAAATCCAGCGCGCGGTACACGGTCGTCGGCGGCACGCGGCCGCGTTGCGGTTCGAGTTCGGCGAGCAGGTCGTACGCGCCGATCGGGCGCTGCGCGGCCAGCACGCGTTCGTAGACCTGGCGACGCAGCGGCGTCCACGCGAGCCCGTGCTCGGCGGCGAATGCGTCGGCCCGGGACAGCCGGGCGTCAATGGACGATGAGGTAGCCATGGCGTGAAGCAGGGCGATGAAACACAGTATCGCGATGATATAACGTATCGCTGCGCCGTGCAGTGCCAATTCCGTTTTCCGTCCTTCCTCCATCCCCGTCAGCATCGATGCCACTGCGCCGCACCGTGCGCTTCTTGCCTTGCAGCGCGGGCGCGGCGGGATGCAGCCGTGCGCCGTCGTGCCGCAGCGCGTCATAGAAAGCCGTCGCGTCGTCTTGACAGCGCGTATCGCGTATCCGATCATTCGATCACTAACAGAGCAATTGATCGATCGGAGAGCGTTCGCTCACCTCGTGACCGTCGTGCAGCAAGAACGAACCGGAGACAGCCAGTGAGACTGGAACACAAGGTCGCGATCCTGACGGGCGCCGCAAGCGGCATCGGCGAAGCGGTCGCGCAACGCTATCTGGACGAGGGCGCGCGCTGCGTGCTCGTCGACGTGAAGCCGGCAGGCGGTTCGCTCGCGCGGCTGATCGAGTCCAACCCCGGCCGCGCGGTGGCCGTCACGGCCGACGTCACGCGCCGCGACGACATCGAGCGGATCGTCGCGACGGCGGTCGAGCGCTTCGGCGGCGTCGACATCCTGTTCAACAACGCGGCGCTGTTCGACATGCGCCCGCTCCTCGACGAATCGTGGGACGTGTTCGACCGGTTGTTCTCGGTCAACGTGAAAGGGCTGTTCTTCCTGATGCAGGCCGTCGCGCAGCGGATGGTCGAGCAGGGGCGCGGTGGCAAGATCGTCAACATGTCGTCGCAGGCCGGCCGTCGCGGCGAGGCACTCGTTTCGCACTACTGTGCGACCAAGGCCGCGGTGATCAGCTATACGCAGTCGGCCGCGCTGGCGCTCGCGCCACACCGGATCAACGTGAACGGCATCGCGCCGGGCGTGGTCGACACGCCGATGTGGGAGCAGGTCGATGCGCTGTTCGCACGCTACGAGAACCGGCCGCTCGGCGAGAAGAAGCGCCTCGTCGGCGAAGCGGTGCCGCTCGGGCGCATGGGCGTGCCGGGCGACCTGACGGGCGCCGCGCTGTTCCTCGCGTCGGCCGACGCCGACTACATCACCGCCCAGACGCTGAACGTCGACGGCGGCAACTGGATGAGCTGAAAATGTTGCCGCTCGCACGCGCCACCTGCCGGCCGGCCCGCGACGCGGCGGCCGCCGTCGACCGAGGAGGGCTCGCCTGATGGCCGAGATCGTCGTCGCCGGCGAACTGCTGGCGGAATTCGTCGCCGCCGAGCGCGGCCAGGGTTTCGATACGCCCGGCCTGTTCGAAGGACCGTTCCCGAGCGGCGCGCCGGCGATCTTCGCCGATCAGGCCGCGCGGCTCGGCGCGCGCGTCGCATATGCGGGCTGTGTCGGCCGCGACGCGTTCGGCGATGCGATCGTCGCGCGGCTCGCCCGCGACGGCGTCGACGTCGCGCGCATTCGCCGCGTCGCGCGCCCGACCGGCACCGCATTCGTCGCGTATCGCGACGACGGTTCGCGCAGTTTCGTGTTCACGCTTTCGACCAGTGCGGCCGCGTGCGTCGATGCGTCCGACGTCGACACCGCGATGTTCGACGGCTGCCGCTACTTCCACGTGATGGGCTCGTCGCTGACGAGCGAATCGGCGATCGCGGCCGTGCAGCGCGGCGTGATCGAGGCCGCGCGCGCGGGCGCCAAGGTGTCGTTCGATCCGAACGTGCGGCCCGAAATGCTGAGCTTCCGCCCGATGCGCGCGGCGCTCGACGAGATGCTCGCCGCGTGTCACCTGTTCCTGCCGAGCGAAGCCGACCTGCCGTTCTTCTGCGGGCCGCAGCCGGCCGAGCGCGCGATCGCGGGCCTGCTCGCGACGCATCCGCTGCTCGAGCGCGTCGTGCTCAAGCGCGGCGCGCAAGGCAGCGTCGCGTTCGATCGCGCGAACCGGGCCGAAGCGCCGGCCTTTCCGGTCGACGAAGTCGATCCGACCGGCGCCGGCGACTGCTTCGGCGGCACGCTGGTCGCGAGCCTCGTCGCGGGCTTGGCCGTCGACGTCGCGCTGCGCCGCGCGAACGCGGCCGGTGCGATCGCGGTCACGCGGCGCGGCCCGATGGAAGGCAACAGCGGCGCGGCCGAGATCGACCGCTTCCTGACCGAACGAGGTATCGCATGTCCGGCCTGACGACCGTTGCCGAGCGCACGCGCACCGCGCACGCGGACACCGTGCTGCGGATGATCTTCGACGCGAACCGCGCGGACGCGCAGCGCGGCATCTATTCGATCTGCAGCGCGCACCGGCTCGTGCTGGAGGCCGCGTGCGAAGCCGCGCGAGCCGACGGCTCGCCGCTGCTGATCGAGGCGACCTGCAATCAGGTGAACCATCTCGGCGGCTATACGGGCATGACGCCCGCCGATTTTCGTCGCGACGTCGATGCGATCGCCGCACGCTGCGGGCTCGCGCCGTCGGCGCTCGTGCTTGGCGGCGACCATCTCGGCCCGAACCCGTGGCGGCACCGCCGCGCGGCCGACGCGATGCGTGAAGCGGCCGCGATGATCGCGGCCTACGTCGAAGCCGGTTTCGAAAAGATCCATCTCGATGCGAGCATGGCGTGCGCGGACGATCCGGCGCGGCTCGACGATCGCACGATCGCCGCGCGCGCGGCCGAGCTGTGCCGCGTCGCGGAAGACGCGGCGGCGCGCGCCGGGATCGCGCCCGTCTACGTGATCGGCACCGAGGTGCCGACGCCGGGCGGCGAAGTGAGCGGCGAGGCAAGTAACGACGCGAGCGGCGACGCGATCGCGCGGATCGCGGTCACGCGCAGCGACAGCATCGCGGCGACGCTCGACGCGCACCGCCGCGCGTTCGCGGCGGCCGGGCTCGACGATGCGTGGATGCGCGTCGTCGCGATCGTCGCGCAGCCGGGCGTCGACTTCGACGATCGCCACGTGCTCGACTACGACAGCGCGAAGGCGGCGTCGCTCGGCGCGAGTATCCTGCAGACACCGCGCCTCGTATTCGAAGCGCATTCGACCGATTATCAGACCGAAGCCGCGCTCGCCGCGCTCGTGCGCGACCACTTCGCGGTGCTGAAGGTCGGCCCCGCGCTGACGTTCGCGCTGCGCGAGGCGCTGTTCGCGCTGACGTACATCGAGGACGCGCTGATCGACGACGTCGCGCAGCGCTCGCGGTTGCGCGACGTCGTCGACGCGGCGATGCGCGCGCAGCCCGAGCACTGGGCGCCGTACTACCGCGGCGACGAGACCGCGCAGCGGCTCGCGCGCCAGTTCAGCTACAGCGACCGCATCCGCTATTACTGGCTGCAGCCGGCCGTCGCGGCCGCGGTCGAGCAACTGTTCGACAACCTCGCGCGGCAGCCGGTGCCGGAGACGCTCGTCGCGCAGTGGCTGCCGGACGTCTACGCGGCGTGCCGCGCGGGCGGCCTCGCGAAGGAGCCGCGCGCATGGGTGCGCCACCGGATACGCGACGTGATCGCGCACTATGCGCGCGCGTGCGGGATGCAGCGGCCGGCATGACGGGCCGCGAAGGAAGCGACGCAACACCACGCAAGACCGACGACATTTCGAACAATCACAGGAGACATGCCATGCAACGAAAGATGCTCGACGCCGCCGCACGCTGTTTCGCCGGAGCCGCGCTCGCGACGGCGGCCTGCGCGGCGTCCGCCGACACGCTGACGATCGCGACGCTGAACAATCCCGACATGATCGAGTTGAAGAAGCTGTCGCCGGCGTTCGAGAAGGCGAACCCCGACATCAAGCTGAACTGGGTGATCCTCGAGGAGAACGTGCTGCGCCAGCGCGCGACGACCGACATCACGACCGGCAGCGGCCAGTTCGACGTGATGGCGATCGGCACCTACGAAACGCCGCAGTGGGGCAAGCGCGGCTGGCTCGCGCCGATCACGGGCCTGCCCGCCGACTACGACCTGAACGACATCGTGAAGACCGCGCGCGACAGCCTGTCGTACAACGGCCAGCTGTACGCGCTGCCGTTCTACGTCGAAAGCTCGATGACGTTCTACCGCAAGGACCTGTTCGCGGCGAAGGGGCTGAAGATGCCCGACCAGCCGACCTACGACCAGATCGCCGAATTCGCGGACAAGCTGACCGACAAGTCGAAGGGCACCTACGGGATCTGCCTGCGCGGCAAGGCCGGCTGGGGCGAGAACATGGCGTACGTGTCGACGGTCGTGAACACGTTCGGCGGGCGGTGGTTCGACGAGAACTGGAATGCGCAGCTCACGTCGCCCGAATGGAAGAAGGCGATCAATTTCTACGTGAACCTGCTGAAGAAGAACGGCCCGCCGGGCGCGAGCTCGAACGGCTTCAACGAGAACCTGACGCTGACCGCGTCCGGCAAGTGCGCGATGTGGATCGACGCGACGGTCGCGGCCGGGATGCTCTACAACAAGCAGCAGTCGCAGGTGGCCGACAAGATCGGCTTCGCGGCGGCGCCGGTCGCCGCGACGCCGAAGGGCTCGCACTGGCTGTGGGCGTGGGCGCTGGCCGTGCCGAAGACGTCGAAGCAGCAGGACGCCGCGCGCAAGTTCATCGCGTGGGCGACGTCGAAGCAGTACATCGAGATGGTCGGCAAGGACGAGGGCTGGGCGTCGGTGCCGCCGGGCACGCGCACGTCGACGTATCAGCGCGCCGAGTACAAGGCCGCCGCGCCGTTCTCGGACTTCGTGCTGAAGGCGATCGAGACGGCCGACCCGAACGATCCGTCGCTGAAGAAGGTGCCGTACACGGGCGTGCAGTACGTCGGGATTCCTGAATTCCAGTCGTTCGGCACGGTGGTCGGCCAGTCGATCGCGGGCGCGGTCGCGGGCCAGATGTCGGTCGACCAGGCGCTCGCCGCGGGCCAGGCCGCCGCCGACCGCGCAGTGCGGCAGGCAGGCTACAAGAAGTAACGCGCAAGCCGTCGCGCGGCCCGCGTCGTGCGCCATCGCACACGGCGCGGGCCGGCGAGGCCGACAGGCGGGCAGGCCGTTCGCGCCCGCGCATCAACCGGAGGGACTCCGTCATGCGTCACCTGCGTCTTCCCCTGAGCCATGCTCACGCGCCGTCGGTCGGCGACGCGTCGTCGCCGCCCGGCGCGCCGCGCCGCGCGCGCGGCGGCGCGAGCTGGCTCGTGTCGCCGTCCGTCGCGGTGCTGCTGCTGTGGATGTCGATTCCGCTCGCGATGACGATCTGGTATTCGTTCTCGCGCTACAACCTGCTGAACCCGGACGTGAAGGGCTTCGCCGGGTTCGACAACTACCGCTTCCTCGCGACCGATCCGTCGTTCCTGCCGGCGATCTGGCACACGCTCGTGCTGATCGGTGCGGTGCTCGCGATCACCGTGATCGGCGGCGTGCTGATGGCCGTGCTGTTCGACCGCAAGTTCTACGGGCAGGGCGTCGCGCGCCTGCTCGCGATCGCGCCGTTCTTCGTGATGCCGACGGTTTCCGCGCTGATCTGGAAGAACATGATCCTGCATCCGGTGTACGGGCTCGTCGCGAACGCGATGCGCGCGCTCGGGATGACGCCGATCGACTGGTTCGCCGACTACCCGTTGACCGCGGTGATCATCATCGTTGCATGGCAGTGGCTGCCGTTCGCGTTCCTGATCCTGTTCACCGCGATCCAGTCGCTCGACCAGGAGCAGAAGGAAGCCGCGCGCATCGACGGCGCCGGCCCGATCGCGATGTTCTTCTACATCACGCTGCCGCACCTGAAGCGCGCGATCGCCGTGGTCGTGATGATGGAGACGATCTTCCTGCTGTCGATCTTCGCGGAAATCTACACGACGACCGGCGGCGGCCCTGGCGACGCGACGACCAACCTGTCGTACCTGATCTATGCGCTCGGCCTGCAGCAGTTCGACGTCGGCCTCGCGTCCGCGGGCGGCATCATCGCCGTCGTGGTCGCGAACGTCGTGTCGTTCTTCCTGGTGCGGATGCTCGCGCGCAACCTGAAAGGGGAGTACGAAAAATGAGCGACCTGACCTTGGCGGGCCGGCGCACGCCGGCCGTGTTCGACCTCGTGCGGCGTGCGCTGCCCGGCACGCTCGCGTGGCTGATCGCGCTGTTGCTGTTCTTCCCGATCTTCTGGATGGCGATCACCGCGTTCAAGACCGAGCAGCAGGCGTACGCGTCGTCGCTGTTCTTCATCCCGACGCTCGACAGCTTTCGCGAGGTGTTCGCGCGCAGCAACTACTTCGGGTTCGCGTGGAATTCGATCCTGATCTCGGCCGGCGTCACCGTGATCTCGCTGCTGTTCGCGGTGCCGGCCGCGTACGCGATGGCGTTCTTCCCGAACCATCGCACGCAGAAGGTGCTGCTGTGGATGCTGTCGACGAAGATGATGCCGTCGGTCGGCGTGCTGGTGCCGATCTACCTGCTGTGGAAGAACGCGGGGCTGCTCGATACGGTGTCGGGGCTCGTGATCGTCTACACGCTGATCAACCTGCCGATCGCGGTGTGGATGACCTTCACGTACTTCAACGAAATCCCGAAGGACATCCTGGAGGCCGGGCGGATCGATGGCGCATCGACGTGGCAGGAGATCGTCTACCT
This sequence comes from Burkholderia sp. AcTa6-5, assembly GCF_017815075.1. NCBI lineage: Bacteria > Pseudomonadati > Pseudomonadota > Betaproteobacteria > Burkholderiales > Burkholderiaceae > Burkholderia > Burkholderia sp. AcTa6-5. The sequence goes on along the minus strand of NZ_JAGIQE010000003.1, from coordinate 390,863 downwards.
GCTGATGCCGATGGCGCTGCCGGGGCTCGCGTCCACCGCGCTGCTGCTCGTGATCCTGTCGTGGAACGAGGCGTTCTGGAGCATCAACCTGTCGAGCTCGAACGCCGCGCCGCTGACCGTATTCATCGCGTCGTACTCGAGCCCCGAAGGCTTGTTCTGGGCGAAGCTGTCCGCGGCGTCGCTGCTCGCGGTCGCGCCGATCCTGATCGTCGGCTGGCTGTCGCAGAAGCAGCTCGTGCGCGGGCTCACGTTCGGGGCGGTTAAATGAGCGATGCAAGCAAAGGTGCCGCTGGCAAACGTACGACCGGCCACGGCGTGAACGTGCTGATCTGCGATTGCGACGGCGTGCTGATCGACAGCGAGGCCGTGGCCGCCGACGTGATCGTGCGCGAACTCGATGCACGCTGGCCAGGGGTCGACGCGCGGCCGGCCGTGATGCCGCTGCTCGGGCTGCGCATCGAGCGCGTGCTGGCCGGCGCGAGCGACGCCGTGGGCCGCACGCTATCGGCCGGCGACGTCGACGCGATCCGCCGCGCGGTCGAGGCGGCGGCCGTGAATGCGCCGATGGTCGAAGGCATCGACGCGGCGCTGGCCGCGATCGACCTGACGACGGCCTGCGCGAGCAACAGCTACCGCACGTACGTCGAAGCGGCGCTCGCGCGCACCGGCCTCGCGCGCTTCTTCGGCGACCGGCTGTTCTGCGCGGATGCGGTCGCGCGGCCGAAGCCGGCGCCGGACGTGTATCTGGCAGCCGCACGCACGCTCGGCGCGGTGCCCGCGCAATGCCTCGTGGTCGAGGACAGCGTGACCGGCATCACCGCCGCGGCCGCGGCCGGCATGACCGTGCTCGGCTTCATCGGCGGCGGGCACGCATCGGCGGCCCAGATCGACGCGCTGCGCGGCATCGGCGCGCGTCACGTATTCGACGACATGCACGAGCTGCCCGGCTACGTCGCGCGCTGGCAGGCGACGGGCGAGGTGCTGCCGAACTAGCAATCAGGAACGAAGGCGCGCCGCTTTCAACGCGGCGCATCACGAACGAACGGAGACAGATCATGGCAAGCGTGCTCCTGCGCAACATCGCGAAGCGCTACGACGACACCGAAGTGCTGCGCAACGTGAACCTCGACATCGCCGACGGCGAATTCGTCGTGTTCGTCGGCCCGAGCGGCTGCGGCAAATCCACGCTGATGCGGATGATTGCCGGCCTCGAAGACATTTCGAACGGCGACCTGCTGATCGACGGCGCGAAGGTCAACGACGTGCCGAGCGCGAAACGCGGCATCGCGATGGTGTTCCAGTCGTATGCGCTGTACCCGCATATGACGCTATACGACAACATGGCGTTCGGCCTGAAGCTCGCCGGCGCGAAGAAGCCCGAGATCGACCAGGCGGTGAAGCAGGCCGCGAAAATCCTGCACATCGATCATCTGCTCGACCGCAAGCCGAAGCAGCTGTCGGGCGGCCAGCGGCAGCGCGTCGCGATCGGTCGCGCGATCACGCGCAAGCCGAAGGTGTTCCTGTTCGACGAGCCGCTGTCGAACCTCGACGCCGCGCTGCGCGTGAAGATGCGGCTGGAATTCGCGCGACTGCACGACGAGCTGAAGACGACGATGATCTACGTGACGCACGACCAGGTCGAGGCGATGACGCTCGCCGACAAGATCGTCGTGCTGTCGGGCGGCGCGGTGCAGCAGGTCGGCACGCCGAACGCGCTCTATCACGCGCCGGCGAACCAGTTCGTCGCGGGCTTCATCGGCTCGCCGAAGATGAACTTCCTGAAGGGCACGGTCGAATCGGCCGATGCGGGCGGCGTGCTCGTGCGCTTCGACAGCGGCGAGACGCAGCGTGTCGCGGTGGACGCGGCGGGGCTGCAACGCGGCGCGGCGGTGACCGTGGGCGTGCGGCCCGAGCATCTGCTGGTCGATGCGGCCGCCGCGGGCGTTGCCGCGCGCACGATGGCGGTCGAGTCGCTCGGCGATGCCGCATATCTGTATGCGGAATCGGCCGTCGCGCCGGACGGGCTGATCGCGCGGATTCCGCCGCTCGACACGTACCGCACCGGCGACGCGTTGCGCGTGCATGCGCAGGCGGAGCACTGTCACCTGTTCGACGAAAACGGGCAGGCGTTCCGGCGGCTGAGCGTGCACGCGAAGGCGGCGTGACGCGTCGGTGTTCGGCGGTTTGCGCGTCGATCGTGCGTCCCCCGCGGTAGCGCGAAGCAATGCCGGTACGGCCGAGCGCCGCGCAGGATCCATGGCCGCGTCAGGCCGCCTTCGCCGCGAGCGCGGCGCGCGCGCACGCTTCGTCGGTGACGAGCCCCGACAGCCAGCCGCCGCGCAGCGCGGCAATCACCGCGTCGTGTTTCTTCGGGCCGCCGGCGAACGCGATCGTCGGCAGCTTCGGCGGCGTGGCGAGCGCGACGCTGGTCACGCGCGCGCTCGTCGACACGGTGATCTGCGTGCCCTGCGCGTCGATCGGCACGCCGAGCAGCTCGGCCACCGCGCCGAGCGCGGTCATCTCGTCGCGCTCCTGTTCGGTGATGAAGCCGTCTTCGTAGAGCGGGCAGTGCGGGCCGATGTTGCCGATCCCGACGAACGCGACGTCGGCCTCGCCGGACAGCGCCTCGACGATCCGGTACAGCCGGTGGTTGCACCACTGCGCGCGTTCGGCGTCGCTGTCGGCGAACAGCGGCGCGGGCAGCAGGAAATGCTTGCTGCCGGTTTTCTCGGAGATGTACTGCGCGACGTCGTAGCGGTTCGACGAACCGTCGGCCGCGATCGCGCCGACCATCGACACGAGCCGGTGCTGCGGGCGGTCGATCTGCGCGATCTGCGCGACCGCGGCCTTCAGCGTCCGGCCGCTGCTGACCGCGATCACCATCGGTCGCGTCTCGTTCAGGTAGCGCTCCATCACCTGCGCGCCGGCGACCGCGAGCTTGCGGTCGATCGCGTCGGGCGCATCGGCGTCGACGGGCACGACTTCGCACATCGCGAGGCCGTAGCGTTTCGACAGCTGCGCGCCGAGGTCGAGACAGTCGGCGAGCCGATGGTCGACGCGCACGCGGATCAGGTTCTTCTCGACCGCGAACGCGACGAGACGCTGCGCGACGGGGCGCGACACCTGCAGCTTTTCGGCGATTTCGTTCTGCGTGTCGCCCGCGACGTAATAGAGCCACGCGGCGCGCGTGGCGAGATCGAGTTTTTCTGAGGACTTGGACACGATAGCGATTCGGTTCGGATCGGGGGGCCGCCCCGCGGGCCGGCCGGCGGGCCGCATGACGGCATCCACTGTAACGCATGTCGCGCGGCTGGCCTGCGGCCGGCCGTGCGACGGAGCGCGCCTACGCGAGCCGCGCGCGCGACGGCTCGTACAGCGGCCGCACGTGACGGTACAGCGTGCGGAACGCATCGAGGCGTTCGCGCAGCCGCGCATGGCGAGCGGCATCCGGTGCGTATTCGGCGCGTACCGGCGGCTTGGTCAGCACCGTATGTGCGTCGCCGCCGACGGCCAGCCAACCGAGCCGCGCCGCGCCGAGCGCCGCGCCCGTTTCGCCGCCGCCGATCTGCTGCGTGCGCACGTTCAGCGCGTCCGCGATCAGTTGCGCCCAGAACGCGCTGCGCGCACCGCCGCCGATCAGCGACAGCTGGTCGGTTTCGACGCCGGCCGCGTGCAGCGCGTCGAGGCCGTCGGCGAGGCCGAGCGTCACGCCTTCGAGCACCGCGTAGCCCAAGTGCGCGCGCTCGGTCGCATGCGTCATCCCGAAGAACACGCCCTGCGCGTATGGATCGTTGTGCGGCGTGCGTTCGCCGGACAGGTAGGGCAGGAACAGCGGCGCCGCCGCGAGCGCGTCGGGATCGAGCGCCTCGACTTCGGCGAGCAGCGCGGGCTCGTCGGTGCCGGTCAGCTTGCAGACCCAGCGCAGGCAACTCGCGGCCGACAGCACGACGCTCATCAGTTGCCAGCGATCGGGAATCGCATGGCAGAACGCATGCACGGCCGACGCGGGATTCGGCATGAAGCGATCGCCGACCACGCTCAGCACGCCCGACGTGCCGAGCGACACGAAGCCGTCGCCCGCGTGGATCGCGCCGATGCCGAGCGCGCTCGTCGCGTTGTCGCCGCCGCCGCCCGCGACCAGCACGGCCTCCGACAGCCCGAGCTCGCGTGCGACGTCCGCGCGCAGCGTGCCGGACGGCGCGTTGCCTTCGACGATGCGCGGCATCTGCTCGCGCGTCATCCCGCACGCGGCGAGCAGCGCATCGGACCAGTCGCGGCGCGCGACGTCGAGCCACAGCGTGCCGGCCGCGTCGGACGGATCGGACACTTTCGCGCCGGTCAGCCGGAACCGCAGGTAATCCTTCGGCATCAGCACGCACGCGGTGGCCGCGAACACGTCGGGTTCGTGCTTCGCGACCCACAGCAGCTTCGGCGCGGTGAAGCCGGGCATCGCGAGGTTGCCGGCCAGCGCGTGGAGGTCGGGCGCACGTTCGGTGAGCAGCGCGCATTCGTCGGCGCTGCGCATGTCGTTCCACAGGATCGCGGGGCGCAGCACGCGGTCGTCGCGGCCGAGCAGCACCGCGCCGTGCATCTGGCCCGACAGGCCGATGCCGCGCACCTGCGCGAACGCGTGGGGATGCCGTTCACGCAGCGCCGCGAGCGCGGCGAGCGTGCCTTGCCACCAGTCGTCCGGATGCTGTTCCGCCCAGCGCGGGTGCGGGCGCGACACGGTGAACGGCGAGCCCGCGGTGCCGACCACCGTGCCGTCCGGGGCCAGCAGCAGCACCTTCACTTCCGAGGTGCCGAGGTCGATGCCGAGATACATGAGCGATCCGTTCGGTCGGTGAGGAGCCGCTACTTTAGCCGTGCCGCACGGCCTGTGCCAAGCGGGTTCGCCCGGCTGCGCGGCCGGGCGCCGGCGCGCGCGTCGTCAACGCGCGGCGAGCCAGGCGTCGACGCGCGCGAGCCCGGCGCGCAACGCATCGAACAGCGCCGCGTTGCCGGCGAGCGAGCCCCACAGCGCGCGGTTGGCGCACAGCGCGACGACGGGGTCGTCGGCTTCGACGATCGCGCGTGCGCTGCTGTCGTCCATCACGCCGTCCTGGTACGCATAGGGCAGCGTGCCGCGCGCCCAGCGTTCGAGAAAGCGCAGGAACAGCGCGGGCAGCACGGCGGTGGCGACCGGCGCGGCGCCGCGCGCGAACGATTCGACGAGCGTCGGCGCGATGAAGCCGGGAATCTTCGAGAAGCCGTCGGCCGCGACGCGCTGGTTCGTGTCGAGCACGTACGGGTTGCCGAAGCGCTCCAGCACGACGTCGCGATAGCGCGCGAGATCGAGCGGGCTCGGCGTGAGGCACGGGATCACGTCCTGCGTCACGTAGCCGTGCGCGAAGCGGCGGATTGCCGCGTCGTGCGTGCCTTCATGGATGTAGGTGTAGCCCGCGAGCGTGCCGGCCCACGCGATGCAGCTGTGCGTCGCGTTAAGGATGCGGATCTTCGCTTCCTCGTACGGATGCACGTCGTCGACGAGTTCCGCGCCGGCCAGTTCCCAGCGCGGCCGGCCGGCCGCGAAGCGGTCCTCGATCACCCACTGGATGAACGATTCGCCCATCACCGGGCACGCGTCGTCGATGCCGGTGGCCGCCCGCACGCGCTCGCGCACGTCGGCGGTCGGGCGCGGCGTGATGCGGTCGACCATCGCGCTCGGCGTCGCGACGTGCGCATCGAACCACGCGAGCAGGCCGCCTTCGCCGCGCCGTTCGAGGAATTCGCGCATCCCCGCGCGAAAGCGTGCGCCGTTGTTGCGCAGGTTGTCGCAGCTCTGCAGCGTGAGTGGGCCCGCGCCGCGCTTCACACGTTCGGCGAGCAGCGCCGCGAGCGCGCCGTACAGCGTCGTGCGCGCGCCCTGCAGGTCGGCGGCGAGATCGGCGTTCGCGACGTCGAGCCGGTTGTGTTCGTCGAGGTAGTAACCGCCTTCGGTGACGGTGAACGACACGATCCGGCAGGCTGGATCGGCGCCCGCGTCGATCAGCGCGGCGAGGTCGATCGACCACGGCAGCACGCGCGTGATCGCACGGATCGTCTCGTACGCGCGCTCGCCTTGCGGCGTGACGGTTTCGAGCGTGTACGCGCCGTGCTGGGCGGCCAGCGCGTCCATCGTCGCGCGCATGTCGTCGCGGATGTTGCCGATGGTCAGCGACCAGCGTTCGTCGGCCGGCACGGCCGCGTTCACGCGATGCAGATACCACGCCTGGTGCGCGCGGTGAAACGAGCCCGCGCCGATGTGCAGCAGCACGGGCGCGTGGGCGGAGGACGATTCGCTCATCCGTGTCTCCTGTTCCTGGCTGTCTATCCTGTCGAATACGATCATTTGCTCTTTGTGTGAGCGAATGATCGTATTCGGGCGAGCGAAAGTCAAGGCGCGGACACGGCATTTCGATGGTGCGCTGCGGTGGCGTACGGGGCAGGGCGAGTGGGGCGGCGCCGGCGGAAAAGGCGTCAGCGCCCTTCGCGCGTGAGGGCGACGAGTTCGTCGAGCAGCTTGCCGGCCGGCCCCGGCAGGATCCCGTGGCGGCGCCGGAACGCGGTGAGCGTGCGCACCGCGACGACTTCGCGTACCGGCAGCGTGTCGATCGTGCCGGCGCGCCGTTCGGCGCCGACCATCGGCTCGGCCATCCAGCTGAGGAAGCCCGCATGCGCGACCAGGCTTTTCAGCGTGATGACCGAGCGCGTCTCGACCGCGATGTCGGGCAACGGCAGCCCGTGCGCGTCGAAGGTCGCGCGCATGTGGTCGAACGGCGCGGTGCCGCGCGGCGGAATCGCCCAGCGCGCGTGCAGCGTATCGGCGAGCGTCGGTGCGCGGCCGAGCGCGCGCAGCGGATGGTGCGGCGCCGCAACGATATGGCTGCGATCTTCCCAGCGGCATTCGGGAATCGCGACGATCTCGTCGGTATCGGGCCCGTGCGCGGACAGCGCGAGGTCGATCTCGTGCTTGATCAGCCCTTCCGCGAGCCGGTCCCACACGCCCTCGATGATTTCGACGCGCAGGTTCGGCCAGCGGTCGAGCACGCGGCCGACCGCGACCGGCAGCACGAGGCTCGCGATGCTGCCCACCGTGCCGACCTTGATCGTGCCCTTCGCGAACCCGCGCATCGCGTCCAGTTCCTCGCGCGCATGCTCGGCCTCGTGCTGCAGCAGCGTCGCGTGCGGCAGCAACGCTTCGCCGAACGCGGTGAGTTGCACGCCCTTCGAATGGCGTTCGAACAGCGGCGCGCCGACCTGCTCCTCGAGCCGCTTCAGGATCCGGCTCAGCGCCGGCTGCGTGACATGCAGCGCGTCGGCCGCACGGCCGAGGCTGCCGCACGCGACGATCGTCGTAAACGCGCGCAATTGTCGGAGATCGAAAGTCATGCGGGGACGTAATGGCTTTTCGCAGAAAATACAGTATCCGTGAATGGCTTGCGCTTCGATACTGTGGAAACCGCCAAGCCATCGAGGAGACGCCCGAGCATGTCCGGCACCCCGTCCCATTCCGCCGCATCGATCACCGTGCGCGACGCCGTGATCGATTTGCTCCGCCAGTTCGGCATCGACCGCGTGTTCGGCAATCCCGGTTCGACCGAGCTGCCGATGTTCCGCGACTTCCCCGACGATTTCCGCTACGTGCTCGGCCTGCACGAAGCCGTCGTGGTCGGCATGGCCGACGGTCATGCGCAGGCCACCGGCAATGCAGCCGTCGTGAACCTGCATTCGGCGGCCGGCGTCGGCAACGCGATGGGCAATCTGTTCACCGCATTCAAGAACCGCACGCCGCTGATCGTCACCGCGGGCCAGCAGGCGCGCGCGATTCTGCCGTTCGATCCGTTCCTTGGCGCGACGCAGGCCGCCGAGTTGCCGAAGCCGTACGTGAAATGGAGCATCGAGCCCGCGCGTGCGCAGGACGTGCCGGCCGCGATCGCGCGTGCGTACCGGATCGCGATGCAGGAGCCGCGCGGGCCGGTGTTCGTGTCGATTCCGGTCGACGACTGGGACCAGCCGGCCGAGCTGCTGCCGCGCCGCGACGTGAGCAGCGTCGTGCGGCCCGATCCCGACGCGCTCGCGCGGCTCGGCGACGCGCTCGATGCCGCGCGGCGTCCCGCGCTGGTGGTCGGCGCGGCCGTCGATCGCGCGCTCGCGTGGGGCGACGTCGTGCAGCTCGCCGAACGGCATCGGGCACGCGTGTACGTCGCGCCGATGTCGGGGCGCTGCAGCTTTCCCGAGGACCATCCGCTGTTCGCCGGCTTCCTGCCTGCGATCCGCGAGAAGATCGTCGCGCGGCTCGACGGCCACGACCTCGTATTCGCGTTCGGCGCGCCCGCGTTCACCTATCACATCGAGGGCTTCGGCCCGCACGTGCCGCCGGGCGCGACGCTCGTGCAGCTCGTCGACGATCCGGGCGTCGCCGCGTGGACGCCGTCGGGCGATGCGGTCGTCGGCAATTTGCGGCTCGCCGCGCGCGATCTGCTGGCGCGTCCCGCGCCGCCCGAGCGGCCGATGCCCGAGGCGCGCGCGCCGCGGGTGCGCGTCGATGCGCCCGCCGCCGGCGAGCGGATGTCGGTCGCGTTCGCGCTGCAGACGCTCGCCGACGTGCGCGACGCGCAGGACATCGTCGTCGAGGAGGCGCCGAGCGCGCGGCCGGTGATGCAGGAGCATCTGCCGTTCACGCGCAGCGGCACGTTCTACACGATGGACAGCGGCGGGCTCGGCTACGGGATGCCGGCCGCCGTCGGCGTCGCGCTCGCGCAGCCGGGCCGGCGCGTGATCGGGCTGATCGGCGACGGCTCGAGCCTGTATTCGATCCAGGCGCTGTGGAGCGCCGCGCAACTGAAACTGCCGATCACGTTCGTGATCCTGAACAACCGGCGTTACGCGGCGCTGCAGGATTTTGCGCCCGTGTTCGGCTTCGGCCCGAGCGACCCGGTGCAGGGCACCGATCTGCCCGACCTGGATTTCGTCGCGCTCGCGCAAGGGATGGGCTGCCGCGGCGTGCGCGTGACCGATGCCGCACGCCTGCGCGACACGCTGACCGATGCGCTGCGTGCGGCGACGCCGGTCGTCGTCGACGTCGAGATTGCCTGACGCGCCGCGCGCGTCTTTCCGGAGATTCCATGCAAACCGTAGCGATGCTGATCGGCGGGGAACGCCGCCACTCGTCCAGCGGCGCGACCTTCGTGCGCCGTAACCCGCTCGACGGCGACATCGCGTCGGCCGCGCCCGCAGGCACCGTCGACGATGCGCGCGCGGCGGCCGATGCGGCTGCCCGTGCGTTTCCCGGCTGGGCCGCGCGCGGCCCCGGCGCGCGGCGCGCCTTGCTGCTGAAGGCGGCCGCCGCGCTCGAAGCGAAGCAAGAGCAGTTCGTCGCCGCGATGGCGGCTGAAACGGGCGCATCCGCGCTGTGGGCCGGCTTCAACGTGCAGCTCGCGGCGAGCGGGCTCGTCGAGGCCGCGTCGCTGACCACGCAGGTCGGCGGCGAGCTGATCCCGTCCGACGTGCCGGGCTCGCTTGCGATGGGCGTGCGGCAGCCGGCCGGCGTCGTGCTCGGCATCGCGCCGTGGAATGCGCCGGTGATTCTCGCGACGCGCGCGCTCGCGCTGCCGCTCGCCTGCGGCAACACGATCGTGCTGAAAGGCTCGGAGCTGTGCCCCGTCACGCACGGGCTGGTCGTCGAGGCGCTGCAGGAGGCCGGGCTGCCGCCGGGCGTCGTCAACTTCGTGACGAACGCGCCCGACGATGCGGGCGCCGTCGTCGACGCGCTGATCGCGCACCCGGCCGTGCGCCGCGTGAATTTCACCGGCTCGACGCGGGTCGGGCGGATCGTCGCCGAAGCGTGCGCGCGCCATCTGAAGCCGGCGGTGCTGGAGCTCGGCGGCAAGGCGCCGTTCGTCGTGCTCGACGATGCCGACCTCGACGCGGCGGTCGCCGCGGCCGCATTCGGGGCGTTCGCGAATTCCGGGCAGATCTGCATGTCGACCGAGCGCATCGTCGTCGACGCGTCGATCGCCGATGCGTTCGTCGCGAAGCTCGCCGCCAAGGCCGCGTCGCTGCCGCTCGGCGACCCGCGCCACGGGCCGGTCGTCCTTGGTTCGCTGATCGACACCAAGGCGGTCGAGCGCTGCAACGCGCTGATCGACGATGCGCTCGCGCACGGCGCGACGCTGCGGTGCGGCGGCAAGGCGGACAGCACGCTGTTTCCGGCGACGCTGCTCGACCACGTGACGCCGGCGATGCGCGTCTATGCGGAAGAATCGTTCGGCCCGGTGAAGGGCATCGTGCGCGTCGACGGCGAGGAGGCCGCGATCCGCTGCGCGAACGACAACGCGTTCGGGCTGGCGTCGGCCGTGTTCAGCCGCGACGTCGCGCGGGCGCTGCGCGTCGCGGCGCGCATCGAATCGGGCCTCTGTCACGTGAACGGCCCGACCGTGCACGACGAGGCGCAGATGCCGTTCGGCGGCGTGAAGGACAGCGGCTTCGGCCACTTCGGCGGCAACGCCGGCATCGCCGCGTTCACCGACCTGCGCTGGATCACCGTGCAGACGGCCCCGCGCCACTACCCATTCTGACGAGGCGGCCGACGATGAGAATCGCGATTCTGGGAGCGGGCGCGATGGGCTCGCTGTTCGGCGGGCGGCTCGCCGAAAGCGGCGAAGCCGTCACGCTGATCGACGTGAACGATGCGCATCTCGATGCAATCCGCCGCGACGGGCTGCGCATCGACGACGATCGCGGCGAACGGCGCATTCGCACGCTGCAGGCCGTGCGACCGGAAGCCGCGAATGCGGCCGCGGCCGGCGCGCCCGACACACCGTTCGACCTGCTGATCGTTTTCACGAAATCGCTGCACACGCGCGCGGCGCTCGATGGCGTGCGCGCGCTGCTGACGACGGACACGTTCGTGCTGACGCTGCAGAACGGGCTCGGCAACGTCGAGACGCTGAATGCGTTCGTGCCGCTGGAGCGCATCCTGGTCGGCGTGACGACGTGGCCGGCCGATGCGGCCGGGCCCGCGCACGTGCGCTCGCACGGCGCCGGCACGATCCGCATGATGACGGCCGACGGTGCGGCGCACCCGTTCGCGGCGGCGGTGGCCGACGCGCTGTCGCGCGCGGGGCTCGCGTGCACGCTCGACGCCGACGTATGGGCCGCGATCTGGGAGAAGGTCGCGTTCAACGCGGCGCTCAACACGCTGTGCGCGGCGACGGGCTGCACCGTCGACCAGCTCGGCCATCATCACGACGGGCCGCGGCTCGCGCTCGCGATCGCGGCGGAGACGGCCGCCGTCGCGCGCGCGAAGGGCATCGCGGTCGATGGCGAGCGCATCGCGCGCAACGTCGAGCATGCGATCCGCGACCATCTCGGCCATCGCCCGTCGATGCTGCAGGACGTGCTTGCGGGGCGCCGCACCGAAATCGATGCGATCAGCGGCAAGGTCGTCGCGGCCGCACGCGAAACTGGCGTCGCGGTGCCGCATGCGGAGACGCTGCTCGCGCTGGTCCGGTTGATCGACGCGCGGACGAACTGAGCAACAGGCCGGCGGCCGGCTGGCGCCGCATGACGATACGGATGCCGTGCGCGCGAAGCAACGGCGCTGGATCTTGAAGGATGGGACGAGACACCGGTGCCGATCGATGAGCGCCGGTCGACTGCTGCACAGCATGAGATCCGGGCACGCGTGCGCGCGCCAGCCCGGACAACAGGAGACGCCATGAAAACCATCGAATACCGTTGTCTTGCCGCGCGCCGTTCGCGCCTCTTGCCGCCGACGCGCGGTGCATCGGAGGCCGCATGAGCACGCCCGACGCACTGAATGAACGGCGGCCGCCCTCGGTCGACATCGGCACGACGCTCGACGACGGGCCGTTCACGCCGATGCAGCGCGGCGTGGTGCTGCTCGCCGCGCTCGCGATCGTGCTCGACGGTTTCGACGGCCAGTTGATCGGTTTCGCGATTCCGGTGCTGATCCGCGAATGGGGCGTCACGCGCGGCGCGTTCGCGCCGGCCGTCGCGGCGGGGCTGGTCGGGATGGGGATCGGCAGCGCGTGCGCGGGGATCGTCGCGGACCGCTTCGGCCGCCGCCAGGCCGTGATCGGCAGCGTGTTCCTGTTCGGCATCGCGACCTGCGCGATCGGGTTCGCGCCCGACGTCGCGACGATCGCGATCCTGCGCTTTTGCGCGGGGCTCGGGATCGGCGGCGCGCTGCCGACCGCCACGACGATGACCGCCGAATACACGCCCGCGCGGCGCCGCACGATGATGGTGACCGCGACGATCGTCTGCGTGCCGCTCGGCGGGATGCTGGCCGGCCTGTTCGCGCACGAGGTGCTGCCGCGCTACGGCTGGCGCGGGCTGTTCTTCGCGGGCGGCGCGTTGCCGCTCGTGCTCGGCTTCGTGCTCGTGCGCGCGTTGCCCGAATCGCCGCGCTATCTGGCGCGGCGCCCCGCGCGCTGGCCGGAACTCGGCGCGCTGCTCGCGCGGATGCAGCGGCCGGTCGCGCCGGGCACCGTGTTCACCGATGCGAAGGACGCCCGCGCGCCGGGCGGCCGCGGCGGCTTCGGCGCGCTGTTCGCGAGCGGGCAGGCGCGCGACACGGTCGCGCTGTGGTGCGCGTTCTTCATGTGTCTGCTCGCCGTGTATGCGGCATTCAGCTGGCTGCCGACGATGCTCGCGGCGAGCGGGTTGAGCGTGTCGGTTGCGGGCTCGGGACTCACCGCGTACAACCTCGGCGGCGTGATCGGCGCGCTGTTGTGCGCGTGGGCGATCGCGCACGCGGGGTCGCGCTGGCCGCTCGCGCTGTGCAGCATCGGGGGCGCCGCGAGCGCGGTGTGGCTGATGGGCGTCGACGCGAGCCGTCACACGAACTGGCTGATCGTCGGGCTCGGCCTGCACGGGCTGTTCGTCAATGCGGTGCAGTCGACGATGTATGCGCTGTGCGCGTACATCTACCCGACGGCCGTGCGCGCGACGGGGACCGCGAGCGCGCTCGCGTTCGGCCGGCTCGGCGCGATCCTCAGCGCGTTCGCGGGCGCGCTCGTGATCACGGCGGGCGGCGCGGGCGCGTACCTGACGATGCTGGCCGTTGCGATGGGCGTGGTGTGCGTCGCGCTGCTCGCGGTGCGGCGGCACATTCCGCGGCTGTCGCGCGCGCAAACGCAGCCGCGCGAAGGGGACGAACTCGCCCGCACGTCGTCGTGACGTGCGGACGCATCGCGTGCGTTACAGCGTGGTGCGCACGTGCCAGAGCTCGGGGAACAGCACGACGTCGAGCATCTTGCGCAGATACGGCGCGCCGCTCGTGCCGCCGGTGCCCTGCTTGAAGCCGATGATGCGTTCGACCGTCGTCACGTGACGGAAGCGCCACTGGCGGAACGCATCCTCGAGATCGACGAGTTCCTCGGCCATCTCGTACAGTTCCCAGTGCTGCTGCGGATGACGGTAGACCTCGAGCCACGCGGCCTCGACCGTCTCGTCGTGCCGCATCGGCTGGGTCCAGTCGCGCTCGAGCCGCTCGGGCGCGATCGGGAACCCGCGCCGCGCGAGCAGGCGCACGACCTCGTCGTAGAACGACGGCGCTTCGAGCGTCGCGCGCACCTGTTCGAGGATGTCGGCCCGGTGCGCATGCGGCTGCAGCATCTGCGCGTTCTTGTTGCCGAGCAGGAATTCGAGCTGTCGATACTGGTACGACTGGAAGCCCGACGACTGGCCGAGATACGGCCGCATCGCCGAATACTCGGACGGCGTCATCGTCGACAGCACGTTCCACGCCTGGACCAGTTGCTCGAGGATGCGCGACACGCGCGCGAGCATCTTGAACGCGGGCGGCAGCGCGTCGGTGCGCACCGCGTCGAGCGCGCCGCGCAGCTCGAACAGCGCGAGCTTCATCCACAGTTCGCTCGTCTGATGCTGGATGATGAACAGCATCTCGTTGTGATCGGGCGACAGCGGATGCTGCGCATCGAGGATCGAATTCAGCGACAGGTAGTCGCCATAGCTCATCGACTTCGAGAAATCGAGCTGCGCGTCGTGCCAGCCGGCTTGAGCGTTGGCCTCGCCCGGCACGTGCGGGGCCTCGTGCGCGGCTTGCGCCGGTTGTGCGGCGCGTGTGCCCGAGAACGGGCAGCCTGCCGGCGCGTCGCCGCCGGGCGGCTGCATATGACCAGAATTCACGACTTTCTCCAGATTTGAATGACGAACGCGTGGCGCGCGCTGCGCATGCGGCGGCGCGCCACGCAACACCGCTCAGGTCACCGCGCCGCGTTCGGCGAACTCGGGCGCCTTCCACGCGTCGGTGGCGAGGATGTCGCGCAGCGTCTCGACCGCATCCCATACGTCGGCGAAGCGCGTATAGAGCGGCGTGAAGCCGAAGCGCAGCACGTACGGCTCGCGGTAGTCGCCGATCACGCCGCGCGCGATCAGCGCCTGCATCACTTCGTAGCCGTGCGGATGCTCGAAGCTCGCCTGCGAGCCGCGCTGGTGATGCGCGCGCGGCGTGACGAGCTTCAGCGACAGGCCCGCGCAGCGTTCCTCGACGAGCGCGATGAACGCGTCGGTCAGCGCGAGCGACTTGCGGCGGATCGTCTGCATGTCGGTCTGCAGGAACACGTCGAGCCCGCATTCGACCATCGACATCGACACGATCGGCTGCGTGCCGCACAGGAAGCGCGCGATGCCCGGGTCGGGCGCGAAGCCCGGCTGCATCGCGAACGGCGCGCGGTGGCCCCACCAGCCCGACAGCGGCTGCGAGAAATGCGCGAGGTGACGCTGCGGCACCCACACGAATGCGGGCGAGCCGGGGCCGCCGTTCAGGTACTTGTACGTGCAGCCGACCGCGCCGTCCGCGCGCGCGCCGTTCAGATCGACCGGCACCGCGCCGGCCGAGTGCGCGAGATCCCACAGCATCAGCGCGCCCGCATCGTGCACCAGTTGCGTGACGGCCGGCATGTCGTGCATGTAGCCGGTGCGGTAGTTCACGTGCGTGATCATCGCGACGGCCGTGTCCGCGCCGAGCGCGCCGGGCAGGTCGGCCGGATCGTCGATCAGGCGCAGTTCGTAGTTGCCGCCGAGCTGCTCGATCAACCCTTGCGCGATATACAGGTCGGTCGGGAAGTTCGAGCGCTCCGACACGATCACGCGACGCTCGGGCGCGCGCTCGGCCTGGTGGCGCAGCATCGCGGACAGCAGCTTGAACAGGTTGATCGAGATGGTGTCGGTGACGACCGTTTCGCCGGGCGCGCCGCCGATCAGCGTCGCGAGCTTGTCGCCGAGGCGGCGCGGCAGCGCGAACCAGCCGGCCGTGTTCCAGCTGCGGATCAGGCCTTCGCCCCATTCGGCGCCGATCACCTGCTGCGCGCGGGCGGCCGACGCGCGCGGCTGCGCGCCGAGCGAGTTGCCGTCGAGGTAGATCACGCCGTCGGGCAGCGAGAACTGGTCGCGCAGCGGGGCCAGCGGGTCGTCGCGGTCGAGCGCGAGCGCATCTTCACGGGTCTTGATCATCATGATGTGAGGTCGTAGGTCGGGTAGTCAGGAAGCCTGCGCGGGCAGCGCGCGCAGCACCGCGCGCACGGGGCTCGCGTCGAGCGTCGCGAATTTCAGCGGCAGCGCGATCAGTTCGTAGTCGCCGGTCGGCACGTCGTCGAGCACGATCCCTTCGAGGATCGCCATCCGGTGCGCGCGTACGCGGTGATGCGCATCCATCGTCTTCGATTCCTGGGGATCGAGCGACGGCGTATCGATGCCGATCAGCTTCACGCCGTGCGCGGCGAGCAGGTCGACGGTGTCGGGCGCGACCGCGCAGAAGTTGCTGTCCCACTGCTCGACCGCGGCGCGCGCATAAGTGCGCAACAGCACGCGCGGCGGCACGCCGTCGAGCGCGGCTTCCACATCGGCCGGCCGCACGACGGGCGATGCGCCGATGCAATGGATCACGCGGCACGGGCCGAGATAGGTGTCGAGCGGCACCGCGCCGATCGGCGCGCCGTCGGCGTCGTAGTGCAGCGGCGCGTCGCAGTGCGCGCCCGTGTGCGGCGACAGCGTCAGCCGCGCGACGTTGACCGGCGAACCGGCCTCCATCCGCCACACGCGTTCGACGGAAACCGGCGTATCGCCCGGCCACACGGGCGTGGCGGGGCTGACTGGCGGCGAAATGTCCCAGAGTGTGTCCATGGCATGACGAAGCGTGAATCGATGCTTCGAATGATAGGTGGACGCTCGCAGAAAGTGCTTGCGAAATAAACATGGACAATCCGCCGGATTGGCAGATAATTCGACTCAGAGGGAAAACGGGGACCAAAAATGCACGCGATCACGCTCGATGCCACCGACTGCCGGATTCTGGCGGTATTGCAGGAGGAGGGCAGAATCAGCAATCTCGACCTGGCCGAACGCATCTCGCTTTCGCCATCCGCCTGCCTGCGCCGCATGCGCCTGCTCGAGGAGCAGGGCGTGATCGAGCACTATCGCGCGTGCCTGAGCCGCGAGAAGCTCGGCTTCGAGCTCGAGGCGTTCGTGCAGGTGTCGATGCGCAACGAAGAAAATCAATGGCACGAGCGCTTCGCGGAAGCGCTGCGCGAATGGCCGGAGGTGGTCGGCGCGTTCGTCGTGACGGGCGAGAGCCACTATCTGCTGCGCGTGCTCGCGCACAACCTCAAGCACTATTCGGATTTCGTGCTGAACCGCCTGTACAAGGCGCCGGGCGTAATGGACATCCGTTCGAACATCGTGCTGCAGACGCTGAAGGACGAAGCGGGCGCGCCGGTCGGGCTGGCGCGCACGGGGGCGATCAAAGCGGTGTGAGGCCGTGGAAGCCGCCGCCGTGGAACACGAGCGGCGGCGCCGTGTCCGATACCGCGCGCACGCCGCAGCGTTCCACTTCGCCGACGAAGATCACGTGGTCGCCTTCGTCGTAGCGGCTGCGGTTGTGGCATTCGAACCACGCGAGCGCGCCGTCGAGCACGGGCATCCCGGAGTTGCCGGCCGCATGCGCGATCCCTTCGAAGCGGTCGCCCTTGTAGGTCGAAAAGCGCTTGCACAGGTCGAGCTGCGACGCCGCGAGCACGTTCACCACGTAGTGGCTGTTGCCGCGGAACACGGGCGTCGACGCCGATTTGTGCGCGAGGCTCCATAGCACGAGCGGCGGATCGAGCGAAACGGAATTGAACGAACTGGCGGTGATGCCGATCAGTTGGCCGGACGGCGCGCGCGTCGTGATCACCGTCACGCCCGTCGCGAACTGGCCGAGCGCTTGCCGGAACGCGGCCGCGTCGAAATCCGGCGGATTGGCCTGGCTCATCGGGCAGCCATCCGGAACGGGACGGGCGGGCGCGACACGACACGGGCGTGACGGGTGCGGCGGACGAAAGACGACAAGGCGGTCGATTGGGAAGGGGTGCGCATGGCCCGATTTTAGCGGAATCGGGGCCGCCGGGCCCGGTCGGGCGGCGCATCGCGACGGCAGGGTGACGTAGCGAACACTGCGGCGCGCGACCGGCAGCGCGGTTCTGTCCCGTTTTTAACGCCGCGGCCATGCCGCGCGGCATGTCGTTGCGCCAGCGCGCGATCGCTACCCGCGCTATCGCGCCGCCGCCAGCCCGAGCGACAACGCCCCCGTGACGATCAGGCTCGACGCCCACACCGTATCGAGATTGAACCAGCTGCGCGACACGAACTTCAGCCCGAGATAGCGGTACACGAGCCACGCGAGCCCGCCGCCGGCGGCGATCATCGCGGCCGCATGCACGGCCGCGACGACGAGCGCCATCCCGAGATGCGCATCGACGAGCGTTGCCGCCGCGCGGTGGCCGGCATCGCGATCCAGCCCGCACAGACCGAGGTAGATCGGCACGAGCATCAGCCCCGCGCCGTGCGCGAGCGCGACCGCGAACGACCACAGGCCGAGCCGCGCCGGCGGAATCCGCGCGAGCGCCCGCGGATGCCGGCGCCGGATCAGCAGCACCGCGCCGAAGCCGATCACCAGCGCGCTCGCGCCGATCCGGATCGCCGACTGCCACGCGAGCAGCGCCGCGAGCAGCCCGAACGGCAGCATCACCGCGAAGACGGCCAGCGCATGACCGACCGCGAGATAGCCAAGCGCCGCGACGAGGGCGCGGCCGCGGCGCGTCATCAGCGCGTTCGACACCGCGAGCGGCCAGCCCATCGCCGGGTTGAGCCCGTGATAGACGCCGCTCGCGAGCACGGCCGCCCACAGCGCGAACGGCGCGGGAAGGCCGGCGCTCAACGCTTGACCGACGGATAGCAGAACGAGTCGGTCGAGCAGTCGCCGCCTTCGAGCCGGATCTGGTGCGCGCGATAGCCGTCGGGGAATTCGACCCAGTAGTCGTCGGCGAGCGTCAGCCCGCCGTCCGGCCCCGCATGCGCGAGCACCTGCGCGGCCGGCACGCCGTCCGGATAGAACTGATCGTCCCACGTCGAATAGAGCGAGTTGGTCCAGTACACGCGCCGGCCGTCGCGGCTGATCTCGACCATCTGCGGGCCGCCCGCGAACGCGCGGCCGTTCGAGTGCGGCGCACGGCGCGCGATGCCGCCGATGCGCACCGACCCGGCGAGCACCGGGTTGTGCGGGTCCGACACGTCGTACTGGCGCATCTCGCCGGTGCCCCAGCACGACACGTACAGGAAGCGGTCGTCGAGCGACAGGTCGATGTCGGTCACGAGCGGCGGCACCGCGCCGAATCCTTGCAGCAGCGGCGGCAGCTCGTCGGCCGTGGCCGGCTCGGCCGGGATCGTCGCGGTCTTCTTCACATGGAACTTGCCGTCTTCGCGCCACCAGGTCCAGATCGAGCCTTCGAGATTGGTCGTGTCGACCACGACGCCGACGAATCCGTATTCGCGCACCGGGTCGTGCGCGGGCCGCACCTCGAGCGCCATCTGGTGCTGCGCGCCGAGATCGATCGTCTGCACGTTGCGCCGCGCGCGCAGGTCCCAGAAATGCAGCCGGTGCCCGTACTTGTTCGCGAGCAGGTCCTCGGGGACGATCCCGTTCTCGAATTGCGGCGGCAGCGCCCATTCGCTCGACACCATGTAGTCGCGCGGCAGGTTCCACCAGAAGTCGTAATGCTTGTCCTGCGGGCCGCGGTCGATCTCCCAGCGGCCGAGCACGTCGAAGGTCTCGCAATCCATGATGAAGATGCCGGGCGCGCCGTCGGTGCCGTCCTTGCCCGCGCCGCCGAGCGTGCTCACGTAGATGCCCTCGGGGCCGCAATGCACGGTGTGCGGCCGCGAATAGCCGGTTTTCGCGAAGATCTCGTCGGGTTCGATGATCTTGTGGATGCGCGCCTGCGTCGGATGCGGCTTCGTGTCGATCACGTAGATGCGCGACGAGCGCAGGCCGGGGATGATCAGGAAGCGGCGCTCGAGGAACGCATGGCCGGTGAGCGGCGACAGCGACGACGAGCACGCATTCCAGCCGAAATGGTGAAACTCGTCGCCGGTATTCGGCATCGTCACCGTATGGACGATCTTGCCGTACGTCGGCGAACCGGGCTTCACGTCGATCACGGCGAGCGCGTCGGGTCTGGAAAAATCGGGGCTCAGCAACAACGTATAGGCAAACGCTTCCGCCGGCGCCTGCATCGCAAGCTCGGGCGAAGCGTGAAACGTCGGGTCGGGCCGCATGCTCATGGTGATGCCTCCTCGATGGGTTGGGATCGTGAACGCACGGCCGTTCGTTGCGGGCGTGCGGGTCGGGATGGCCGCGCGGGGTGCATCGTGCCGGCGGGTGCGATCGACGCACGGACGCACGTGTCGGTGCCACGCGCGGCGCCGTGCATCAGATCGTGAAAGCGGGGAAAGCGGGTGACGGCGACAGGCCGGATCGCCGCACCGGCGGCGGGGCGGACGGGCGGCAACGTGATGAAGCAGCCGAAGCGGCGCCTCGCGACGCGGCAGCGGCCGGGCGGGTGATGCGGGTGAATTCTGTTAAGGCATGCATAGCGATGTTCCGGCAGATGATGTTTGCATCAGGGTCGGGCATGCATCGAACGCTGCGCGCGTGGCGGCGGGTTTGCCGCCGTGCTAGCGCGTGCCTAAGTGTAGACGAGAATCGTGCAGGCGAGTCGGGCGCGGCACCTGGGTGATCTGCCAGTTTCGCGCGCGAGTGAGATACTTGCCGGAGTGCCGCTGCGTGCCGCACCGCGGGCGGGCGGCGGCGACGCGAAACGATGGCGCCGGTACTGGCGTGCCGGCTGCCTTCATCCACGAGGGACTGATTTCATGGGGAACGAGATGCTTGAAACCGCGACGCTCGGAGGCGGGTGTTTCTGGTGCACGGAGGCCGTGTTTCTCGACGTCGACGGCGTGACGGCCGTCCAGTCGGGTTACGCGGGCGGCCATACGCGCAACCCGGGCTATCGCGACATCTGCGAAGGCGACACCGGCCACGCGGAAGTCGTCAACGTGACGTTCGATCCGGCGCGCATCGGCTATCGCGAGATCCTCGAGATCTTCTTCGCGACGCACGATCCGACCACGCTGAACCGGCAGGGCAACGACGTCGGCACGCAGTACCGGTCGGTTGTGTTCACGCATTCGGATGCGCAGCGCGACACGGCGCTCGACGTGATCCGCGAGCTCGAACGCGAGCAGGTGTTCGGCCAGCCGATCGTCACACAGGTCGTGCCGCTCGACGGCAACTACTGGCCGGCCGAGGACTATCACCAGAACTATTACGCGCGGAACCCGGGGCAGGGCTATTGCTCGGTCGTGATCGGGCCGAAGCTCGCGAAATTCCGGCAGAAGTTCTCGCACCGGCTGAAGTCGCTGCGCGGCGCCTGAGCGTCGGCGGCGCAAGCCGGCGAAACCAGCGTCAAGCCGCCTCGTTGCGCCACTGCGCGCACGCGGCGGCGATTTCGCGGGCGAGCGCGATGCACGACAGCGGCGCGGAGCCTTCCGCCTTGTTGTTGATCGTGATGATCACCGGCTGCCCGGCCAGCGCATAGCGCGCGGCGAGTTCTGCGAGCGCCGAGCGCGTGGCCGGATCCTCGTCGACGAGCTTGTCGAACGGCTCGTATTTCGCTTTCGCCTGCTCGTACTTGAAGCCGCCGTGCAGGCTCCAGCGCACGATCAGCGGGCCCGGCGCATCGCCGTCGAGCAGTGCGAGCGCGGCGGCCTGGCGCAGCGGGTCGGGCATCCGCGCGTGCAGGCCGACGCAGTAGCGCACGCCGAGCGCGGCCAGCGCGCGGATGAAGCGCGGCGTGAGCAGGCTCGCGTCTCGGATCTCGATCGCGTAGCGCGTGCCGTCGGCGTCCGGCGGCAGCGGCGGCAGCGCCGCGAAGAACGCGGCGAGCCGGTCGATCAGCGCGGCCGGCTCCGCGAGCAGCTGATCGGGCAGTGGCGAGAACTGGAACACGAGCACGCCGGCTTTCCGGCCGAGCCCGTCGAGACACGGCTGGACGAATTCGCGGGTCGCGAGCTGGGCATCGAGGAAGGTCGGGTTCGGCCCGGACGGCTCGCCGCGCCGGCCGCGGATCACCGCGTCGGTCACCGCGGCCGGCGCCTTCACGACGAAGCGGAAATCGTCGGGCACCTGCTGCGCGTAGCGCAGGTAGTCGGCCACCGACAGCGGCCCGTAGAACGACCGGTCGAGGCTCACGCTCTTCAGCAGCGGATGCGCGCCGTACGCTTCGAGCCCTTCGCGCGACAGCTTCGTCTGCGCGAAATCGCCGTCGTAGACGATGCCGTTCCAGCCGGGGAAATACCACGACGACGTGCCGAGCCGCACGTTCGGCGGGAGGCCTGCCGCGGCGTCGGCCACGTCCGCCGAGATCGGCGCGGGCAGTACGCCGCGCTTGCGGCGGCCTTTCTTCGGCTCGGCGGCCGGCGGGGGCGGTTCGTCCCACAGCAGGCCGGACGACGGGGCAGGCTCGTCGTCATCGGCGGCGGGGCGGGAGGTCTGTCGGGCAAGCCGCGTCGGTCGCGCGTCATCCTGCGCGTCCGGCGTCACGTGCTCATCGGCGCTGGCGGGGCGATCGTCGTCCGGCGGCGACGCGCGTGCGGCATCCGTCGGCACGCCGAACAGATCGAACTGTCCGTCGGCGTGCGACTCGTTGGCGTCGTCGCGCGGCTGTCGTTGCGGCGGCGCGTTGCGCCGCGTCCTGCCGTCACCCATGCATGCCCTGCGTGATGCGCCGCCTAGCGCGGCAGCGCGTGTTCGTACATGTAGCGCCGCGACCACGGCAGCGTTTTCGCGCTGCGTCCGGCCTTGCGGCACACGATCTGGAAGATCGACACGTCGTCGTGCTCGAACGCATACGCGCAGCCGGCGAGATACACGCGCCAGATGCGGAATTTTTCGTCGTCGACGAGCTTTCTCGCTTCCTCGGCTTTCGCTTCGAAGTTTTCCGTCCAGATATCGAGCGTGCGCGCATAGTGCCGGCGCAGGCTTTCGACGTCAACCGCCTCGAGGCCGCCGCGCTGCGCCGCTTCGAGCGCGAGGCTGATGTGCGGCAGCTCGCCGTCCGGGAACACGTAGCGATCGATGAATTCGCCGCCGCCGAGCGCCGTTTCGCCGCTTTCCGCGTCGGTCGACGTGATCCCGTGATTCATTGCGATGCCGTCGTCGGTGAGCAGCTCGCGCACGCGCGAGAAGTAGAGCGGCAGGTTCTTGCGGCCGACGTGCTCGAACATCCCGACGCTCGTGATCCGGTCGAACTGGCCGTCGATCTCGCGGTAATCCTGCAGACGAATCTCGATCTTGTCCTCGAGCCCCGCGGCCTTCACGCGCGCGGTCGCGAGGTCGAACTGGTTCTGCGACAGCGTCACGCCGAGACACGTCGCGCCGAACTTCTGCGCGGCGCGCAGCACGAGCGCGCCCCAGCCGCAGCCGATGTCGAGCAGGCGCTGGCCGGGCTCGAGCTGGATCTTCGTCAGGATGTGGTCGATCTTCTTGATCTGCGCGGTGGCGAGATCCTCGTCGCCGTTCTCGAAGTACGCGCACGAGTACACCATGTTCTCGTCGAGCCACAGCTGGTAGAACGCGTTCGACACGTCGTAGTGGTACTGGATCGCCTTCTTGTCGGTGCTCTTCGTGTGATTGAAGTAGCGTTTCACGCGGGCCAGCTTGCTCGCGCTCGTCACGGTGCTGCGCGCGAGCGAGTAGCCGATGTTGATGATGTCCGACAGCTTGCCTTCGATGTCGATCTTGCCCTTCACGTACGCCTCGCCGAGATTGTCGAGGCTCGGTTCGAGCAGCAGCGGCAACGCCGATGCGCTGTTCACCTTCAGCGTGACCTGCGGCGCGCTGAAGGTGCCGAAATCGAGTTGATCGCCGTTCCACAGCACGAGTCGCGCCGGTATGTTCGCTTTTGCCCGTACTTCATCCGCCCACTGTGCCAGCTTCTTTTCCCAGAACATTTGGATTCTCCGTTTGTTCGTTGAATCGAATACAGCCAAGTATCTTGACCGGCGCCCACCGCTTGCGGCGCAGGCACCCGGATGCAACACGAGACACGACCGGCGCACGCCGGCGCCGCGCTTACGGCGACAGGCGCGAGATCGTCCAGCCCGGCGCCGCCGCGGCGTCGCGCGTATAGAGCAGGCGGTCGTGCAGCCGCGACGGGCGCCCCTGCCAGAATTCGATCGCGTCGGGCACGAGGCGGTAGCCGCCCCAGTGCGGCGGGCGCGGCGGGTTGTCGCCGTAGCGTTCGCTGACGGCCTGTTCGCGCGCTTCGAGCGTCGCGCGGCTGTCGATCACGGTGCTCTGGTCCGACGCCCATGCGCCGATGCGCGAGCCGAGCGGGCGCGATGCGAAATAGCGGTCGCTTTCTTCCGCGCTGGTTTTCTCGATCCGGCCCTCGATGCGCACCTGGCGCTCGAGCTCGATCCAGTAGAACAGCAGCGCGGCTTGCGGATGCACGGCGAGATCGTGGCCCTTGCGGCTGTCGTAATTGGTGAAGAAGACGAACCCGCGTTCGTCGACGCCCTTGATGAGCACGATTCGGGCCGCCGGCCGGCGGTCGGCGCCGACGGTCGCGAGCGTCATCGTGTTCGGCTCGGGCAGCTTGGCGGCGAGCGCCTCCTTGAACCAGCGATCGAACTGGGCGAACGGGTCGGGGGCGGCATCGGCTTCGTCGAGCGAAGCACGCGAATAGTTGATGCGAAGATCGGCGAGAGTCGTCATGTTATGCAAACGCTTCAATCTGGGGCCAGTATAGCTAACGCGCGAGAATCGTGCGTGCACAGTGGGGCGGGGGAGCGGGGAGTTCAGGCAAAATAGAGGGCTGCACGACTTACGTTTTCCTTGCTGCCATGTCCTCCGCCGACGCTGCCCCGCCCCGTTCTTCCGATCTTACCCCGACCCCGGAAATCCAGCTTGACGTGGATCGCGCCCGGCGTTTCGGCGGCGTCGCGCGCCTGTACGGCGCGCCGGCGGCCGCCGCATTCGAGCGGGCGCACGTCGCGGTGATCGGGATCGGCGGCGTCGGGTCGTGGGTGGCCGAGGCGCTCGCGCGCAACGCGGTCGGCACGCTGACGCTGATCGATCTCGACAACGTCGCGGAAAGCAACACGAACCGGCAGGTCCATGCGCTCGACGGGAATTACGGCAAGCCGAAGGTCGACGCGATGGCCGAGCGGATCGCGCTGATCGACCCCGCGTGCCGCGTGAACCGGATCGAGGATTTCGTCGAGCCCGACAACTTCGACGCGCTGCTCGGCGGCGGCTTCGACTACGTGATCGATGCGATCGACAGCGTGCGCACGAAGGTCGCGCTGATCGCATGGTGCGTCGCGAAACGGCAGCCATTGATCGTCGTCGGCGGCGCGGGCGGACAGCTCGACCCGACGCGCATCCGCATCGACGATCTCGCGCTGACGATCCAGGATCCGCTGTTGTCGAAGGTGCGCGCGCAATTGCGCAAGCAGCACGGTTTTCCGCGCGGGCCGAAGGCGCGCTTCAAGGTCAGCGCCGT
This sequence comes from Burkholderia sp. AcTa6-5, assembly GCF_017815075.1. NCBI lineage: Bacteria > Pseudomonadati > Pseudomonadota > Betaproteobacteria > Burkholderiales > Burkholderiaceae > Burkholderia > Burkholderia sp. AcTa6-5. The sequence goes on along the minus strand of NZ_JAGIQE010000003.1, from coordinate 365,910 downwards.
GTATTCGGACGAGCCGCTGATCTATCCGGAAGCGGCGGCCTGCGACATCGAGGACGGCGCGGAGCCGTCCGCTGCCGCGCACGTCGCGGGGCTCAACTGCGCGGGCTTCGGTTCGAGCGTGTGCGTGACCGCGAGCTTCGGTTTCGCGGCGGCCGCGCATGCGCTGCGGGCGATCGCGGCACAGGCGGCCGGCTGAGCGCGCGGCGCGCGGGCAGGGAAGGATGACGCTGCGGCGCGGGGAGCGCGCCGCGGGCGAGACGGCGATGCAGCCGGGCCGTTGCGGTCCGGCCAGTCGCGCGTCAGGTCAGTTGAGCGCCATGCTCAGCTTGCGTCGCCATGCGGCGACGAGGTCGGGGCGATCGCCGGCCAGTTCGAACACCGAGATCATCGTGCGGCGGCCGAGGTCGTCGCCGTATGCGCGATCGCGCGTCACGATTTCCAGCAACTGCTCCAGCGCCCCTTCGTACGCGCGCCGCGCGATCAGGCTCTGCGCGAGGTCGAAGCGCGCGTCGAGATCGGCCGGGTTCGCCGCGATGCGTGCCTCGAGCGCGTCGGTCGGCGGCAGGTCGGCCGTGGCGTCGAGCGCGTCGAAACGGGTCTTGATCGCCTGGTAGCGCGGGTCGCCGTTCTGCACGGTCTGCGGCGACAGGCGCTCGGTCTCCGCGCGCGCGGCGTCGACTTCGTTGCGCGCGAGCAGCAGCTCGATCAGGTCGAGGCGCGCGTCGTCGTAGCCGGGGTTCAGCGCGAGCGCCGCTTCGAGGTGCGTGAGCGCATCGTCGAAGCGCTGTTCGGCCATCGCGTACTGCGCGGCGCGGCGCTCGGCTTCCTCGGCCGCCGGCAGCAGCCGGTCGAGGAACGCGCGCAACTGCCCTTCGGGCAGCACGCCGACGAACTGGTCGACCGGCCGCCCGTCGGCGAACGCGATCACGTGCGGGATGCTGCGCGTCTGGAAGTGCGCGGCGAGTTCCTGGTTCTCGTCGACGTTGACCTTCACGAGCTTCCAGCGGCCGGCGTAATCGGCTTCGAGTTTTTCCAGCAGCGGGCCGAGCGTCTTGCACGGGCCGCACCACGGCGCCCAGAAGTCGACCAGCACGGGCGTGTCCAGCGACGCCTCGATGACGTCTTTCTCGAATGTGGCAAGCGTGGTGTCCATGTCGTTCTCTTCCGTTCGAATATCGTCAGGATGGGGGCGGTGCGCCGCTTTTTCAACGCGGCTTCGATTCGGGCAGCGGAATCCACTCGGTCTCGCCGGGCACCTTGCCCATTTCCTGGCGCGTCCATGCCGCTTTCGCGTGCTCGATCGCGTCGCGGCTGCTCGCGACGAAATTCCATTCGATGAAGCGTTCGCCGTCGATCCGGTCGCCGCCGAGCAGCATTGCGCGCGCACCGCTGCCGCTCGTCAGCGCGACCGTCGCGCCCGGCGCGAGCACGGCCATCCGTTCGGCCGGCACCGGCGTGCCGTCGATCGCGAGATCGCCATCGACCACGTAGACCGCGCGCTCCTCGTGCGACGCATCGAGTTCGAGCCGGCCGCCGACCGCGAATTCGGCCGCGACGTACAGCGTGCGCGAGAACGTCGTCACGGGCGAATGCAGCCCGAACGCGTCGCCGGCGATCACCGTCAGCGCGACGCCGTTTTCATCGCGCTTGGGCAGCGTGTCGGCCGCGTGGTGCTCGAACGACGGCTCGGTCGTCTCGTGCGTTTTCGGCAGTGCGACCCAGGTCTGGATCCCGTGCACGGTGTGGCCGTTCGCGCGCTGGGCGTCGGGCGTACGCTCGGAGTGGACGATCCCGCGGCCGGCCGTCATCCAGTTCACGTCGCCCGGCACGATTTCCTGCAGCGAGCCGAGGCTGTCGCGATGCAGGATCGCGCCGTCGAACAGGTAGGTGACCGTCGCGAGCCCGATGTGCGGATGCGGGCGCACGTCGAGCCCCGTGCCGGCCGGCAGTGCGGCGGGCCCCATGTGATCGAAGAAGATGAACGGGCCGACGAGGCGTGCGGCGAGCGCGGGCAGCGTGCGGCGCACCTGCAGGTTGCCGATGTCGCGCACGTGCGGCTTCAGCAGGGCTTTGATCGAGTCGGTCATGGCGGGCCTCGTGGGGAGCGGCTGGGTTGGCGGTCATTGTACTGGCGGCGCGAGGCGGCCGCGGCAGGCACGCGTCGTGCTGCGTCCGCCGCGCGGCACAAGCCACCGCGTCCGCCGCCGATTCCATATGCGCCGCGCGGGTATCGGGCGCGGCGGCGAAACCCGGTAGACTGACCGGCTTCACAACGACAATTCGACAATCGAGGAGACGCCGATGATGGCCCCGAAGGACTTGCTGCTCGCGCTGGTCGTGATCCTGGCGTGGGGCGTGAACTTCGTCGTGATCAAGGTCGGCCTGCACGGCATGCCGCCGATGCTGCTCGGCGCGCTGCGCTTCACGCTCGCGGCCGTGCCGGCGGTGTTCTTCGTGCGGCGGCCGCAGATTTCGTGGCGGCTGCTGGTGCTGTACGGCGCGACGATCCAGCTCGGCCAGTTCGTGTTCCTGTTCACCGGCATGTACGTCGGGATGCCGGCCGGCCTCGCGTCGCTCGTGCTGCAATCGCAGGCGTTCTTCACGCTGGTGTTCGCGATGCTGTTTCTCGGCGAGCGGCTGCGCGTGCAGAACCTGGTCGGGCTCGCGATCGCCGCGGCCGGGCTCGTCGTGATCGCCGCGCAGGGCGGCCGCGCGATGACGCTCGCGGGCTTCCTGCTGACGATCTGCTCGGCCGCGATGTGGGCCGTCGGCAACATCGTCACGAAGAAGGTCGGGAAGGCCAACCTCGTGTCGCTCGTCGTGTGGGCGAGCCTCGTGCCGCCCGTGCCGTTCTTCCTGCTGTCGCTGTGGTTCGAGGGGCCGCGGCGGATCGCGACCGCGCTCGCCGGGCTCGACGGCGCGTCGATCTTCGCGGTCGTCTATCTCGCGTTCGTCGCGACGCTGCTCGGCTACGGGCTGTGGAGCCGCCTGCTGTCGCGCTACCCGGCCGCGCAGGTCGCGCAGTTCTCGCTGCTGGTGCCGATCGTCGGGCTCGCGTCGTCGGCGCTGCTGCTCGACGAGCATCTGACGCAATCGCAGCTGATCGGCGCCGCGCTCGTGATGGGCGGGCTCGCGGTGAACGTGTTCGGCGGGAAACTGCTGAGCCGCTTCGCGGCATCGTGACGCGCCGGCACGCGCGGCGTGCCGGCGGCAGGGAACGGGTGACGCTCAGGCCATCCGGTTCTTCGCGAGCGGCGGATTCGCGGCGAAATAACGCTTGATGCCGCGGAAGATCGCGTCGGCCATCTCGTCGCGATAGCTGTCGTCGTTGAGGCGGCGCTCTTCGTCCGGGTTGCTGATGAACGCGGTCTCGACGAGGATCGACGGAATGTCGGGCGCCTTCAGCACCGCGAACCCGGCCTGCTCGACCGAGCCCTTGTGCAGCTTGTTGATGCCGCCCACTTCCTTCAGCACGTAGTTGCCGTAGCGCAGCGAGTCGCGGATCTGCGCGGTCGTCGACATGTCGAACAGCGCGCGGTTCACGGCCGCGTCCGCCGTCTTGATGTTGATGCCGCCGATCAGGTCCGACGAATTCTCCTTGTTCGCCATCCAGCGCGCCGCGGCACTCGTCGCGCCGTGGTCGGACAGCGCGAACACCGACGAGCCGCGCGCGGACGGCGTCGTGAACGCATCCGCGTGGATCGACACGAACAGGTCGGCGCCGACGCGGCGCGCCTTCTGCACGCGCACGTTCAGCGGCACGAAGAAGTCGGCGTCGCGCGTCATCATCGCGCGCATGTTCGGGGCGGCGTCGATCTTCGCGCGCAGCTTCTTCGCGATGTCGAGCGCGATGTGCTTCTCGTACGTGCCGCCGCCGCCGATCGCGCCCGGATCCTCGCCGCCGTGGCCCGGGTCGATCGCGACCGTCAGCAGGCGTACCGTGCCGCCCTTGCCGGATTTTGGCGCGGTGAACTTGTAGGTGTCCCCGTCGTCGTCGTTGTCGTCGCGGCGCGCGATGACGGGCGGCGGCTTGACGGCCGGCTTCGCGGGCGTCGACGGCGTGCCGGCGGCCGGCGGCGTATGCGGCGCGGCCGGGGTGTTCTGCGCGAAACGCTGGAAGAATGCGTCGCTGTTGTCGCCCGCGCCCGCGCCGGGCGGCGGGGTGCCCGGGCCGGCCAGCGTGGACGGCGGTTGCATCTGCTGCGCGCGCGCGGTGTCGTTGAGCGCCTGTTCCTTGCGTTCCGTCTGCGCGATCAGGTCGGACAGCGGATCGGGCGCGACGGCCGGATACAGGTCGAACACGAGCCGGTACTTGTACGTGCCGACGGGCGGCAGCGTGAACACCTGCGGCTTCACCGAGCCTTTCAGGTCGAACACCATCCGCACGACGTGCGGCTGATACTGGCCGACGCGCACCGACTGGATCTGCGGATCGTTCGGCGCGATCTTCGATACGAGATCGCGCAGCGCCTGGTCGAGGTCGAGGCCGTTCAGATCGACGACCAGGCGGTCGGGACCCTGCAGCAACTGTTGGCTATTCTGCAGCGGCTGGTCGGATTCGATCGTGACGCGCGTGTAATCGCGTGCGGGCCACACGCGCACGCCGAGCACCGACGACGCGTGCGCGAGCCGCGGCGCGACGAGACCGAGCACCAGCGTCGACGCCCCCGCGCGCAGGATCTGACGGCGCCGCCAGTTGTGCGTCGCGGTGGCCGCCGATTCGATCGAGCGGAACGGTTTGATCAACATCTTTCGAGACATGCCTTTCCTGAAGCGCTGTACGCCCGGACGGTGAGGGCACGGCCGTCGCCATCCACGTCGAGCGAGAAAACCAGATCGGGCACGCCGAGCAGCGCACCCGCCTGTTGCGGCCATTCGACGAGGCAGATCGCGCTGGAATTGAAATATTCGCGAAAGCCTGCGTCGGACCATTCGGCCGGATCGTTGAATCGATACAGATCGAAGTGATAGACCTCGAGTTCCCCGTCGCTGCGCTCGAGCGCGTACGGCTCGACGAGCGTATAGGTCGGGCTGCGCACGCGCCCCGGGTGGCCGAGGCCGCGCAGGATCGCGCGCACGAGGGTCGTCTTGCCCGCGCCGAGATCGCCGACCAGCTGGATCTGCAGCCCGTCGAACGCATGGGCGCGGCCGAGCTCGATGCGCGCCGCGTCGAGCGCGTGCGCGAAGCGGGTGCCGAAGGCCTCGGTTGCCGCTTCGTCGGCGAGCGCGATCACGCGCTCCGCGAGCGGGGCGGGCAACATGGCATGAGGCGGTTGGCTGGACGTGGCTGGCATTCTCGTAAAATAGTGCGATGAACCGACTACCGGAACGCGCCGCATCCGACAGGCCTTCGACTCATGGCGAAGGCGCGGCGCCGTGCGCGCTCGACGATGCGGCGTTGACTGCGCTCGCCGCTCGCATCAGGGCGTGGGGGCGCGAATTGGGTTTCGGGGCGATCGGCATCAGCGACACCGATCTCTCGGATGCCGAAGCGGGCCTCGCCGCCTGGCTGGAAGCCGGATACCACGGCGAAATGGATTATATGGCCAAACATGGGATGAAACGCGCGCGGCCGGCCGAACTTGTGGCCGGTACGCGACGCGTGATTTCCGTGCGGCTCGCCTATATGCCGGCCGAAACGCTCGCGGCCGACACGCCCGACGACGAGCCGGGCGCGCTCGCGCCGCACGACTGGCGCGCGCGCGAACGGGCGCGGCTCGACGATCCGCAGGCGGCCGTCGTGTCGATCTATGCGCGCGGCCGCGACTATCACAAGGTGCTGCGCAACCGGTTGCAGACGCTCGCGGAGCGCATCGAGCACGAGATCGGCGGGTTCGGCTACCGCGTGTTCACCGATTCGGCGCCCGTGCTCGAAGTCGAGCTCGCGCAGAAGGCCGGGGTCGGCTGGCGCGGCAAGCACACGCTGCTGCTGCAGCGCGATGCCGGCTCGCTGTTCTTTCTCGGCGAGATCTACGTCGACCTGCCGCTGCCGACCGACGCGCACACGTCGCCCGACAGCGCGCCCGAGGCGCCCGGCGCGCACTGCGGCAGCTGCACGCGCTGCATCGACGCGTGCCCGACCGGCGCGATCGTCGAGCCGTACCGCGTCGACGCGCGCCGCTGCATCTCGTATCTGACGATCGAACTGAAAGGCAGCATCCCCGAGCCGCTGCGGCCGATGATCGGCAATCGCGTGTACGGCTGCGACGACTGCCAGCTCGTGTGCCCGTGGAACAAATTCGCGCAGGCCGCGCCCGTCGCCGACTTCGACGTGCGGCACGGCCTCGACCGCGCGACGCTCGTCGAGCTGTTCGCGTGGGACGGCGAGACGTTCGATACGCGGATGCAGGGCAGCGCGATCCGGCGCATCGGCTACGAAAGCTGGCTGCGCAATCTCGCGGTCGGGCTCGGCAATGCGCTGCGCACCGGCGCGGACCGGCTCGCGCCGCCGGCGCGCGACGCGATCGTCGCCGCGCTGCGCGCCCGCGCCGACGATCCGTCGCCGATCGTGCGCGAGCATGTCGAATGGGCGCTGCGAGCCGCGTGAAGGCGGCGTAAAGTGTCGTCGGCGCGCGGGCAGGGCCGCGCGCATCCCGGTCAGGAGAAGTCCATGTTCAACGCAGTCATCGACGCGCCGTTCGGCAAGGTCGGCATCCGCACGGATGCCGCGGTGGTGCGCGAGATCGTCTATCTGCCCGAATCGATGAAGTCGGTCGATCCGGACTCGGCGCTCGCGAAGCGCGCGGTCGAGCAGATCGAACGTTATTTCGAGCGCGCATCGGCGCGCTTCGACCTGCCGCTCGCCGACGTCGGCAGCGCATTCCAGCACCGCGTATGGGACGTGATCAGCGACATCCCGCCCGGTACGGTGCTGACCTACGGCCAGGTCGCGAAGCGGATCGGCAGCGCGCCGCGCGCGGTCGGCCAGGCGTGCGGCGCGAACTACTTCCCGCTCGTGATTCCGTGCCATCGCGTCGTCGCGGCGGGCGGCCTCGGCGGATTCGCGAACCACGACGACAACGGCTATTACCAGAAAGTGAAGCGCTGGCTGCTGGCGCACGAGGGCGTGCCGTACCAATGAGCGAACCGATGATTTCCCCCCGCGCCGACCACGACAGCGAGATCGACGCCGTCGCGGCATCGCCCGCGCTGCTCGCGAGCCGCGCGTCGATCGACGTGTTCTGCGATGCGCTGTGGCTCGAGCACGGGCTCGCGCGCAACACGCTCGATGCGTACCGGCGCGACCTGGCGCTGTTTTCCCACTGGCTGGCCGCGACGCACGACGCGCCGCTCGACTCGGCCGACGAGGCGATGGTGACCGGCTACATCGCCGCGCGCAGCGACGGCAAGGCGACGTCGTCGAACCGGCGGCTGTCCGTGTTCCGCCGCTATTACGGCTGGGCCGTGCGCGAGCATCGCGCGAGCGCCGACCCGACGCTGCGGATCACGTCCGCGAAACAGGCGGCCCGATTCCCGTCGACGCTGTCCGAGGCGCAGGTCGAGGCGCTGCTCGGCGCGCCCGACATCGGCACGCCGCTCGGCCTGCGCGATCGCACGATGCTCGAGCTGATGTACGCGAGCGGGCTGCGCGTGAGCGAACTCGTGACGCTGAAGACGGTCGAGGTCGGCCTCAACGAAGGCGTCGTGCGCGTGATGGGCAAGGGGTCGAAGGAGCGGCTCGTGCCGTTCGGCGAAGTCGCGCACGGCTGGATCGAACGCTACCTGCGCGATGCGCGCCCGGCGCTGCTCGGCGCACGCGCGGCCGATGCGCTGTTCGTGACCGCGCGCGGGGACGGGATGACGCGCCAGCAGTTCTGGAACATCATCAAGCGTCACGCGCAGCAGGCCGACGTGCGCGCGCACCTGTCGCCGCACACGCTGCGGCACGCGTTCGCGACGCACCTGCTGAACCACGGCGCCGACCTGCGCGTCGTGCAGCTGCTGCTCGGCCACAGCGACATCTCGACCACGCAGATCTATACGCACGTCGCGCGCGAGCGGCTCAGGACGCTGCACGCGCAGCATCACCCGCGCGGCTGACGCGCGCAGCGCGTGCATTCGCGGCGCGGACTGCAATGCGGACGCGCGTAGCGCGCCGGCGGCCGCGTCAGACCAGTTCGCGCAGCCGGTGCTTGAGCACCTTGCCGGTCGACGCGGCCGGCAGCGCATCGAGCACGCGGATATGCGCAGGGCGCTTGTAAGCGGTGAGCCGATCCGCGCACCACGCGTGCAATGCCGCCTCGTTCGCCGCCGCGCCGGGCATCAGCTCGACGAACGCGAGCACTTCCTCGTTGCCGTCGATCGCGCGGCCGATCACGGCCGCCTGCACGACGTCCGGATGCGCATTCAGCACCTGTTCGACCTCGACCGGATACACGTTGAAGCCCGAGCGGATGATCAGCTCCTTGCTGCGGCCCACGATCGTCACCGCGCCGTCCGCGTCCTGCCGCGCCAGATCGCCGGTGCTCAGCCAGCCGTCCGGCGACACGGCCGCGCGCGTCGCGTCCGTGTCGCGGTAGTAGCCGAGCATCACGTTCGGCCCGCGCACGCGGATTTCGCCGACTTCGCCCGGCGGCACGTCGGTGCCGTCCGGCGCGACGATCCGCATGTCGACGCCCGGGATCGGCACGCCGACCGAACTGTCCGCGCGCGGCGCGTCGAGCGGCGTCTGCGTGATCGTCGGGCTGCTTTCGGTCATCCCGTAGCCGTTGTGCAGCGGCACGCCGTACAGGCGCTCGACGCGGGCCTTCAGGTTCGCATCGAGCGGCGAGCCGCCCGAATACGCGAAGCGCAGCCGCGGCGCGCGCCACGCGTGGCCGTGCGTGTGCAGGTGTTCGAGCAGCTTCGCGTGCATCGCGGGCACGCCCTGGAAGATCGTCACGCCTTCGTCGGCGAGCGCGACACGCACGGCTTCCGGCGAGAAGCGCGGCGCGAGCCGCAGCGTCGCGCCTGCGTAGAGGCTGCCGACGCATACCGACGCGAGCCCGTACACGTGCGATACGGGCAGCACCGTGTAGACGACGTCGTCAGGAGACACGCGGCGCAGCGTGCTCGATATCGCCGCGATGAAAAGCAGATTGCGGTGCGACAGCATCACGCCTTTCGGCGTACCGGTCGTGCCAGTCGTGTAGATCAGCGCCGCGCATTGCCCGGCGCCGTCGGCGGCCACCGGTTCGGCGGGGGCGCTTGGATCGACGCGATACGACCACGCGCCGATGTCGACCGGCAGCGCGCCGGCGGGCGTCGCGCCGAGCCGCTCGGCGTGGGTGCGCGCGTCGGCCGATGCGTCGGTCGTGAACGCGATCAGCTTCGGACGCGCATGCGCGGCGATCGCGTCGAGCTCGGCGGCCGACAGCCGCGCGTTCGACACGAGCGCCCAGGCGTCGAGGCGCGCGGCCGCGAACAGCAGCACGATCTGCGCGACGCAGTTTTCCGCGACGATCATCACGCGGTCGCCGCCTTGCACGCCGAGGCCAGCGAGCCGCGCGGCCGCCGCGTCGACGGCCTGCGCCAGCTCGCCGTACGACAGCCGGCGAGCATCCTCGATCAGCGCCGGATGCGCGGGCGACTGCGCGGCCCGGTGCGCGGGCACGTCGGCGATGCGGCGCGGCAGCGCGGCGAGCAGCGCATCGACGTCGAGCGATTCGGATGAACGGATGGGCGAGGACATGGCGTCTCCAGATGAGGGGCCGGCGGCGCCGACGATATTTGCGAACGATCGTGCCATGAGGGCGCGCGCGCCACAATCAGCCAAACGGGCAATAGCGCTTCGCGATGTTCGCAACGATGATGGGCACACTTGCGACGGCGATGCGGCGGGCCGGCGGAAAACGGGCCGCGAGTATACCGCCGGCGCGGGCACGCCATCGCGCGCTCGCCGATCGTTCGCCATTAAAATGCCGCCATGAGCAAATCCAGACACGTGTCCGAAACCCCCGCGACCCAGTTGCTGCGCCGCCATGGCGTCGCGTTCGGCGAGCATCCGTACGAATACGTCGAGCACGGCGGCACCGGCGAATCGGCGCGCCAGCTCGGCGTCGACGAGCACAGCGTCGTGAAGACGCTCGTGATGGAAGACGAGCACGCGAAGCCGCTGATCGTGCTGATGCACGGCGACCGCACCGTGTCGACGAAGAATCTCGCGCGGCAGATCGGCGCGAAGCGCGTCGAGCCGTGCAAGCCCGACGTCGCGAACCGCCATTCGGGCTATCTCGTCGGCGGCACGTCGCCGTTCGGCACGCGCAAGACGATGCCCGTCTACGTCGAGGCGACGATCCTCGAACTGCCGACGATCTACCTGAACGGCGGCCGGCGCGGCTACCTCGTCAGCCTCGCGCCGGCGGTGCTCACGTCGCTGCTCGGCGCGCAGCCGGTGCAGTGTGCGAGCGTCGACTGAGGGTTTCACCTTCGTGGCACCCCGCGCCCGTTCGGTAGAATGGGCGCCGTTTCGGCCTGCCGGCTTGCCGCGCACGGCCGTCCCTTTCCCGATACGTTGAAAGAAGAGTCCTCCGCATGCAGATCCTGCTCGCCGCCTTCGTTGCCTACCTGATCGGTTCGGTGTCGTTCGCCGTCGTCGTCAGTTCCGTGATGGGGCTGGCCGACCCGCGTTCGTACGGATCGAAGAATCCCGGCGCGACCAACGTGCTGCGCAGCGGCAACAAGAAGGCCGCGATCCTGACGCTCGTCGGCGACGCGTTCAAGGGCTGGATCGCCGTCTGGCTCGCCCGGCGCTTCGGCCTGCCCGACGTCGCGATCGCGTGGGTCGCGATCGCCGTGTTCCTCGGCCACCTGTACCCGGTGTTCTTCCGCTTCCAGGGCGGCAAGGGCGTCGCGACCGCGGCCGGCGTGCTGCTCGCCGTGCACCCGGTGCTCGGGCTCGCGACCGCGCTGACCTGGCTGATCGTCGCGTTCTTTTTCCGCTATTCGTCGCTCGCGGCGCTGGTCGCGGCCGTGTTCGCGCCGGTATTCGACGTGTTCCTGTTCGGCATGCCGGGCCACAACCCGGTCGCGTGGGCCGTGCTGGCGATGAGCGTGCTGCTCGTGTGGCGTCACCGCGGCAACATTTCGAAGCTGCTCGCGGGGCAGGAGAGCCGGATCGGCGACAAGAAGAAGGCGGCCGCGGACGGCGGCGCGCAGGACGGCGGGAAAGCCTGAGCACGCGCGGCGCTGGCCGCGCGCCGGGCGCGCCGCGTGTGCGGGGCCCGGCCGGATGACGCGACGGATCGGCGGCCGGTCAGTCGCGGAAGTTGTTGAAGTCGAGCGGCGTGTCGGTCACGTCCTTGCGCAGCATCGCGATCGTGCTCTGCAGGTCGTCGCGCTTCGTGCCCGAGATGCGCACCGCGTCGCCCTGGATGCTCGCCTGCACCTTGATCTTGCTGTCCTTCACGAGGCGCACGATCTTCTTCGCCAGGTCGCCCGTTACGCCTTTCTTCACGGTGACGATCTGCTTGACCTTGTCGCCGCCGATCTTCTCGACCTTGCCGTAGTCGAGGAAGCGCACGTCGACGTTGCGCTTGGCCAGCTTGCCGATCAGCACGTCCTTGACCTGGCCGAGCTTGAAATCGTCGTCGGCGAACAGCGTCAGCTCGCGTTCCTTCTGCTCGACGCGCGCGTCGGAGCCCTTGAAGTCGAAGCGCGTCGAAATTTCCTTGTTCGACTGCTCGATGGCGTTCTTCACTTCGATCATGTTCGCTTCGGAAACGACGTCGAACGATGGCATGGCATTCTCCCTTGAGATGCGGGCACCCGGCTCGCGCGCGGGCACTCGCTATAATTGCGGACTGTTTGCCATTTTACCGATGCCCCTCCGTTTGCCCAAGGCCGGCCATGCGCCGCCCGGCCGACGTGACCGCGAATGCCGATGCCTCCTGACGATTGCTCCCTGTCGCTGCTTCCCGACCATCCGCTCGCCGCGCACAACACGTTCGGCATCGCCGCGCGCGCGCGCTTCGCCGCGCGCATCACGCAGGCGGCGCAGTTCGAGGCGCTGCATCGCGACCCGCGGGTCGCGAGCCTGCCGCAGCTCGTGCTCGGCGGCGGCAGCAATATCGTGTTCACGCGCGATTTCGACGGCATCGTGCTGCTCGACGAGATCGCGGGCCGCCGCGTCGTGCGCGAGGACGACGACGCGTGGTATGTCGAGGCCGGTGGCGGCGAGAACTGGCACGCGTTCGTCGCGTGGACGCTCGAGCACGGGATGCCGGGCCTCGAGAATCTCGCGCTGATCCCGGGCACCGTCGGCGCCGCGCCGATCCAGAACATCGGCGCGTACGGCCTCGAGATGAAAGCGTATTTTGATTCGCTGGTCGCGGTCGAGCTGGCGACCGGGCGCAGCGAGCGCTTCGACGCCGCGCGCTGCGCGTTCGGCTATCGCGACAGCTTCTTCAAGCGGGAAGGGCGCGGCCGGTTCGCGATCGTCGCGGTGACGTTCCGGCTGCCGAAGCAATGGACGCCGCGGCTCGGCTACGCGGACGTCACGCGCGAGCTCGACGCGCGCGGCATCGCGTCCGATGCGGCGACGCCGCGCGACGTGTTCGATGCGGTCGTCGCGATCCGCCGCGCGAAGCTGCCCGATCCGCTCGTGCTCGGCAATGCGGGCAGTTTCTTCAAGAATCCGGTGATCGACGCCGCGCAGTTCGACACGCTGCGCGCCCGCGTGCCGGAGGTCGTGTCGTATCCGCAGCCGGACGGGCAGGTGAAGCTCGCGGCCGGCTGGCTGATCGACCGCTGCGGCTGGAAGGGGCGCGCACTCGGGGCGGCGGCCGTGCACGACCGCCAGGCGCTCGTGCTCGTCAATCGCGGCGGCGCGACCGGCGCCGACGTGCTGGCGCTGGCGCGGGCGATCCAGGCTGACGTGCGCGCGCAGTTCGGCGTCGAGCTGGAGGCCGAACCGGTCTGCCTGTAACGGCGCGCGCCGGTTTTCGCGCATCCAAACGAAAAGCGCCGGTCGTCGACCGGCGCTTTTTTACGCGGGTGCGTTGGGCGGCGCGTCAGTGCTTGAGGCGGCCGAGCAGCAGGAACTCCATCAGCGCCTTCTGCACGTGCAGGCGGTTTTCCGCTTCGTCCCACACGACGCTCTGCGGGCCGTCGATCACGCCGGCCGTCACTTCCTCGCCGCGGTGCGCGGGCAGGCAGTGCATGAAGAGCGCATCCGGATTCGCGTGGCCCATCATTTCCTCGTCGACGCACCAGTCGGCGAATGCCTGCTTGCGCGCCTCGTTTTCGGCCTCGAAACCCATGCTCGTCCACACGTCGGTGGTGACGAGATCGGCGCCCTTGCACGCTTCGTTCGGATCGTCGAACACCTCGTAGAACGGCGCGCTGTCGGGCGACACGAGCTTCATGTCGAGCGCATAGCCGGGCGGGGTGGACAGGCGCAGCTTGAAGCCGAGGATCTGCGCGGCCTCGATCCACGTGTACAGCATGTTGTTCGCGTCGCCGACCCACGCGACGGTCTTGCCGGCGATCGGCCCGCGGTGCTCGTAGTACGTGAAGATGTCCGCGAGCACCTGGCACGGGTGGTAGTCGTTCGTCAGCCCGTTGATCACCGGCACGCGGGAATTCTGCGCGAAGCGCGTGATCACGTCCTGTTCGAACGTGCGGATCATGATGATGTCGACCATTCGCGAGATGACCTGCGCGGAATCCTCGACGGGTTCGCCGCGGCCGAGCTGCGTGTCGCGCGTGCTCATGAAGACGGCGTGGCCGCCGAGCTGGAAGATCCCGGCCTCGAACGACAGGCGCGTGCGCGTCGAGCTCTTCTCGAAGATCATCGCGAGCGTGCGGTCGTGCAGCGGGTGATAGGTCTCGTAGTTCTTGAACTTGCGCTTCAGGATACCCGTGCGTTCGAGCACGTACTCGTAGTCTTCCAGCGAGAAATCCTTGAACTGCAGGTAGTGACGAATGGTTTTGGCGGTCATGAAACGAAATACGGCGGGTCTCACCCGGCAGCGAGGCCGGACGGCGCCGCCGTCGGGTGTGGATAACTCAAAGCAGCATAAAGGATTTTCTGTGCTTTGACGAGCCGTGAAAAAGCCGTCGAAAGACGCGGGGCAGGATCGCCGCGCGCGACCGGCCGTGCGGGAAGAGGGGTGTCGGGACGACGCGCGATGGCGCGCTGCGGTATAATTCGAAAGTTTTCTCCAGCCCGGCAGGCAAGGCTTTTCGCGCTCTGCCGGACACAAGCCGTGCGCTGCACACATCCGGTGCAGTCCACCGGCGGCGCGCATCGACGCTCCGTTTTCGGGATATCGATCGGCGCGTGCGGCCGACCCTCCAGCTTTGTGTTCGCGTATCCAGGCGCCGTTGCCTGGGCATCGCCGGGCCGTCACTTGGGTAACCACATGGCTGAAACCCCTCCGACCGAATTTTTCATCCAGGGCATCACGAAAGACGGGAAAAAGTTTCGCCCGAGCGACTGGTCGGAACGTCTGGCCGGTGTGATGGCCTGCTTCGGGCCGGGGGCGAGCGGGCCGAACGCGCGTCTCAAGTATTCGCTGTACGTGCGCCCGACGATGCTCGGCGACCTCAAATGCGTGATCCTCGATTCGCGGTTGCGCGACATCGAGCCGATGGCGTTCGATTTCGTGCTGAATTTCGCGAAGGACAACAACCTCGTCGTGACCGAGGCGTGCGAACTGCCGGACTACAACACGAAGAAGTGACCGATGCCGACGGGCGAGGGTGCGTGTCGCACCCGCCCCCAAGGCAAGCACTGCCGCCGCGCACGATGCGCCGGCGGCAGGCAACGAAAAAGCCCGCCTAGGCGGGCTTTTTCGTGATCGCAGGAAACAGGAACGCCCGCGTGAGCGGGCGCACCGGAGTTACGCTGCTGCCTGCAGGCCCTTGACGGCTGCGGCCAGGCGGCTCTTGCTGCGAGCGGCCTTGTTCTTGTGAACGATCTTCTTGTCGGCGATCGTGTCGATCGTCTTCACGGCAGCCTTGAACAGCTCGGCAGCCTTTGCCTGGTCGCCGGCTTCAACAGCCTTGCGAACCGACTTGATCGCGGTACGGAATTTCGAGCGCAGCGCCGAGTTGTGCGAGTTTGCCTTCGCGGCCTGGCGGGCGCGCTTGCGTGCTTGTGCGGAGTTAGCCATGACGGTTCCTTATCCTGTCCTGTTTCCAGAGCTTGGAGCCTGACGGCCAAGCGCTGCTTTTCGATCCGTCCCCTGAGAACGATTGCCCAGGGGCGCATAAAAAAACGGTGATTTTAACCGAGGCCGGGACATGAAAACGGCAGTTGCCGTGCATGTACGAGCCCAGAAACCGGCGATTATAGCAACAAAATCAAGCGAGTGGCAAGTTCGACGTAACGTCCGCCAACTGGAGCGCCGGCGGCGGCCGCGCTTTTCGGCATCGGCCGGTGGCCGGGTCGCGCAACGTCCGTATAATAAGCGCCCCATGAATCTATTCCGAGCCCTGCTGACGGTCAGCGGCTTCACGCTGCTGTCGCGCGTGACCGGACTGGCCCGCGAGACGCTGATCGCCCGTGCGTTCGGCGCCAGTCAATACACCGACGCGTTCTACGTCGCCTTCCGTATCCCGAACCTGCTGCGCCGCCTGTCCGCCGAAGGCGCGTTCTCGCAGGCGTTCGTGCCGATCCTCGCCGAGTTCAAGAACCAGCAGGGGCACGATGCGACGAAGGCGCTCGTCGACGCGATGTCCACCGTGCTCGCGTGGGCGCTGGCCGTGCTGTCGGTTGTCGGCATCGCCGGCGCGTCGTGGGTCGTGTTCGCGGTCGCGTCCGGCCTGCACGCCGACGGCCAGGCGTTCCCGCTCGCGGTCACGATGACGCGGATCATGTTCCCGTACATCGTGTTCATTTCGCTGACCACGCTCGCGTCGGGCGTGCTGAACACGTACAAGAGCTTCTCGCTGCCCGCGTTCGCGCCGGTGCTGCTCAACGTCGCGTTCATCGCCGCGGCCGTGTTCGTCGCGCCGCACCTGAAGGTGCCGGTCTACGCGCTTGCATGGGCGGTCATCGTCGGCGGCGTGCTGCAGTTTCTCGTGCAGTTGCCGGGCCTCAAGAAGATCGACATGGTGCCGCTGATCGGCATCAACCCGCTGCGCGCGCTGCGTCATCCGGGCGTGAAGCGCGTGCTCGCGAAGATGGTGCCCGCGACGTTCGCGGTGTCCGTTGCGCAACTGTCGCTGATCATCAACACCAACATCGCATCGCGGCTCGGGCAGGGCGCCGTGTCGTGGATCAATTACGCCGACCGCCTGATGGAATTCCCGACCGCGCTGCTCGGCGTTGCGCTCGGCACGATCCTGCTGCCGAGCCTGTCGAAGGCGCACGTCGACGCCGACTCGCACGAGTATTCGGCGCTGCTCGACTGGGGGCTGCGCGTCACGTTCCTGCTCGCGGCGCCGAGCGCGCTCGCGCTGTTCTTCTTCGCGACACCGCTCACCGCGACGCTGTTCAATTACGGCAAGTTCGACGCGCATACCGTCACGATGGTCGCGCGCGCGCTGGCCACCTACGGGATCGGCCTCGTCGGCATCATCCTGATCAAGATCCTCGCGCCGGGCTTCTATGCGAAGCAGGACATCAAGACGCCGGTGAAGATCGCGGTCGGCGTGCTGATCGTCACGCAGCTGTCGAACTACGTGTTCGTGCCGCTGATCGGCCACGCGGGCCTTACGCTCAGCATCGGCGTCGGCGCGTGCCTGAATTCGCTGCTGCTGTTCCTCGGGCTGCGCAAGCGCGGCATCTACCAGCCGTCGCCGGGCTGGCTGCGCTTTTTCGTGCAGCTCGTCGGCGCGGCGCTCGTGCTCGCGGGCCTGATGCACTGGTGCGCGATCAATTTCGACTGGACCGGCATGCGCGCGCAGCCGCTCGATCGCATTGCGCTGATGGCCGCGTGCCTCGTGCTGTTTGCTGCACTATATTTCGGTATGTTGTGGGTGATGGGCTTCAAATACGCTTACTTCAGAAGGCGCGCCAAGTGACGACCGCAATGACCCGCGTCCTCGACTACTTCAGCACGCTCGTGGCGGACGACGACAGTCTGCCCGTCACGGAAGCCGCGCTGTCGCTGGCGCAGGACGCGTATCCCGACCTCGACCTGCAGGGCACGCTGGCCGAACTCGACATGCTGGCGGCGCGGCTGCGCCGGCGGCTCGCCGACGATACGGACCTGAAGGGCCGCGTCGCCGCGCTGAACGACTTCTTCTTCCGCGAGCTCGGCTTCGCGTGCAATCACAACGATTACTACGACCCCGATAACAGCCACCTGAACGCCGTGCTGAAACGGCGCCGCGGGATCCCGATCTCGCTGTCGGTGCTGTACCTGGAGCTCGCCGAGCAGATCGGCGTGCCGGCGCGCGGCGTGTCGTTTCCCGGCCATTTCCTGCTGCGCGTGACGCTGCCGGACGGCGACCTGATCATCGATCCGACCAATGGCCATTCGCTGTCCGAAGCCGAGATGGTCGAGATGCTCGAGCCGTACGTCGCGCGCGCGGCCGGCGCCGTCGACAGCGCGTTGCGCGCGCTGCTGCAGCCGGCGACGAGCCGCGAGATCATCGCGCGGATGCTGCGCAACCTGAAGACGATCTATCTGCAGACGGAGCGCTGGCAGCGGCTGCTCGCGGTGCAGCAGCGGCTCGTGATCCTGTTGCCCGAGCAGCTCGACGAGGTGCGCGACCGCGGCTTCGCGTATGCGCGGCTCGATTACCTGCGTCCCGCGCTCGAGGATCTCGAGCAGTATCTCGGCGAGCGGCCGGAGGCGGAAGACGCGACCGTCGTCGAGTCGCAGGTCAGCGAATTGCGGCAGCGGATGCAGCGCGACGGCGAGGATTGAGCGCGCCGGCACGCCCTTGCCCGCACACGGAAAGAACGCCCGCATCGCGGGCGTTTTTCTTGCACGCGTGCCGTTGCTACTTCGGCTGCATCCGGATCGCGCCGCCCACGCGAATCACTTCGCCGTCGAGCCTCGGACGCTTGCGGCGGCGACACGCGCACGCGCGTGCACGTCGCGGCAGGCGAAAAAAAGCCGCCCGGAACGGGCGGCTTGCGGGTGCGCGACGCGCTGCTTACTTCAGTGCGTCAAACGCGCGCTCGCGGATTTCGTCGACGGTTCCGAGGCCCGAGATCTTGCGATACTGCGGCGCCTTCAAACCGTTTTCCTCGCCGCGCTGCGCCCAGTCGCCGTAGTACGTGATCAGCGGCTTGGTCTGCGCTTCGTATACTTCGAGACGCTTTTTGACAGTTTCTTCCTTGTCGTCGTCGCGCTGGATCAGCGGTTCGCCCGTCACGTCGTCGTGCCCTTCGACCTTCGGCGGGTTGAACTTGACGTGGTACGTGCGGCCCGATGCCGGGTGCGTGCGGCGGCCGCTCATGCGCTCGATGATTTCCGAGAACGGGACGTCGATCTCGAGCACGTAGTCGATCGCGACGCCGGCATCCTTCATCGCGTCAGCCTGCGCGATCGTGCGCGGGAAGCCGTCGAACAGATAGCCGTTCGCGCAGTCGGATTCCTTCAGGCGTTCCTTGACGAGACCGATGATCAGCGCGTCCGGCACGAGCTTGCCGGCATCCATGTAGCCCTTCGCCTCGACGCCGAGCGGCGTGCCGGCCTTGACGGCCGCACGCAGCATGTCGCCGGTCGAGATTTGCGGAATCCCGAATTTTTCCTTGATGAAGTTTGCCTGGGTGCCCTTTCCCGCGCCGGGCGCGCCCAACAGGATCAAACGCATGGTGATATCTCCAAGTATGTAGATTCGTGTGGCGAGACTCAAAGGCGTCGGCGACGGCGGGCGCGGGGCTTGCACGGCGCGTGGCGGACCGGTCTGATGCGGCGCGTCGGTTCGAGTGACGCGCGACTGCCGGTAGGGCCACGGGCGGGGTCAAGCGAGGACGCGCTGGTCGCGGACGGCTCGCACAATCGCCTGATTATGCCACGGGTTATTTTGAACCCGGCTGAAAAAGGGCCTGCACGCGCGCGAGATCGGCCGGCGTGTCGATGCCGGCTTCGGGCGCGGACTCGGTGATCAGCACTGCGATGCGCTCGCCGTGCCACAGCGCGCGCAGCTGTTCGAGCTGCTCGGCCTGTTCGATCGGCGCCTGCGCGAGCGACGGATAGGTGCGCAGGAAACGCGCGCGATACGCATAGAGGCCGATGTGCCGGTAGACCGGGAAAGCCGGTGCTGGCATGGCTGAGACGTCGGGCCAGTGCGGCTGGTACGCGTCGCGGCTCCACGGAATCGGCGCGCGCGAGAAGTACAGCGCGACGCTCTGCGCGTCGAGCGCGACCTTCACGACGTTCGGGTTGAACACGTCGGCCGCGTCGTGGATCGGATGGGCCGCGGTCGCGATCGCGCACGCCGGATGGGCGGCCAGGTGCGACGCTACGTCGCGGACGAGCGCGGGGTCGATCAGCGGTTCGTCGCCTTGCACGTTGACGACGACGGTGTCGTCGCGCCAGCCGAAGGCCGCCGCGACTTCCGCGAGCCGGTCGGTGCCGGACGGATGATCGGCGCGGGTGAGCACCGCTTCGAAGCCGTGATCGCGCGCCGCGTCGAGCACGCTCTGCGCATCGGATGCGACGAGCACCTGCTGCGCGCCCGCTTCGCGCGCGCGTTCGGCGACACGCACGACCATCGGCTTGCCGCCGAGATCGGCGAGCGGCTTGTTCGGGAGCCGCGTCGACGCGAGCCGGGCGGGAATGACGGCGATGAAGGGTTGCGGCTGAGTCATCGGGGAGCGCTGGGAAGGACGGGGCGGGCGACGCCGGAAGCCGGTCGCCCGGCGGAGGGCGGCGACCCGGCCGGGGCCGGGCCGCCAGTGTCGAATCGGTGCGCCGGGCGAGCGGCGCGGCGGTTCAGCGGCCGGCCGGATCGACCGGCGTGCCTTCGACGGTCTGGCGCGCTTCGTCGACGAGCATCACCGGGATGCCGTCGCGGATCGGGTACGCGAGCTTGTCCGCGTTGCAGATCAGCTCCTGCGCGGCACGGTCGTAGTGGAGCGGGCCTTTGCAGATAGGGCACACAATGATTTCAAGCAGGCGAGCGTCCACGGAGTTTCTCCACAACGAGGGCAATGAGGCGAGGGTCGAGCGCGGCTTCGACGGGGACTACCCACAGTCGGGCGTCGCGCCAGGAAGCGCCCAATTTTACTGCATCCTTCTCGGTGATCAGGATCGCATCGACGGCATCGTCGACGAACGGATTGTCGGCGAACGCGTAATGGTCGGGCAGCGCGCGGGTCGCCGGCGAGAGGCCGGCCGCGCGCAGCGTCGCGAAGAAGCGTTCCGGCGCGCCGATGCCGGCCGCGGCGAGCACGCGTTCGTTCGCGAATTGCGACAGCGGGCGGCGCAGCGCGGGCTGGTCGAGGTGCCATGCGGCGCCCGGCGTCAGCGCGAGCGCGTAGGTGTCGGGCCACGGCGGCAGCGCGCCGCTGTACGGATCGTTGACGAGCGTCGCGTCGCGATGCCGCGACAGCGGCTCGCGCAGCGGGCCGGCCGGCAGCAGGAAGCCGTTGCCGCCGAGCCGGTGGTCGAATACGACGAGCTCGACGGTGCGCGCGAGGCGGTAGTGCTGCAGGCCGTCGTCGCTGACGATCACGTCGACGTCCGGATGCGCGGCGCGCAGCGCCTGCGCGGCCGCGACGCGGTCGGGGCACACCCACACGGGCGCGCCGGTGCGGCGCGCGATCAGCAGCGGTTCGTCGCCGGCCGCGCCCGGGCGCGACGCCGGCGTGACGGCCGTCGGCGCCTTCACGTTCGCGCCGTAGCCGCGCGACACGACGCCGGGCGTGAAGCCGGCCGCGCGCAGCGCGTCGACGAGCGCGATCACGGTCGGCGTCTTGCCGGTGCCGCCGACGGTCACGTTGCCGACCACGACGACCGGCACGCCGACGTCGACCGGCTGCTTCCAGCCTTGCGCGTAAGCGGTGCGCCGCAGCGCCGCGCCCAGGCCGAACACGCAGGCGAACGGCGTGAGCGCCCACGCGAGCGCGCCGCGCCGCTGCCATTCGCGCGTCAGGCGCGCTTCGAGTCGCGCGAGCGGGCCGCCGGGCGCGCTCATCGGGCCGGGCGCGGCGCGTCGGGCGCCGCGGCGAGGGACGGATTCGTCAAGGCGGGTTCTCCATTGGGCGGCGCATGCCGCGGGGTCCGTGGAAGGCGGCACTCTAGCGCGCCGCACGCCGGCGCGGCAAGCGCGACCGGCCGCCGCGGCGCGCGGGGCCGGATCGCGACGGCCTGTGGATAACTCTGTGAAAAACTCGCCGGTCGATCGTGTCAAACGCCCGCCCGGCGGGCATCGAATCGGATGAGAATCATTTCGAAAGGTTTAAAAGATTATAAAAATCAATGTGTTGCGAAGAATCGTCTGGCTTTTTTCGCGGTTTCCGGGCGTTTTACGCGGACGAATGCCAGAGTGTGGACACCTTCCGCGCACGGTGGCGAATGCGGCGGCGCTGGACGCCGCGCGCGCGTCGGACTATCGTGACGCCGCCAGCATTCATCCGACCGCCCATGCTTTCCGATTCTCCTTTTTCCGCACCCGGCGCCACGCGCGGCGGCGACGAAGTGATTCCCGTTTCGGCGCTCAATCGTGCGATCTCGACGATGCTCGAGCGTTCGTTTCCGCTGCTGTGGATTGCCGGCGAAGTGTCGAATTTCACGCGCGCCGCGAGCGGCCACTGGTATTTCTCGATCAAGGACCAGCAGGCGCAGATGCGCTGCGTGATGTTCCGCGGCCGCGCGCAGTACGCGGAATTCACGCCGCGCGAAGGCGACCGCATCGAGGTGCGCGCGGTCGTCACGATGTACGAGCCGCGCGGCGAGGTGCAGCTCAACGTCGAAGCCGTGCGGCGCACCGGGCAGGGGCGCCTGTACGAAGCGTTCCTGCGGCTGAAGGCGCAGCTCGAAGGCGAGGGCCTGTTCGCCGCCGAGCGCAAGCGGCCGCTGCCGACCCATCCGCGCGCGATCGGCATCGTCACGTCGCTGCAGGCCGCCGCATTGCGCGACGTGCTGACCACGCTCGCCCGCCGCGCGCCGCACATTCCGGTGATCGTCTATCCGGCCCCCGTGCAGGGCGCCGGCTCCGCCGAAAAGCTCGTCGCCGCAGTTGCGACCGCGAACGCGCGGCGCGAGGTCGACGTGCTGCTGGTGTGTCGCGGCGGCGGCTCGATCGAGGATCTGTGGTCGTTCAACGACGAGGCGCTGGCGCGCGCGATCGCAGCGAGCGAGCTGCCGGTCGTCAGCGGCGTCGGGCACGAAACCGATTTCACGATCGCGGACTTCGCGGCCGACCTGCGCGCGCCGACGCCCACTGGCGCGGCCGAACTCGCGAGCCCGCAGCGCGCGCTGCTGCTGCGCGAGGTCGACGAGCGCCAGCGCGCGCTCGCGCGCGGCATGGCGCGCCGGCTCGAACAGCGCGCGCAGCAGCTCGACTGGCTTGCGCGGCGGCTCGTGAGCCCGGCCGAGCGGCTGCAGCGGCAGCGCACGCACGTCGAGCAGCTCGCGGTGCGGCTCGCGTCCGCGGCATCGCGGCCGGTGCGCGATGCACGTGCGCGTTTCGCGCTCGCGCAACTGCGCTGGCAGCGCGCGCGGCCCGATCCGTCCCAGGCGCGCCACGCGCTCGCCGGGCTGTCGCAACGTCTCGCGAGCGCGGTGCAGCGCCGTCACGAACGCGACACCGCGCGTGTGTCGGCCTGTGCGGCACGGCTCGAGGTGCTGAGCCCGCAGCGCACGCTCGAGCGCGGCTATGCGGCGCTGATCGATGCGCAGACGGGCCGCGCGGTGCGCGCACCGAACGCGCTGAAGCCGCAGCGGCGCCTGACCGTGCATCTCGCCGAAGGCTCGGCCGACGTGTCGCTCGCCGACGTGCAGCCACGGCTGACGGATACGATCTGACGTAACGGGTGCCAAGCGAAACGCGTGTCGTCGCAACACGCGCATCGCGGCGGGAACGGATGCTGCGCATCGTCGGGCTCGTCCTGCCCGGCGTTGCGCCAGCAGCGCTTTTCCGCATACCGCGGATAAATGGCCCGTGAGTTTGCGGGGTTATTCGTCCTCGCCTACAATCGGACGCTCGGCAGCATCCAACACAGCCTCCCTACATACTCAACGAAGGAATCGCCATGGCTCATACGCTCCCGCCGCTCCCGTACGCTGAAGACGCACTCGCGCCGACCATCTCGAAAGAGACGATCGAGTACCACTACGGCAAGCACCATCAGGCTTATGTGACGAACCTGAACAATCTGATCCCGGGCACGGAATTCGAAAACCTGCCGCTGGAAGAGATCGTGAAGAAGTCGTCGGGCGGCATCTTCAACAACGCCGCGCAAATCTGGAACCACACGTTCTTCTGGAACAGCCTGTCGCCGAACGGCGGCGGCGCACCGACGGGCGCGCTGGGCGATGCGATCAACGCGAAGTGGGGTTCGTACGACGCATTCAAGGAAGCGTTCACGAAGGCCGCGGTCGGCACGTTCGGTTCGGGCTGGGCATGGCTCGTGAAGAAGGCCGACGGTTCGCTCGACATCGTGTCGACGAGCAACGCCGCCACGCCGCTGACGACCGCCGACAAGGCGCTGCTGACGATCGACGTGTGGGAACACGCGTACTACATCGACTACCGCAACGCGCGTCCGAAGTTCGTCGAAGCGTTCTGGAACATCGTGAACTGGGACTTCGCCGCGAAGAACTTCGCGTAAGTCCGGCGCCTGCGCGCCGCCACGGCGCGCGGCATCGAAGCAAAGCCCTCGTTTCGAGGGCTTTTTGTTTTTTGCGCGGCCCGAACGTGCGGCGTTCGCTGGCTCAGCCGGCCGTGCCGAGCAGCCAGCCGAGCGCCGCGCTCGCGATCACCACGGCCCACGGCGGCACGCGCCAGAACACCAGCGCGACGAACGCGACCAGCGCGGCGGCCAGGTCGCGCGGCGCGACGATCGTGTCGGTCCAGACCGGATGATAGAGCGCGGCGAGCAGCAGCCCGACGACGGCCGCGTTCACGCCGGCGAGCGCGGCCTGCATGTGCGCGCTGCGGCGCAGGCGCTCCCAGAACGGCGCGGTGCCGGCGATGAGCAGGAACGACGGCGCGAAGATCGACACGAGTGCGAGCGTGCCGCCGAGCCAGCCGTTCGGCGCATCGCGCAGCGACGCACCGAGGAAGGCCGCGAACGTGAACAGCGGCCCCGGCACGGCCTGTGCGACGCCATACCCGGCGAGAAACGCCGAATCGCCGACCCAGCCGGGGGCGACCACGGCCGCCTGCAGCAGCGGCAGCACCACGTGGCCGCCGCCGAACACAAGCGCACCCGTGCGGAAGAATGCGTCGACGACAGCGAGCGTATCCGAGCGCAGCGCGCGGGCTGCGGACGGCAGCGCGACGAGCAGCGCCGCGAACAGCGCGAGCCACAGCACGCCCGCGTGGCGCGACACGTGCAGCGGCAACGGTTCGTGTGCATCGCGTGCCGGTTGCGGCAGCAGCACGAGACCGGCCGCGCCGGCCACGACGATTACCGCGACCTGCATCCACGCAGCCGGCGCGAGCAGCGCGACGCACGCGGCCGCGGCCATCAGCGTGACGCGCCGCGCATCCGGGCACAGCGTGCGCGCCATGCCCCACACGGCCTGCGCGATCACCGCGACCGACACGATGCGCAGCCCGTGCAACGCGCCGGCTTCGATCGGCGCGCCCGTTGCGTGAACGCCGAGCGCGAACAGCATCATCAGCAGCGCCGACGGCAGCGTGAAACCGAGCCACGCGGCGAACATGCCCGCATAGCCGGCACGCGCGAGACCGATCGCCATCCCGACCTGGCTGCTCGCGGGCCCCGGCAGGAACTGGCACAGCCCGACGAGATCGGCATAGGTGCGCTCGGTGAGCCAGCCGCGCCGCGTGACGAATTCCGCGCGAAAGTAGCCGAGATGCGCGACCGGGCCGCCGAACGACGTGAGGCCGAGCCGCAGGAATGCGATGAAGACGGGCCACGGATGGCGGGCGGAGGCGGGGACGGTCGACGTGTTCAAGGCGGTGCGCGCGGCGGACGGAACGAGTTGCCACGATAGCGCAACTCGGCGGCCGCGGGCAGCGCATGGCGCCAATCGCGGCCAATCGCGGCCGATAGATGTCGTTGCGCGTCGTTCAGTACGGGCCGTCGCCGAGCCCGCTCGCGCGGCGCAATGCGTCGATGTCCACGAGTTCGATCTCGCCGACGTGCAGCCGCACGACGCCATCCGCCTGCAGCGCCTTCAGCAACTGGTTGGTGGTCTGCCGCGTCAGCGACAGCATCGACGCGAGCGTTTCCTGCGACAGCCGGATGTGCGTGCGCCCGGCGCTGATGCCGCCGTAGCCTTCGGCGATCATCAGCAGCCGCGCGGCGAGCCGCTGCGCGGCCGGCATCACGCTCATCGATTCGACGGTCAGGAAGCTCAGGCGCAGCTTTTGCGCCATCAGCAGCGCGAACTGCCGCCAGTATTGCGGCGTCGTCTCGAGGATCGCGAGCAGCCCGGCCTGCGGCACGTGCAGCAGCAGCGCGTCGTCGAGCGCGATCGCGTCGTGCGTGCGCGGCTGGCCGTCGAACAACGCGATCTCGCCGAACCACGTGACGGGCTCGGCCACCGTCAGCAGCGTCTCCTTGCCCTGCGGATCGACCGCACCTATCGTGAGTGAACCGGCCAGGACCGCGTACAGTCCGCACGGCGGGTCGCCGCGCCGGAACAGCGCGTGGCCGGACGGCAGCCGGCGCAGCGTCGCGTGGGCGATCAGCTCCGCGCGCAACGCGGGCGGCAGCGCGGCGAACCACGGGTTCGATTCGAGCTGCGGCAGGTATGGGGCGAGCGAGGCAGGCATGGGCACGCGATGTCGGGTAGCTGACAGAGGTTCTCGGGCGTGACGCGCATCATAGCGCTCAACAACCGATCAGGAGACGCGATGAAGACCCTCGAAGACCATCTTTCCCAGTATGCGGCCTACCATCGCGACGCGCGCAACATCGCGACGCATCTGGTCGGCATCCCGATGATCGTGTTCGCGGTCGAGGTGCTGCTGTCGCGGCCGGCGATCGGGATGCTGGCCGGCATCGCGCTGTCGCCGGCGCTGCTGCTCGCCGTCGTGTCCGCGCTGTTCTACCTGCGTCTCGACCTGCGGTTCGGGATCGTGATGACCGTGCTGCTCGCGCTCGGCCTGTGGGCCGCGCAGTCGCTGGCGCCGCTGCCGACCGCGCAATGGCTCGCGATCGGCGTCGGCGCGTTCGTCGTCGGCTGGATCGTGCAGTTCGTCGGGCACTGGTTCGAAGGCCGCAAGCCGGCATTCGTCGACGATCTGGTCGGCCTGATCGTCGGGCCGTTGTTCGTCGTCGCCGAGGTCGCGTTCTTCGCGGGACTGCGCGGCGACGTGCGCCGCGAAGTCGAGCGGCGCGCCGGTCCCGTGCATGGCGGTGCGCATTCGCATGTCTGACGGGCCGGCCGGGCCGGTCTGCGTGTTCGGCGCGGGCGCGTCCACGACGCCGAACGCGCGACGGCGCGTCGGGCTTGGCGCGGCGATGCGCGGTGGGCCGATCTGACCGCGCAGGCGCCGCGTGCGGGCCACGTGCCGGCCCCGTAGACCGGCGTCGCGCGAACCCGGTCGGCGCGGGCCGCGCGCAGCGACTAAGATGCGGAGTGCGTCATCCGACGCCCTTGCGGAGCACTCGCCATGGCGGATCGCCCGACTCTCGATGCCTACGACACCCATGCCGCGCAATACGCGCAGGACTGGCTCGACCAGGCCGCGCCCGACGACATGTACGCGCTGCTCGAACAGCATTTCACGCCGGGACCGACCGCCGACGTCGGCTGTGGGGCGGGGCGCGACACGGCCTGGCTCGCGTCGCGCGGCTTCGACGTGCGCGGCTACGACGCGAGCGCCGCGCTGCTCGACGAGGCGCGGCGTCGCCATCGCGGGCTGACTTTCGAGCTGACCGCGCTGCCGGCGCTGGCCGGCGTACCGTCCGGCGCGTTTCGCAACGTGCTGTGCGAAACGGTCGTCATGCATCTCGAACAGGCGGACGCAGCGGCGGCTGCCGCGCGGCTGGCCGATCTGCTGATGCCGGGCGGCACGTTGTACCTGAGCTGGCGGGTGGCCGGACACGGCGTGTTGCGCGACGAGCGCGGCCGCCTCTATACGCCGCTCGACTCGGCGCGGATGCATGCGGCGCTGGGCGCCGGCGTGCAGGTGATCGACGAACACGAAGTCGTCAGCGCGTCGTCCGGCAAGCGCGTGCACCGGCTGATCGTGCGCAAGGCGGCCGGCGACGCGTGAACGCGGCGCGCCGGCGCGCTTACTCGCGGCTGAGCGCCGCTTCCCAGTTGATGTCGACGCAGAGCACCTGCATGCCGGTCGCGGCCGGCGCGGCGATCGACGCGGTCACGCACAGGTGCGCCTCGTTGATCGACAGGTAGGGCGGCGTCAGGTGCACGCGGCCCGGCGCGCGCATCGCGTCGATGAAATACGGGCGGCGTTCCCAGCTCGCGCCTTCGGAATGCAGCAGCGGCCGGAAGCGCTTCGCGCGTTGCGACACGCTGCCGCGCGCGAGCACGTTGTCGCCGATCTGGCGGCCCGACGCGTCGAGCAGGAAGCAGCGCGCGGTCTCGGGCAGCCCGAGCACGGCGGTGGCCGCATCGGTGAGCGATTCGCCCGCGCCGAGCCGGCGGCTCGCTTCCTCGAGTGCGGCGACGTACGGCGCGAGCCGTTCCGACTGCGTGCGCTCGCGCTGCGCGACGCGCAGCCGCAGCGCGGCCGACAGCGTATCCATGCAGCCCGCGGCGGCCTGCGGCTGCACGGGATCGACGCTCGGCCCCGCGAAGTACTGGCCCTGCACGAAATCGACGTCGCATTCGAGCGCGATCAGCGCGTCGCGTTCGGTCGAGAGGCCGCCCATCAGCACGAGCTGGCCGGATTCGTGCAGCAGCGACACGAGCCCCGGCAGCACGCGTTCGAGATGCGAGTGCTCGCTCGCCTGCGCGAGGATGCCGCGGTCGAGCGTGACGATGTCGGGATGCAGATGCCACACGCGATCGACGTTCGAGTGCTTCGCGCCGAACCCGACGAGCGCGATCAGGAAGCCGGCCTTGCGCAGCCCGTCGATGATCGCCGCATAGCGCGGCGTCTCGCCGCCGGCCTGCTCGGGCACCTCGAGCACCACGCGGTGCGGCGGCAGCCCGAGCGCCTTCAGGTTCGCGAGCAGCGCGTCGCCGTAGACGGTGTCCATCAGCGCGGCCGGATGCAGGCTCAGGAAGAGCCATTCGTCGTGGCTGTCGAACGCGTGGAAGTTACCGAGATGCAACGATTCGGCGAGCCGGCCGAGCTCGAGCAGGTCGCCGCGCCGCGCCGCCTGCGTGAATACCTCGTGCGACGCGACCTGGCGGCTTTCCTCGTCGTGCGCGCGCAGCGACGCGTGATAGCCGATCGCGCGCCGGTGCGACACCGAGAAAACGGGCTGGAACACGCTGAACACGGTGTAGCCGCCGTACAGCACGGTGCGCCGGTTCCCGTCGTCGCCGGCGACCGGGCGGGGCGGCTGAAAGCCGGGGGGATCGATTTCGATCATGCTCATGATGTCGGCCGAAGGAAGACTGCCAGTTTACCTACAGAATAGGCGAGCAAGAAGCATGCACGGCAGGGCGCCACGTGCGGCCGCCGGTCGCGGTCGATACGCGCACGCGTGCCGGGCCGCGTTGCACCGCGATGGTGCGCGCGGGCCCGATTCGGCGCGCGCCGCCGGTCACGCGCGCTCGGACGGGTCGGTCTTGCGCGCGGTGCTGCGGATCTCGGGCGCGAGCTGCGCGAAGATCCACGCGGACGCGGCCGTGATGATCCCGACGCAGATGAACGTCGCATGGAACGCCGGCAGCGTGTTGCTCGGCGTCACGGTGCGCAGCATGCCGGTGAACGTCGCGAGCAGCGCGCCGGCGACCGTGACGCCGAGGCTCATCGACAGCATCTGCACGAGCGAGAACAGGCTGTTGCCGCTGCTCGCGCCGCCGGTGCCGAGATCCTTCAGCGTCAGCGTATTCATCGCGGTGAACTGCATCGAGTTGAAGCCGCCGAACAGCGCGAGATGCACGACCTTCACCCACACCGGCACCGTGTCGCGCATCAGCGCGAAGCTCGCCATCATCACGCCGACCATGATCGTGTTCGCGAGCAGCACCTTGCGATAGCCGTGCTGCGTGATCAGCCGCGTGATGATCCGCTTCGAGAACATGCCGGCTGCCGCGACCGGCAGCATCATCAGCCCGGCCTCGAACGCCGAGTAGCCGAGGCTCACCTGCAGCAGCAGCGGGATCAGGTACGGCATCGCGCCGCTGCCGATCCGCGCGAACAGGTTGCCGAGCAGCCCGACGCTGAACGTGTGGATCTTGAACAGCTCGAGCGAGAAGATCGGCTGCGGCGCGCGCACCGCGTACAGCCCGTACGCGACGAAGCACGCGAGGCTCAGGATCAGCAGCACCAGTACGGCCGCGTGCTGCATGCCGAGATCGGCTAGCCCGTCGAGCGACAGCGAGATCGCGACCATCCCGATCGTCAGCAGCAGATAGCCCTTCAGGTCGAAGCGGCCGGCGGCCGGGTTGCGCGAATCGGGCATCGAATAGAAGGTCGCGATGCAGCCCGCGACGCCGACCGGCACGTTGATCAGGAAGATCCAGTGCCACGACGCGATCTTCACGAGCCAGCCGCCGAGCGTCGGCCCGATCAACGGGCCGATCAGGCCCGGAATCGCGACGAACGACAGCGCGGGCAGGTAGCGCTCGGCCGGGAACGTGCGCAGCACCGCGAGCCGCCCGACCGGCAGCAGCATCGCGCCGCCGACGCCCTGCACGACGCGGAACGCGACGAGCTGCGTCAGCGTATGCGCGTTCGCGCACAGCAGCGAGCCGAGCGAGAACACCAGGATCGCGCTGAAGAACACGCGCCGCGTGCCGAACGTATCGGCGAGCCACCCCGACACGGGGATCATCACCGCCATCGTCAGCGAGTACGCGATCACGACCGATTGCATCCGCAGCGGCGATTCGCCGAGGCTCGCGGCCATCGACGGCAGCGCCGTGTTGACGATCGTCGCGTCGAGCGTCTGCATGAAGAAGCCCGTCGCAACGAGCCAGAGCATCACGGTGAGGTTCTTTTCGCCGGGAGCGGCGGCGGGCGGGCTTTGGAACATGACGGCGGGGGGCGGTGGCGCGGGACAGCCGACATTGTAGGGAAAGCCGCCGCGCCTTGCAGATTCTGCGCGGTATGTCGTGCGGTTCCGGCCGGACCGGGCCGGCGCGGCGGCCGGCTGCCTGTCCCCGTCGGGCGGCCAGTACAGTTCAGCCGGAACTGTTCGCGGCCGTATCTGTCCGGGGGCGGCCGCTCTCCGAAATACTGGTGTCATCGAACCGGTGCGACCAGGAGGCTGCGATGCGCGAACTGCGACTTTACGTAATGGACGGCGACGAGCCGGCCGGACGGTGGCGGATCGTCGATCGTACGCTGCTCGAAGTGGCCGAAGGCGACGTGTGGGTGACCGTCGAGGGCCGGCCAGACGATCACTGGCTGGGCGCGGGCGAATCGTTGACGTTGCTGCCCGGCACGCGCGCGTGGGTCAGCGCCGGGCCGCGCGGCGCGACGTTCGCGTTCGGGCCATTGGCGGTGCCGGCCGTGCGCACCGCGCCCGCGTGGTGGCGCCCGTTCGCCGCATGGCGCGACGGCCGGCGTCACCCGGCCGCGTCGCTGCCGACGTAGCGTGCGCGCGGCCGGATCAGCTTTCCGTCCGCGTACTGTTCGAGCGCGTGCGCGATCCAGCCGGCCGTGCGGCCGGCCGCGAACAGCGTGAACGCCGCGCCGTCGGGCAGCGCGAGCGTGCGCTCCAGCACCGCGAGCGCGAAATCGATCGTCGGCCGCAGGCCCGTCGCTGCTTCGACGCATGCGGCGAGCGCGCGCGCCGCGCGCAGCGCCGGCCGGTCGGGCGCCGTCGCATGCAGCGCATCGAGCAGCGCCCGTGCGCGCGGGTCGCCGTCGGGGTACAGCGGGTGCGCGAAGCCGGACAGGGCCGTGCGCCCGCCGTCCGCGCGTTCGTCGTGCGCCAGCCGCAGCGCGAGGTAGCGATCGAGATCGGCGGCGCGGGCCGCTTCGTCGAGCAGCGTGCCGGCGCGGAACGTCTCGCCGCCGTGACGCGGCCCCGACAGCGCCGCGA
This sequence comes from Burkholderia sp. AcTa6-5, assembly GCF_017815075.1. Classification (NCBI taxonomy): domain Bacteria; kingdom Pseudomonadati; phylum Pseudomonadota; class Betaproteobacteria; order Burkholderiales; family Burkholderiaceae; genus Burkholderia; species Burkholderia sp. AcTa6-5. Next base: position 334,748 of record NZ_JAGIQE010000003.1, on the reverse strand, counting down.
GCCCGCCCGAGATCGCACCGAACAGATGGGTGCCGGTCGATGCGATGCAGCGCACCGCGAAGGTCGACGGATTCAGTTCGTGATCGGCGCACAACACGAGCGCACGCCGCAGCAGGTCGGCTTCGTTGCGCCGCCGCACGCGCCACGCGGCCGCGAGCTGGCGGTGCACGGGCGCGTCGCCCGGCGCGATGCCGGCGAGCGCAGCCGTCGCGACGCGCAGCAGCAGCGCCGCGGCATCGAGCTGCGCATCGCGCCCTTGCGCCCACAGGCGCGGCAGCGATGCGGCCGCGGCCGGCAGCAGCACCAGCGTGCGTTCGAGCGGTGCGAGATGCGCCCAGCGACGCGCCCAGTCGTCCCACTGCGCCGCATCGAAACCGCCGGAAGCGAGCGACGCGGCGGCCAGCCGCGCGGGCGGACAGTCCCACAGCCGCGCGGCCGTTTCTTCGAGCGTCGCCGCGTCGGCCAGCGCGAGTGCATCGACGCCGCGGTAGCGCAGGCGGCCGTCGGCGATCTGCGTGATCCGCGATTCCAGGACGGGCACACCCCAGTCGAGCGAACGTTCGGCGACACCGCCCGCGCGTTTCGCGTCGGCGCGGCGGCGCGCGAGCAGGCGCACCTCGTTGGCGTCGTAGCGGCGGCGCTTCGTCGCGCCGTCGGGCAGCGAGCGTAGCAGGCCGCGGCTCACGTACGCGTAGAGCGTGCTCACGCTGACGCCGAGCATGCCCGCGGCTTCCTGCGCACTGACGGATGTCATGCCGGTGGCTCCTGTCGCCGCGCATGAAGCGCGGGCCCGTTACGACTATTCGTTATGTATTGATTCGCGCAATCAAGATTGATCGCGCCTGTCGCGAATTCTAGACTCGATTCCGTCTCCTCAACGGCGTCTCCTCCGCCATGACACCCGAATCCGCATTGGCGCATCTTTGGCAACTCGCACGTGGCGAGCGCGACGCGCTGGCCCGCACGACCGTGACGGGGCAGGACCCGACGCTGCCGTCGACGTTTCATGTCGGCACGCTCGCTGCCGCGACGATCGCCGCGGCCGGGCTCGCGGCAGCCGAATGCCATCGGCTGCGAACGGGCGTGGCGCAATCGGTCGACGTATCGGTGCGCGACGCGCTCGTGGCGTTCCGCAGCGAACGCTACCTGCGCGTGGACGACGGGCCGCCGCCGGAGCTGCGCCATCCGGTGACCGGCTTCTTCGAGACGGGTGACGGACGATGGATTCAGCTGCACGCGAATTTCCCGCATCATTTGCACGGCATTCTCGACGTGCTCGGCTGCGGCCCGCAGCCCGCCGACGTCGCCGCCGCGATCCGTACGTGGGACGGCGCGGCGCTCGATACCGCGCTGGCCGACGCCGGCCTGTGCGCGGCATTGATCAGAACCCCTGATGAATGGGCGGCGCACGAGCAGGCGCACGCGATCGCGTCGCTGCCGCTGTTCGAGATCGAGCGGATCGGCGACGCACCGGCCGAGCCGATCGGCCGCGGCGAAGCCGGCCAGCCGCTGGCCGGTGTGCGCGTGCTCGATCTCACGCGCATCATCGCGGGGCCGGTCGCGGGCCGCACGCTGGCGTCCCACGGCGCGCAGACGCTGCTCGTCAACGGTCCGCACCTGCCGAACATCGCGCCGCTCGTGATCGACAACGGGCGTGGCAAGCGCTCGACGCGGATCGATCTGCGCGACGCGGCAGGCGTCGATACGCTGCGCGCGCTCGCGCGCGAGGCGGACGTGTTTCTGCAGTCGTACCGGCCCGGCGCGCTCGCGGCGCGCGGTTTCGCGCCGCAGGCATTGGCCGAACGGCGGCCCGGCATCGTCTACGTGTCGGTGTCGGCGTACGGGCATGCAGGGCCATGGGCGAAGCGGCGCGGGTTCGACAGCCTCGTGCAGTCGGCGAGCGGAATCGCATGGCAGGAGCAGCAGGCCGTGCAGGCGCGCGGGCCGCGCCATCTGCCGTGCCAGGCGCTCGATCATGCAACGGGGTATCTCGCGGCGTTCGGCGCGATGATCGCGCTCGCGCGGCGGGCGCGCGAAGGGGGAAGCTGGCACGTGCGGATGTCGCTCGCGCAGACGGGGCGCTGGCTGCAGTCGTTCGGCGCGGTGCCGGACGGGTTGCACGCGCCCGATCTCGCGTTGGCCGACGTGCGCGACCGGATCGACCGCATCGCGTCGCCGTTCGGCGTGCTCGACACCGTGCGGCCGGCCGAGCGACTGTCGGCGACGCCGCCGTCGTTCGCGCGGCCGCCCGTGCCGCTCGGCACCGACGACGCGCGCTGGCTGTGAGCGCCGGCGACGCGCGTCGCGTTACTTGCGCAGTTCGACGACGAAATCGTAGTAGTCGTTGCGGCAGTAGGTATCGGTCAGTTCGATCGCGCGCTGGTCGGACGTATAGCCGATCCGCGTGATCAGCAGCAGCGCGTCGTGCGGGGCGATGCCCATCTGCTCGGCGATCTCGTTGGTCGCGTTGACCGCGCGGAAATGCTGCAGCGCGCGCACGATCGGCGTGCCGCGCGCTTCGAGATAGCTGTACAGCGAGCCGACGATCGCCTGCGGATCGGGAATCAGCGTCGCGGGGAACGTCGAATTCTCGACGGCCATCACGATGCCGTCGGCGAGACGCAAACGTTTCAGGCGTGTTACCGATGCGGCCGGCGACAGCCCGAGCTGGATCACTTCGTCGCGGTTCGCGGGCTGAATTTCGCGCGCTAGCCACTGCGAGCTCGGCTTGAAGCCGCGGCGCTCGAGCATTTCGCTGAAGCTCGACAGCCGCGACAGCGGATCCTCGTAGCGCGGCTGGATGAAGTTGCCGGCGCCCTGCGTGCGACGGATCAGGCCTTGCTCGACGAGCAGCGCGATCGCCTTGCGCGCGGTGATGCGCGACACGCCGAGCGCTTCGGACAACACGCGCTCGGACGGCAGCGCCTCGCCGGCCGTCCAGCGGTTGTCGTGGATCGCATCGCCGAGCTTGCGGGCGAGCTGCAGGTAGAGCGGCGTATCGTTGTCGGGGTCGGGGCGCAGGTCCTGCCAGCGGTCGTCCGTGGGTGCCTTCATACAATGGGTATCGATCAGGTTGCGGCCATTCTAAGTCATCATGCCGCGCCGTTATAGCCGGTTTTTGCCGCGTAATAGGCCGGGGGCGCACCGATTGACTACACTGATGCGTCGTATCCGATGCTTCGGCCGCGGTGTGCGGCCACGAATCCGCCACGAGGAAACGCATGACAGACACGATCGCCACGGTCGTTTTGCCGAACGGCGAGACGATTCCGAAGCTGGGCCTGGGCACCTGGGAAATGGGGGAGCGGCCGGCGCGGCGCGCGGACGAGATCGCCGCGCTGCGCGAGGGCGTCGAGCTCGGAATGACGTTGGTCGATACCGCGGAGATGTACGGCGACGGCGCGACCGAGGAACTGGTCGGTGACGCGCTTGCGGGCCTGCGCGACGACGTGTTCCTCGTCAGCAAGGTCTATCCGCACCATGCGAGCCGGCGCGGCGTTGTCGCCGCGTGCGACGCGAGCCTCAAGCGCCTGCGTACCGATCGCCTCGACCTGTACCTGCTGCACTGGCGCGGTTCGGTGCCGCTCGCGGAAACGGTCGAGGGTTTCAACGCGTTGCAGCGTGCGGGCAAGATCCGGCACTGGGGCGTGAGCAACTTCGATACGGCCGACATGGCCGAACTCGTCGACGACGCGGGCGGCGGGGCGTGCGCCACCAACCAGATTCTCTACAACATCGCGCGACGCGGCCCGGAGTTCGACCTGCTGCCGTGGCTGGCCGATCGTCGGATCCCGGCGATGGCGTACAGCCCGGTCGATCACGGGCGGCTGCCGAAACGCTCGCCGCTCGACGACATCGCGCGGCTGCGCGGCGTGTCGGTGACGCGCGTCGCACTGGCATGGGTGCTCGCGCAGCCGGGTGTATTCGCGATTCCGAAGGCGTCGCGGATCGAGCACGTGCGCGACAACCGCGCCGCGCTCGATGTCGTGTTCAGCGATGACGAGCGCGCGCAGCTTGACGCGTATTTCCGTCCGCCGCGCAGCAAGCGCGCGCTCGAGATGCTCTGACCGACTTCAGCCGGGCAACGCTTCGGGTCAGTGGCGGCCGCCCGACGATCCGCCGTTGCCGGGACCGCCGCCGTTGCCGTTGCCGGCGCCACGGCCGTTGCCGACGCCGTTGGCCCCGCCGTTGCCGGCGCCGCCACTGCCATTGCCGTTACCGTTGCCGCCGCCATTGCCGTGGCCGCCGGTGCCGTTGGCGCCGCCGCTTCCGCCGCTCCCGCCGTTACCGTTTCCACCGCCATTGCCACCGGCGCCATTGCCGTTACCGCCGCCGTTGCCCGCGCCACCACCGCCGTTTCCGTGGCCACCTCCGCCGTTACCATGGCCGCCGCCGCCGCCGCCGCCGCCGCTGCCGCCGCTGCCACCGCTGCCACCGCTGCCACCGCTGCCGCCACCGCTGCCGCCACCGCTGCCGCCACCGCTGCCGCCACCGCTGCCGCCACCGCTGCCGCCACCGCTGCCGCCGCTGCCGCCGCTGCCGCCGGTGCCACCGCTGCTGCCGCCGCTGCCGCCGCTGCCGCCGCTGCCACCGCTGCCACCGCCACCGCCACCGCCACCGCCACCGCCGCCACCGCCGTTGCCGTGACCGCCGCCGCCACCATGACCACCGCCGTTGCCGTGACCGCCGCCGCCGCCACCATGACCACCGCCGTTGCCGTGACCGCCACCATCGCCATGGCCGCCGCCGTTGCCGTGACCGCCACCGTCACCATGGCCGCCGCCGTTGCCGTGACCACCGCCGTCACCATGGCCGCCGCCGTCGCCGTGACCACCGCCGTCACCATGGCCGCCGCCGTCGCCGTGACCACCGCCGTCACCATGGCCGCCACCGTCGCCGTGACCGCCACCGTCGCCATGACCGCCGCCGTTGCCGTGACCGCCGCCGTTGCCGTGACCGCCGCCGTCACCATCGCCACCACCACCGTGGCCACCGCCACCGGAAGTGCCGCCACCGGAAGTGCCGCCACCCGAAGTGCCGCCGCCGGAAGTGCCACCACCGGAAGTGCCGCCACCCGAGGTGCCGCCACCCGAAGTGCCGCCACCCGAGGTACCGCCACCCGAAGTGCCGCCACCCGAGGTACCGCCACCCGAGGTACCGCCACCCGAAGTGCCGCCACCCGAAGTGCCGCCACCCGAGGTGCCGCCACCCGAAGTGCCGCCACCCGAAGTGCCGCCACCGGAAGTGCCGCCACCCGAGGTGCCTCCACCGGAAGTGCCGCCGCCCGAAGTCCCACCACCTGAACCACCGTTCCCGGACGCATTGCCTCCGCGGCCCGTGCCGTTCGTACTGCCGGAGGTTCCGCCTGTCGTTCCGCCGACACCCGCAGGTCCGACGGCGCCGTTCCCGTTGTTGCCGCCGCTACCGTTCCCATTCCCGGTGCCGCCGCCGTTTCCGCTGCCGCCCGCACCGGCGCCGCCGTTTCCGTTTCCGCTGCCGCCCGCACCGGCGCCGCCATTACCGACGCCCCGGCCGGCATACACGTGTACCGCGCACGCAGCCGGATTGGCGGCGCACGGCGATGCGTTCTCGACGAGCGTCATGATGGTGTCCGCGCTGGCGTTCGCGTCGGGCGCGGCGTCAGGCGTCGTGTTCTGTGCGACCGCATACGAGCAGCAGCACGCGAACGCGGCCACGGCCAGCAAGGTTGCACGAGGGCGCCGTCCCGCCGCGCGGAACGGTTGTTTCGTTTTATGCATCATGGCCTCCCCATGCGCGCGATGCCTCGTAGCCGCGCGACGATTTACGTGTGGTGCAGGGGGGCGTAAAAGATTCGTAGTCCTATCGTCGGCCGATCGCCTTCGGGCCGACGCTGGACGTCAGCCGCGAACGCGGATCGGCACGCGGGCCCGCCGTGCGAATCTCACTCTGCGAGATTCGTGCCATCGGCCGCTCGGGCCCGTCGGTAAAGGCGGGCGCAGTCGCGTGACCGCGCATGCAACGTCGTAGGGGAGCGTTTTGTTTCCGGAATGAAACGTCGGAGGAGTCGTTCAGCGCGCCGGCGCGTCGGCCGCGCGTTGCCAGCGGTGGAACAGGATCGACGCGATCCAGCAGACGAGGAACAGCGCGACGATGCCGTAGCCGATCGAGCCGAAGCGTTCGCCGAGCGCGTCGAGCGTGTCGCGCACGGGGCCCGTCAGCGACAGCTTGTCGGCCAGCAGGCCGGCTGCCTCGATCCCGCCGATCGCCAGCGCGACGGCCGCCGAGACGAACGTGATGCTCGCGTTGTAGAGCAGCTTGCGCTGCGGATCGTCCATTGCCCAGCCGTATGCCTGAATCATCAGCACGTTGTCGGTCGAGTCGATCAGCGTCATGCCGGCGGTGAAAAGCGCGGGAAACAGCATGACCGTATAGACCGGCAGCCCCTGGCTCGCCTGCGCGGCGGCGATCGCGAGCAGGCCGATTTCGGTTGCAGTATCGAAACCGAGCCCGAACAGCACGCCGACCGGATACATGTGCCAGCTCTTCGACACGAACCGGAACAGCGGGCGCAGCAACCGCGATACGAGTCCGGCGGGACGATGCTCGTGCGCGCCGTCGTGCGTGTGCCCGGACGCGCCGCGATAGCGTCGCCACACGTCGCGCAGGATCATCAGGTTCACGCACGCGAGCACCAGCAGGAAGGTAGCCGATACCGCCGTGCCGATCGTGCCGCCGATCTCGCGGAATGCATCGAACCGGTCGCGCAGCGCGAACGCTGTCAGCGCGATACCGAGCGTCGCCGCGATCACGATCGTCGAATGACCGAGCGAAAAGAACAGGCCGACGCTCACCGGACGCTGGCCGTCCTGCATCAGCTTGCGCGTCGCGACGTCGATCGCGGCGATGTGATCCGCGTCGACCGCATGACGCAGCCCGAGCCCGTATGCGATCGCCGCGGTGCCGAGCAGCAGCGGATGGTCGTGCAGCACCGCGAGCGCCCACAGCCAGACGGCGACGTTCGCGGCGATCAGGCCGGCATAGAGGGTCAGCAGGCGGCGCAGGGCAGGGGTGGGCGGCATCGGGCGGGTTCCATCTGACGAAACGCCATCCATTGTGGCACGCGAAAAAAAGCGCGGCACGCCGATCGACAAGCCGCGAACGCGATGCGCGCCGGACGAAAAAAAGCCCGTCCGGAATGAACCGGACGGGCCTTGTGCGCATGCGCCGAAGCGCGAGCGAGCGGCGCTTACTTCACTTTCGCGTTGATCACGGCTTCCGACACGTTCGCCGGCGTTTCCGCGTAATGCTTGAACTCCATCGTGTATGTCGCGCGGCCCTGCGTGGCCGAACGCAGCGACGTCGAATAGCCGAACATTTCCGCGAGCGGCACCTCGGCGCGCACCAGCTTGCCGCCGCCGCCCGCGATGTCCTCCATCCCCTGCACGATGCCGCGCCGGCTCGACAGGTCGCCCATCACGTTGCCCATGAAGTCCTCGGGCGTCTCGACCTCGACGGCCATCATCGGCTCGAGCAGCACCGGCTTCGCCTTGCGCATCGCTTCCTTGAACGCCATCGAGCCGGCCATCCGGAACGCGTTTTCGTTCGAGTCGACGTCGTGGTACGAACCGAACGTCAGATGCACCTTCACGTCGACGACCGGGTAGCCCGCGAGCACGCCGCTCTTCAGCGTCTCGGTGATGCCCTTGTCGACGGCCGGGATGAACTCGCGCGGAATCACGCCGCCCTTGATCTCGTCGAGGAACTCATAGCCCTTGCCGGGGTTCGGCTCCAGCGTGATCACCGCATGGCCGTACTGGCCGCGCCCGCCCGACTGCTTGACGAACTTGCCTTCGACATCGGCCGCCGTCGTGCGCACCGTTTCGCGATACGCGACCTGCGGCTTGCCGACCGTCGCCTCGACGCCGAACTCGCGCTTCATCCGGTCGACCAGGATTTCGAGGTGGAGCTCGCCCATCCCCGAAATGATGGTCTGGCCGGACTCTTCGTCGGTCTGCACGCGGAACGACGGATCCTCCTGCGCGAGACGGTTCAGCGCGAGGCCCATCTTTTCCTGGTCGGCCTTCGTTTTCGGCTCGACGGCCTGCGAGATCACCGGCTCCGGGAATTCCATCTTTTCCAGGATGATCGGCTTGGCCGGATCGCACAGCGTGTCGCCGGTGGTCGCTTCCTTCAGGCCGACGGCCGCCGCGATGTCGCCCGCGCGCACTTCCTTGATTTCCTTGCGCTCGTTCGCGTGCATCTGCAGGATCCGGCCGAGCCGTTCCTTCTTGTCCTTCGTCGCGTTGAGCACCGTGTCGCCAGACTCGACGACGCCCGAATACACGCGGAAGAAGATCAGCTGGCCGACGAACGGGTCGGTCATGATCTTGAACGCGAGCGACGAGAACGGCTCGTCATCGCTCGGATGACGTTCCGCCGGCTTTTCCGGATCGGCGAAATCGTGACCGAGGATCGCGGGCACGTCGACCGGCGACGGCAGGTAGTCGATCACCGCGTCGAGCATCGCCTGCACGCCCTTGTTCTTGAACGCGCTGCCGCACAGCATCGGCACGATCTCGTTCGCGATCGTGCGCTGGCGCAGCGCGGCCTTGATCTCGTCCTCGGTCAGCGATTCATGGTCGTGCAGATACTTCTCGAGCAGTTCCTCGCTCGCTTCGGCCGCGGCCTCGACCATCTTCTCGCGCCATTCGTGCGCGAGCTCGACGAGGTTCGCGGGGATGTCCTCGTACGTGAACTTCACGCCCTGGCTTTCGTCGTCCCACACGATCGCCTTCATCTTCACGAGATCGACGACGCCCTGGAAATGGTCTTCCGCGCCGATCGGAATCTGGATCGGCACGGCGACGCCTTTCAGGCGCTCGCCGATCTGCTTCTGCACGCGGAAGAAGTCGGCGCCGATCCGGTCCATCTTGTTGACGAACGCGATGCGCGGCACCTTGTACTTGTTCGCCTGGCGCCACACGGTCTCGGATTGCGGCTGCACGCCGCCGACCGAGTCGTAGACCATGCACGCGCCGTCGAGCACGCGCATCGAGCGCTCGACTTCGATCGTGAAGTCGACGTGCCCGGGCGTATCGATGATGTTGATCCGGTGTTCCGGATAGTTGCCGGCCATGCCCTTCCAGAAGGCCGTGGTCGCGGCCGACGTGATCGTGATGCCGCGTTCCTGCTCCTGCTCCATCCAGTCCATCGTGGCCGCGCCGTCGTGCACTTCACCGATCTTGTGGCTCACGCCGGTGTAAAACAGGATGCGCTCGGTCGTCGTGGTCTTGCCGGCATCGATGTGAGCGCTGATCCCGATATTTCTATAGCGCTCGATGGGGGTTTTGCGGGGCACGTGAACCTCCTGGTGGTTCGGATCGTAAGCGGGCCGGCTGATTGGGTGCCGGCCCGGGCTGGAACTAGCGAGATTTAAAGGATAGCGCTTGTCCGTGGCTTTTGCAGATGCGGGCAGCGGGTGCCGAATCAAGGCGGGCGCCGCCGGCGGGCGAAAAAAAAGCCGGCGTCCGACAAGAAATGACGGGTGGCCGGCTGTCGGTCGGTGCGCGACGCGATGCCGCCGCGCGGGCCGTGGCGGTTACTGGGCCCTCGGCAGGCCGTCGAGCTTCATGCCGGGCTTGATGCCTTTCGCGGCGAACCAGCCCTTGCTCATTTCCAGCGCATAGACGCCGTTGTTGCGCGGGCAGTGGTTGTCGGTGGTTTCCGCGCGCATTTCGTCGATGTCGGTGATCGTGCCGTCGGCGCGGATGAACGCGATCGACAGCGGAATCAGTGTGTTCTTCATCCAGAAGCAGTGCACGGCGTTCTCGTTGAAGACGAACAGCATGCCTTCGTTCGGCGCGAGCTGCGAACGGTACATCAGCCCCTGTTCGCGGTCGGCGTCGTTCGCGGCGACGGCCGCGTCGATCACGTACATGCCGGCGCGCAGCTTCACGCGCGGGAACTCGCTCGGCTGCTTGGCGCCGGGCGGCACTTGCGCGCCGGCGGCCTGCATGCCGAGCGCGAGGACGGCGAGCGCGGCGGGAAACACGGCGGCACGCGCAAGGCGGCCGAGCGACGGGCGCAGGGAGAAGTGCACAGCATGGCTCCTGTCTGGAAAACGAGACCCGCATGGTACGCGATGCGTGCCGGCGGGCACAAAAAAGAAAAAGGCAGATCGCCTTGCGGTGATCTGCCTTTCAACGCCGTAAGAACGGCAGGACTGCGTGTTCTTGACTGCGTTATTACAGCTTGCTTACTTAGTTCGAAGCAGCTGCCGGTGCTGCTGCGTCGCTTGCTGCAGCCTTCTTCGATGCCTTGTGGTGCTTCTTGGCAGCGTGGTGCTTCTTGGCAGCGTGCTTAGCCGGTGCCGAAGCAGCTTCTGCTGCTGCCGGAGCAGCTTCCGGAGCCGAAGCTTGTGCGAAAGCAGCCGTTGCGAAGAGGCCAGCGACCAGAGCGGCGATCAGTTTGTTCATGTTGTGTTCCTCAGCTTTAGTTAATTAACCAAATGACCCGGCAATAGGAGTCATGTCGTCTAACGGTGCCATCCACCTTTCGGTTGACAGACGCTTCGAGAAATTTCTCTTTGCGCTGCGGGCGCCGAATCGTATTCGAATAAAACGTCGCTTTCGTGACGCAAACACGGGTTCGGCTGCCAATGCCGGATAGCTAAGGTTGGCATCTGCGTGATTTAACGCGCGATCTGCGCGGGTGGTTGACGAAAAAGATGACGAAAAATTCGCGCGTCCCGGATTCGTCATCCGGCCAGCGCGAAACCGTCCCACGGCGCGCGCGGCGGCAGCGCGATTGTTTCGCCCGGCGCAATGCCGAGCGCGAATATATCGAGCGCGCCGATGCCGACGCGCACCAGACGCAACGTCGGGAAGCCGACGGCCGCCGTCATCCGGCGTACCTGCCGGTTCTTGCCCTCGGTGATCGCCAGCTCGATCCACGTGGTCGGGATCGCGGCGCGGTAGCGGATCGGCGGATTGCGCGGCCACAGCGTGTCGGGCGGCTCGATGAATTCGGCGCGGCACGGGCGCGTCACGTAGTCGCCGAGGTCGACGCCGCGTGCGAGCGCCTTCAGGTCGGCCGGCCCCGGCGCGCCGTCGACCTGCGCCCAGTAGCGCTTCACCAGCTTGTGGCGCGGCTCCGCGATGCGGGCCTGCAGCGCGCCGTCGTCGGTGAGCAGCAGCAGCCCCTCGCTGTCCGCGTCGAGCCGGCCGGCCGCATACACGCCGGGCGTTTTTACCCAGTCGCCGAGCGACGGTCGCGTCTCGTGCGCGGAAAACTGGCAAATCGTGCCGAACGGCTTGTTGAGGGCGATCAGGTTCATGGCGGGGCGCCCGCCCGGCGCCCCGCGGGAAGCGGGGGCGGGCGGTCTATGGCAAATGGCGGAATCTTAATGCATAATACGGAACGGCAAGTCCTCTGTCTTATATAAGACATAAGTGAGGTCTTGATACGCAGTGCCGCGGTTCGCGCCGAAGTGCCCGGTTGGGGCGCTAGAATAGCGGCTCGCTGTTGTCGTCACGGGGTGGCCATGCCTCGCCCCGCCGCGCGCGCAGCTTCGACCAGCATCACCTGCTCAGCCACGTCACTGGAGTCGATCATGCCGTATCAGCACATCAAGGTTCCGGAGGGCGGTGACAAGATCACCGTCAACAAGGACTTCTCGCTCAACGTTTCCGATCAGCCGATCATTCCCTATATCGAAGGCGACGGTACGGGCTTCGATATCACGCCGGTCATGATCAAGGTCGTCGACGCGGCGGTCGCGCATGCGTACAAGGGCCAGCGCAAGATCCACTGGATGGAGATCTTCGCGGGCGAGAAGGCGACCAAGGTGTACGGTCCGGACGTGTGGCTGCCGGACGAAACGCTGCAGGTGCTGAAGGAATACGTGGTGTCGATCAAGGGGCCGCTCACGACCCCGGTCGGCGGCGGCATCCGTTCGCTGAACGTCGCGCTGCGCCAGGAGCTCGACCTGTACGTGTGCCTGCGCCCGGTCCAGTACTTCAAGGGCGTGCCGTCGCCGGTGCGCGAACCGCAGAAGATCGACATGGTGATCTTCCGCGAGAATTCGGAAGACATCTACGCGGGCATCGAATGGGCCGCGGGCTCCGAGCAGGCGAAGAAGGTGATCAAGTTCCTGCAGGACGAGATGGGCGTGAAGAAGATCCGCTTCCCGGAAACGTCCGGGATCGGCGTCAAGCCCGTGTCGACCGAAGGCACCGAGCGTCTCGTGCGCAAGGCGATCCAGTATGCGATCGACAACGATCGCAAGTCGGTCACGCTGGTGCACAAGGGCAACATCATGAAGTTCACGGAAGGCCTGTTCCGTGACGCCGGCTACGCGCTCGCGCAGAAGGAATTCGGCGGCGAGTTGATCGACGGCGGCCCGTGGATGCGCGTGAAGAACCCGAAGACGGGCAACGAGATCGTGATCAAGGATTCGATCGCCGACGCGTTCCTGCAGCAGATCCTGCTGCGCCCGGCCGAATACGACGTGATCGCGACGCTGAACCTGAACGGCGACTACATCTCCGACGCGCTGGCCGCGCAGGTCGGCGGCATCGGGATCGCGCCGGGCGCGAACCTGTCGGATTCGGTCGCGATGTTCGAGGCGACGCACGGCACGGCGCCGAAGTACGCGGGCAAGGATTACGTGAACCCGGGTTCCGAGATCCTGTCGGCGGAAATGATGCTGCGCCACCTCGGCTGGACGGAAGCAGCCGACACGATCATCGCCGCGATGGAGAAGTCGATCCTGCAGAAGCGCGTCACGTACGACTTCGCGCGCCTGATGGAAGGCGCGACGCAGGTGTCGTGCTCCGGCTTCGGCGAAGTGCTGATCGAGAACATGTAAGACCCTTTCCGGGGTGGGCCGGCAGGTTGCCGGCCGCCCCGGCGCTGACTGCCGGCGCCGGAGCGTTTCGTGGATGGCAGGTTTGTTGGCAGGGTGGCCCGGCATGCGGGCCGCGGCGCCGCGAAGCGGCCCGCAAGCCCTGCAAGGTAGAACATGACGGCCCTCGCAACACCACCGCCCGGCTGAGCCGGCGCGCCCCTTTCGCGATCGACCCGGTCGCTTCCCGCCGGTTACCGCCGGCGCTCTTCAGTCCCATCATCACGTAGCAATGCTTTGACCACCATGTCCACTTCGCCCAAGATCATCTACACCCTCACCGACGAAGCGCCGGCGCTCGCGACCTATTCGCTGCTGCCGATCGTCAAGGCCTTCACGCGTTCGTCGGGCGTCGCCGTCGAAACGCGCGACATCTCGCTCGCCGGCCGCATCATCGCGGCATTCGCAGACGTCCTGCCGTCGGAGCAGAAGGGTTCCGACGATCTGGCCGAACTGGGCCAGCTCACGCTGAAGCCGGAAGCGAACATCATCAAGCTGCCGAACATCAGCGCATCGGTGCCGCAGTTGAAGGCCGCGATCGCCGAACTGCAGGCGCAGGGCTACGCGCTGCCGGCCTATCCGGAAGATCCGTCGACGGACGAAGAGAAGGCCGTCAAGGCGCGCTACGACAAGATCAAGGGCAGCGCGGTGAACCCGGTGCTGCGCGAAGGCAACTCCGACCGCCGCGCGCCGCTGTCGGTCAAGAACTACGCACGCAAGCATCCGCACAAGATGGGCGCGTGGAAGGCCACGTCGAAGGCCCACGTGGCGCACATGACCGAAGGCGATTTCTACGGCAGCGAGAAGTCGGCGCTGATCGCCGATGTCGGCAGCGTGAAGATCGAACTGACGACGACCGACGGCGCGAAGAAGGTGCTGAAGGAAAAGACGGCCGTGAAGGCCGGTGAAGTGATCGACGCGTCGGTGATGAGCCGCAACGCGCTGCGCCGCTTCATCGAAGCGCAGATCGCCGACGCGAAGGCGCAGGACGTGCTGTTCTCGGTGCACCTGAAGGCGACCATGATGAAGGTCTCGGACCCGATCCTGTTCGGTCACTTCGTGTCGGTGTTCTACCGCGACGCGCTCGCGAAGCACGCGGACGTGCTGGCGAAGGTCGGCTTCAACCCGAACAACGGGATCGGCGACCTGTACGCGCGCCTGAAGGACCTGCCGGCCGACACGCGCGAAGCGATCGAAGCCGACGTCAAGGCCGAGTACGCGGTGCGCCCGCGCCTCGCGATGGTCAACTCGGACAAGGGCATCACGAACCTGCACGTGCCGAGCGACGTGATCGTCGACGCATCGATGCCGGCGATGATCCGCGATTCGGGCGGCATGTGGGGCCCGGACGGCCAACTGTACGACGCGAAGGCGGTGATTCCGGACCGCTGCTACGCGGGCGTCTACCAGGCCGTGATCGAGGACTGCAAGCAGCACGGCGCGTTCGATCCGGTCACGATGGGCAGCGTGCCGAACGTCGGCCTGATGGCGCAGGCGGCCGAGGAATACGGTTCGCACGACAAGACGTTCCAGATCCCGGCGGACGGCGTCGTGCGCGTCACCGACGAAGCCGGCAACGTGCTGCTCGAGCACGCGGTCGAGGCGGGCGACATCTGGCGCATGTGCCAGACGAAGGACGCGCCGGTGCAGGACTGGGTCAAGCTCGCGGTCAACCGCGCCCGTGCGACCGGCGCGCCGGCCGTGTTCTGGCTCGATCCGGCGCGCGCGCACGATGCGCAGATCATCGCGAAGGTCGAACGCTACCTGAAGGATCACGACACGAACGGCCTCGACATCCGCATCATGACGCCGGAAGACGCGACCCGCTTCTCGCTCGAGCGCATCCGCGCGGGCAAGGACACGATCTCGGTCACCGGCAACGTGCTGCGCGACTACCTGACCGACCTGTTCCCGATCATGGAGCTCGGCACCAGCGCGAAGATGCTGTCGATCGTGCCGCTGATGGCCGGCGGCGGGATGTTCGAAACGGGGGCGGGCGGCTCCGCGCCGAAGCACGTGCAGCAGTTCGTCGAGGAAGGCTTCCTGCGCTGGGATTCGCTCGGCGAATTCCTCGCACTGGCCGCGTCGCTCGAGCACCTCGGCAACGCGTACCAGAACCCGAAGGCGCTCGTGCTCGCGAAGACGCTCGACCAGGCGACCGGCAAGTTCCTGGACGAGAACAAGTCGCCGGCGCGCAAGGTCGGCGGCCTCGACAACCGCGGCAGCCACTTCTACCTGTGCCTGTACTGGGCGCAGGCGCTGGCCGAGCAGACCGAGGACGCCGCGCTGAAGGCACAGTTCGAGGGCGTGGCGAAGGCGCTGTCCGACAGCGAAGCGCGCATCCTGGAGGAACTGGCGGCCGCGCAAGGCAAGCCGCAGGCGATCGGCGGCTACTACCGTCCGAACGTCGACCTGACGAGCCAGGCCATGCGCCCGAGCGCGACGCTGAACGGCATCGTCGACGCGGTCGCCTGACCCCGGGCGCGCACTCGCGCGAGCCGATGTGTGTGTCGACGCGGCGCGGTGAGCCGTTCGCCGCCCGACACCCAATAAAAACGCCCCGGTCGCCCGGGGCGTTTTTCGTTGCAGGCGTGCCATTCAGACGTGAACGATTTCCCATTCGGCGATTTCGTCCGGCACTTCGAGCGTGGCCGTGTCCAGTTCGGACGGCTGCGCGCAGTCGCCGCGGGAGATGCGGTCGGCTGCGACTTCGGGGCACGAGAACGCACCGAGCGAAGCGTTGCCGAACGTCGCTTCCCAGCCGCCGTTTGCCGGCAGGATGTAGAACGACCCGAGCGCTGAACCAAAGCGAAATCCCTTCATTTCCGTTCTCCCTTTCTGATCACAAGCGATTCTGTTGTGCCGCCTGCCGGATCGACCGGCCGTGGCCCGACTGACTGCTTTGCGCCGGGTTCCGTGTCGAACGTCGTGGCGAAGCGTCAGTGCATGGAACAAAGTCTACGTCCGCGACTCGCCCGGATGGTGCATGTAGAACGGCTTCTCGAAACAAAAATTCTCTTTTAAAAACAAATAATTATTGACATCGTTTTGTATGGCGGAACGTTTTTCGGCATCGCGAAACGGGAAATTTGTGCCCTGCACCACGAATTTTTATAACGCAGGGACTTGTTCCGCATCGTGAAAAATTGACGGGTTGACGGATCGTCGATGCAGCGGATGGGGGGACGTGGGGGCGGGCGCAACGCGCAAAGGGACGGCAGATGAGCAGCGATGGCTGCCGAAGCGTCGTTTGGCGATGCTGATCGTCGCGCCGCATCCGGCGCGGTAGCGATGCTTGCTGCGGCGTATCGCCGCCCGCCCGGCGGCAGCGCTTTTCGATCCGGCCCTGCGGTTATGATGACGTGACCGCCGCGGCTGTCGCGCGGCGCTGTATGAACGACGAGGATCGATTGATGAGACGGAGAACCTTCCTGTCGCGCACCATCGGTGTCGCGGCCGCATCGCTGTTCGCGCGCACCGCATGGGCGCAGCATGCCGGTCACGCGGGCATGGCCGGCATGGATTCGATGGACGACATGCCGGGCATGACGGGTATGTCAGGGATGTCGGCGCACGCGCAGCACGGCAAGCTCGCACCGGGCGCGCTCGCGGCCGCCGACGCGCTGCCGGCCGGCGCGCCGCTCGCGACGTTGCGCACGCTCGCCAACGAAAGCCGCGAGCCCGGCACGTTCCGGGCCACGCTGGTTGCTCAACCGGTGGCGCGACCGCTGCTGCGCGGCGCGCGGCCGACCGCGTTCTGGCAGTTCGGCGTGGGCACGCAAGGGCCCGTTGTCGGCCCGCTGATCGACGTGCGCGAGGGCGATACGGTCGAGATCAGGTTCGTCAACAAGCTGCCGCAGCCGTCGACGATCCACTGGCACGGCCTGCCGGTGCCGCCCGACCAGGACGGCAACCCGTCCGATCCCGTCGCGCCCGGCGCGTCGCGCGTGTATCGCTTCACGCTGCCGAAGGGCAGCGCCGGCACCTACTGGTACCACCCGCATCCGCACATGATGACCGCCGAGCAGGTGTTCCGCGGGCTGGCCGGCCCGTTCGTCGTGCGCGCCGCGGACGATCCGCTCGCCGGCTGGCCCGAGCGCCACCTGTTCGTGTCGGACCTGAAGCTTGCACGCGACGGCACGATTGCGCCGAACGACATGATGGACTGGATGAACGGCCGTGAAGGCCAGTTCGTGCTGGTCAATGGCGCGCGCCGGCCGCGCATCGATGTCGCGGGCGACGAACGCTGGCGGGTCTGGAACGCGTGCAGCGCACGCTACCTGCGCATCGCGTTCGACGACGGCCGCGCGTTCGAGCACGTGGGCACCGACGGCGGATTGTTCGATGCGCCGCGGCGCGTGACGTCGCTGCTGATTGCGCCGGGCGAGCGCGCGGAGCTGCTGGTCCGCGCCGGCGACCGTGCGTCGCGCGCGGTGCTGCAGGCGGCCGAGTACGACCGCCGCAAGATGGCGATGTCGCACGACGACGGTCACGGCAGCCTGCCGCCCGACCCGGCGCTGGCGCTGGCCGACGTCGCGTTCGCGCCCGCCGCGGCCCGCGCGCTGCCTGCCACGCTGCGCGCGGTGCGGCCGCTGGGCGAACCGGCCGCGCACAAGACGGTTGCGTTCGGCGAGGAAATGGACATGGACGCGATGATGAAGGGCGCGGCCCACGGCCGCCCGGCGGGCATGCGCTTCACGATCAACGGCGACACCTACGCGCCGCACCGCGCGACGCTGACGAGCCGCCGCGGCGACGTCGAGCGCTGGGAGATCCGCAATACGACGGACATGGATCACCCGTTCCATTTGCACGGCACGCAGTTCCAGGTGATCGAGCGGGCGTCGGGTGGTTCACGCACGAGCGAGCCGTTCCGCGCATGGCGCGATACGGTGAACGTGCGCAGCGGCGAAACCGTGTCGATTCTCGTCACGCAAGACATGCCGGGCGAGCGCATGTTTCACTGCCATATTCTCGAACACGAGGATCTCGGCATGATGGGCACGCTGAAGGTCGTGTAACTAAGCCGCGAATGCGTTTCACGCGCGGATTCGTTATCCGATCTGCATGCGCGACGAGACAATATGCGTTCAACGGTCGGGATTGAACGAAAAGGCCGGCCAATCGATTATCGACGGGCCGGCCTCAAAAAAAGAAACCCGGCGCAATGCGCCGGGTTTCTTCGTCAGATATCCGATGCCTTATACGGCCTGGATGTTCGACGCTTGCTTGCCCTTCGGCCCTTGGACGACGTCAAAGCTCACCTTCTGGCCTTCCTTCAGCGTCTTGAAGCCATTCATGGTGATAGCCGAGAAGTGCGCAAACAGATCCTCACCGCCCTCGTCGGGAGTGATGAAACCGAAGCCCTTCGCGTCGTTGAACCATTTAACGATACCAGTTGCCATTTCCTACTTCCCCTGTCACACAGTCGCTGCTACTTACCACGAGCACGCTCGAAAAGCTAAACGACCGGAAAATGCAGCCGTTCCCCCCTCACAAGCTCACCTCGGCCCCTTTCGTTTCGCCAACCGGCGAATTGAAAAAAGTGCCAGCTTGATTGTTGGCGCTCTTTATTGGAGTGTCAAGTGGAATTTTTAGACGTTTAGAGGGTCGTTGTAAAGAACCCATTTTCAGGGTTTTTCCGGCTTTGCCTGGCTGCATGCGGCCAAGCGCGAGGGCTTGAAAAGCCGCATAATCGGCTCATATACCAGGCTCGAGTGACACGCGTTCGAGTCGTCCCGGCTTGTGGGATACTGGATGCGGACACGACGTTCCGGTGCGATTCCCCCTGACGGTTCGTGTTCCGCGCCACGCGTGAAAGCCGGCACCGCAGCCGGCTTTCGTATGGCGCGAAGGCGATCGCGTGTTCCGGGATACCGGGGAGGGCGCCGGCCGGTCGGTCGGGTAATGGCAGGATTGCGGGCCTGTCCGAGTTGTTTAGAATGGGTGTATGGCGATTATCCCGGACAAGCAGGACAGTACCGTCCTGGAACGCAAGCAGCAGAAGCTGAAGCCGCCTTCGATGTACAAGGTGGTGCTGCTGAACGACGACTTCACCCCGATGGAGTTCGTCGTGATGGTGGTCCAGGAGTATTTCAAGAAGGATCGCGAGACGGCCACGCAGATCATGCTGAAGGTCCATCGCGAAGGACGAGGGGTATGTGGGGTCTATACGCGGGACATCGCGTCGACCAAGGTTGAGCAAGTCGTTACCCATGCGCGGCAGGCAGGGCATCCGCTGCAGTGCGTGATGGAGGAAGCATGATTGCCCAGGAATTGGAAGTCAGCCTGCACATGGCGTTCATGGAAGCACGCCAGGCGCGCCATGAGTTCATTACGGTCGAGCATCTGCTGCTGGCCCTGCTGGATAATCCGACGGCGGCCGAGGTGTTGCGCGCGTGCGCGGCAAACATCGAGGACCTGCGTCAGAACCTGCGCAATTTCATCCACGACAACACACCTACCGTCCCGGGCACCGACGATGTCGATACCCAGCCGACGCTCGGTTTCCAGCGCGTGATCCAGCGCGCGATCATGCACGTCCAGTCGACGTCGAACGGCAAGAAGGAAGTGACGGGCGCGAACGTGCTGGTCGCGATCTTCGGCGAGAAGGATTCGCATGCCGTGTACTACCTGCAGCAGCAGGGCGTCACGCGCCTCGACGTGGTGAACTTCATTTCGCACGGCATCGCGAAGACGAACAGCGGCGAAGCCGCGAAGTCGACCGACGCGAACGCGGAAAGCGAAGACGCGAACGCGCAGAAGGAAACGCCGCTCGCGCAGTTCACGCAGAACCTGAACCAGATGGCGAAGGACGGCCGCATCGATCCGCTGATCGGCCGCGAGCCCGAGGTCGAGCGCGTCGTGCAGGTGCTGTGCCGCCGCCGCAAGAACAATCCGCTGCTCGTCGGCGAAGCCGGTGTCGGCAAGACCGCGATCGCCGAAGGGCTCGCGTATCGGATCACGCGCGGCGAAGTGCCGGACATCCTCGCGAACGCGCAGGTGTACTCGCTCGACATGGGCGCGCTGCTGGCGGGCACCAAGTACCGCGGCGATTTCGAGCAGCGTCTGAAGACGGTGCTGAAGGAGCTCAAGGAGCGTCCGCACGCGATCCTGTTCATCGACGAAATCCATACGCTGATCGGCGCGGGCGCCGCGTCGGGCGGCACGCTCGATGCGTCGAACCTGCTGAAGCCGGCGTTGTCGTCGGGCACGCTCAAGTGCATCGGCGCAACCACGTTCACCGAGTATCGCGGCATCTTCGAGAAGGATGCGGCGCTGTCGCGGCGCTTCCAGAAGGTCGACGTGACGGAGCCGAGCGTCGAGCAGACGGTCGCGATCCTGCGCGGGCTGAAGTCGCGCTTCGAGGAGCACCACGGCGTCAAGTATTCGTCGGGTGCGCTGTCGGCCGCGGCCGAGCTGTCGGCGCGCTTCATCACCGACCGTCACCTGCCGGACAAGGCGATCGACGTGATCGACGAGGCGGGCGCCGCGCAGCGCATCCTGCCGAAGTCGAAGCAGAAGAAGACGATCGGCAAGGGCGAGATCGAGGAAATCATCTCGAAGATCGCGCGCGTGCCGGCGCAAAGCGTGTCGCAGGACGATCGCAGCAAGCTGCAGACGCTCGACCGCGACCTGAAGAGCGTCGTGTTCGGCCAGGATCCGGCGATCGACGCGCTCGCGGCGTCGATCAAGATGGCGCGCGCGGGCCTCGGCAAGATGGACAAGCCGATCGGCGCGTTCCTGTTCTCCGGCCCGACGGGCGTCGGCAAGACCGAAGTGGCGCGCCAGCTGGCGTTCACGCTCGGCATCGAGCTGATCCGCTTCGACATGTCGGAATACATGGAACGTCACGCGGTGAGCCGGTTGATCGGCGCGCCGCCGGGCTACGTCGGGTTCGACCAGGGCGGCCTGCTGACCGAAGCCGTCACGAAGAAGCCGCATTGCGTGCTGCTGCTCGATGAAATCGAGAAGGCGCATCCGGACATCTTCAACGTGCTGCTGCAGGTGATGGACCACGGCACGCTGACGGACAACAACGGCCGCAAGGCGGATTTCCGCAACGTCATCATCATCATGACGACGAACGCGGGCGCCGAGTCGATGCAGAAGGCGACGATCGGCTTCACGACGCGCCGCGAAACCGGCGACGAGATGACCGACATCAAGCGCCTGTTCACGCCGGAGTTCCGCAACCGGCTGGATGCGATCATCAGCTTCCGCTCGCTCGATGAGGAAATCATCATGCGCGTGGTCGACAAGTTCCTGATCCAGCTCGAGGAACAGCTGCACGAGAAGAAGGTCGACGCGCTCTTCACCGACGCGTTGCGCAAGCATCTCGCGAAGCACGGCTTCGACCCGCTGATGGGCGCGCGGCCGATGCAGCGGCTGATCCAGGACACGATCCGGCGTGCACTGGCCGACGAGCTGCTGTTCGGCAAGCTTCTCAACGGCGGTCATGTGACGGTCGACGTCGACGAAAACGACAAGGTGCAGTTGTCGTTCGACAAGCTGGCGAATCCGCCGCACAAGCCGAACGAAGAGACGGTCGAAGTCGAGTAAGCGATAATTCGTTGTTCATGCGAACGGCGCGGGAAGTTCTCCGCGCCGTTTCGTTTTATCCGGCGCCGGCGGCGCGATGGTGGGGCAGGGGAGTGGTTACGCGGTGACACAACAACAACGGTCGTTCGACGCTATCGTCGCGCGTGAACAAGGGCTGCGCCACGCGCTGACGTCGGGGCAGATGGCGATGATCGCGATCGGTGGCGCGATCGGCACGGGGCTGTTCCTCGGCAGCGGGTTTGCGATCGGGCTCGCGGGCCCGAGCGTGCTGCTTTCCTATGCGATCGGCGCACTGATTGCGCTGCTGCTGATGGGCGCGCTTGCGGAAATGACGGTCGCGCATCCGACGGCCGGCTCGTTCGGCGCCTATGCCGAGCATTACGTCGGCCCGCTCGCGGGCTTCCTGGTGCGCTATGCGTACTGGTTCGCGGTCGTGTTCGCGATCGGTACCGAGATCAGCGCGATCGCCGTGTTCATGAAGTACTGGTTCCCGGCCGTGCCCGGCTGGTACTGGGTGATCGGATTTTCCGCGCTGCTGATCGCCGTGAACCTCGCGAGCGTCACGCTGTACGGGACGGTCGAATACGCGTTCTCGCTGCTGAAGATCGCGGCGATCGTCGTGTTCATCGTGCTCGGCGCGTTTCTCGTGTGGTCGGCGCCGCCCGCATCGGGCATCGGTTTCGTGAACTACACCGCGCACGGCGGCTTCATGCCGAAGGGGCCGTGGGGCACCTGGGTTGCCGTGATCGTCGCGATCTTCAGCTACATGAGCATCGAGGCCGTCGCGATCGCGGCCGGCGAGGCGCGCGATCCGCAGCACGCGGTCACGCGCGCATTCCGCTCGACGGTGTTCCGGCTCGTGCTGTTCTACCTGCTGACGCTCGCGCTGATGCTCGCGATCGTGCCGTGGACGCAGGCCGGCACCGACGAAAGCCCGTTCGTGAAGGTGATGGCCGCGACGCACGTGCCGTATGCGGCGGGCGTGATCAACTTCGTGCTGTTGATCGCGGCGCTGTCGGCGATGAACAGCCAGCTCTACGTGACGACGCGGATGATGTTCAGCCTGTCGCGCGCGCAACTCGCGCCGGCGGTGTTCGGCCGGCTCGGCGCGAACGGCGTGCCGCGCGCCGCGCTGTGGATCTCGACGAGCGGCGTCGCGGTGGCGGCCGTGCTGGTCGCGCTCGCGCCCGACACCGCGTTCACCGTGATGATGGCGATCGCGATGTTCGGCGCGCTGTTCACGTGGCTGATGATCTTCGTCACGCACCTGCGGTTCCGTGCGCGGTATCGCGGCCCTGCGCTCGCGTTCCGGATGTGGGGGCACCCGTTCGGCAGCCTGGCCGGTGCGGGGCTCGTCGCGGCGATCCTGCTGACGACCCCTTTCACGCGCGAATTCCGGATGACGATGGTGGTCGGTGTCGTGTTCGTCGTGCTGCTGACGCTCGCCTACGCGTTGCACTACCGCCACCAGCACGCGCGCTGACCGCGGCGTCGCGAACCCGCGCCTGCGCGAATCGCGCAACCGGGCTGCACGTGGCGGTGCGCAAAAAGAAAAAGGGGCCGTGGCCCCTTTTTTCGTGCTGTGTGGCTCAGTGGCGGCCGGTGCTGCCGAACCCGCCTTCGCCGCGATCGCTCTCGGTGAACTCGTCGACGATGTTGAATTGCGCCTGCACGACCGGCACGATCACGAGCTGCGCGAGGCGTTCGAACGGGTTCAGCACGAATTCGGTCTGGCCGCGATTCCACGTCGACACCATCAACTGGCCCTGGTAGTCGGAATCGATCAGGCCGACGAGGTTGCCGAGCACGATCCCGTGCTTGTGGCCGAGGCCCGAGCGCGGCAGGATCAGCGCCGCATAGCCGGGATCGGCGAGGTGGATCGCGAGGCCGGTCGGCACCAGCGTGGTTTCGCCCGGCTGCAGCGTGACCGGCGCGTCGAGGCATGCGCGCAGGTCGAGGCCGGCGCTGCCGGGGGTCGCGTAGGCGGGCAGGTAATCGCGCATGCGCGCGTCGAGAATCTTCAGGTCGAGTTTCATGCGGTGGTCGAATCGGTCGGGAAGGGCGCGGCGGCGTCTGCCGCCGCGCAAGGGATCAGATCAGGCGGTTGTCCGGCAGGCGCTTCGCGATTTCGGCCACGAGCGTATGCGCGAGTTCGTCTTTGGGCGCGCGCGGCAGGCGCGTGAGGCCGGCCGCTTCGAACAACACGACTTCGTTGTCGTCGCGCCCGAACGTCAGCGGGCCGAGGTTGCCGACGAGCAGCGGCACGTTCTTGCGCTTGCGCTTCTCGTCGCCATGCACGTCGAGGTCGCCGCTTTCGGCCGCGAAGCCGACGCAGAACGGCGCATCGGGCAGCGCCGCGACCGATGCGAGGATGTCGGGGTTCTCGACGAACGCGAGCGCCGGCATCTTGCGGTCGGCCGTCTTCTTCATCTTGTGCTCGGCCGGCTGGTCGACGCGCCAGTCGGCGACTGCGGCCACCGCGATGAAGATGTCGGCATCGTTCACGGCATGCATCACCGCGTCATACATCTGCTGCGCGGTCTGCACGTCCTGGCGGGTCACGCCCCACGGCGTGTCGAGCGCGACCGGCCCGGCGACGAGATGCACGTCGGCGCCGGCCTGTTGCGCGGCGCGCGCGAGCGCGAAACCCATCTTGCCGCTGGAGCGGTTCGTCAGGCCGCGCACCGGGTCGAGCGGTTCGAATGTGGGCCCGGCCGTGATCAGCACGCGGCGGTGCGCGAGCACCTTCGGCGCGAAGTGCGCGACGATCGCTTCATAGATCGCCTCGGGTTCGAGCATGCGGCCGTCGCCGACTTCGCCGCAGGCCTGCGCGCCCGAATCCGGGCCGAGCACCGACACGCCGTCCGCGCGCAATTGCGCGGCGTTGCGTTGCGTGGCCGGGTTCTGCCACATCTGGCGGTTCATTGCGGGCACGACGAGCAGCGGACAGTCGCGCGCGACGCACAGCGTCGACAACAGATCGTCGGCGAACCCGTGCGCGAGCTTCGCGAGGAAATCCGTCGACGCGGGCGCGATCACGATCGCGTCGGCTTCGCGCGACAGGTCGATGTGCGCCATGTTGTTGTCGATGCGCGCGTCCCACTGGCTCGTATAGACGGGCCGGCCCGACAGCGCCTGCATCGTGACGGGCGTGATGAACTGGGTGGCGGCGTCGGTCATCGCGACCTGCACGGTCGCGCCGGCCTTCACGAGCAGCCGCGTGAGTTCGGCGATCTTGTAGCAGGCGATGCCGCCCGTCAGGCCGAGAACGAGGTGTTTTCCTGCGAGTTCTGCGTGTGCCAACTCAGGCCTCCTGGGGTCAAACGGAACGGCCGGCGCGAAGCCGGCCGTCGACACGGAGTATGCGCGCTCAGCGCGCGCCGCGCACGCGCCGCAGCTCGTCGTAGATCAGCAGCACCGCGCCGACCGTGATCGCGGAATCGGCGAGGTTGAACGCCGGGAAGTGCCACGCGCCGACGTGAAAATCGAGGAAGTCGATCACGTGGCCGTAGACGAGCCGGTCGATCACGTTGCCGAGCGCGCCGCCGAGGATCAGCGCGAGCGACACGCTGAATAGCCGCTGGTGGCCGTGGCGCTTCAGCAGGAAGCAGATCACGAGCGTCGCGCCGACGCCGAGCGCGGTGAACGCCCAGCGCTGCCAGCCGCTCGCGGTCGACAGGAAGCCGAACGCGGCGCCGCGGTTGTACACCAGCACGAGGTTGAAGAACGACGTCAGCGCATGCTGCGCGCCGTACGCGAATGTCTTGAGGATCGCGATCTTCGACAGCTGGTCGAACAGGATCACGATCAGCGAAATGCCGAGCCAGGGCGCGAGCGCGCCGCTGGCCGGTTTCGACAGGGTCTTCGCCATAATTTAAGCAGCGCTCCGGATTTCGCCGTTTTCAAACAGGTTCGAGAAGCAGCGGCCGCACAGCGTCGGATGATCGGCGTGCGCGCCGACATCTTCACGGTAGTGCCAGCAGCGCTCGCACTTCTGGTACTTCGACGCGGCCACGTCGACGCTTTCCTGCGCTTCGTCGTCGACCTTCACGACGGTCGCCGCCGACGTGATCAGCACGAACTTGAGATCGTCGCCGAGGCTCGTCAGCGCGTCGTAGCGCGCGCCGCTCGCATGCACGGTCACTTCGGCCTGCAGCGACGAACCGATGCGGTTCGCGGTGCGCGCTTCCTCGAGCGCCTTCGTCACGTTGCCGCGCACGTCGCGCAGCAGCGCCCACTTGTCGATCAGCGCGGCCGAGCCGGCGACTTCCGGATACGCATAGTAGGTTTCCGTGAAGATCGTGTCGCTCGCCGGCTGGAACACCTTCCACGCTTCTTCCGCCGTGAACGACAGGAACGGCGCGAGCACGCGCAGCAGGCCGTGCGTCAGGTGATACAGCGCGGTTTGCGCGGAGCGGCGCGCGCGCGAATCGGCGGCGCTCGTGTACAGGCGGTCCTTCAGCACGTCGAGGTAGAAGCCGCCGAGGTCTTCCGAGCAGTACGTCTGCAGCTTCGCGACGACCGGGTGGAATTCGTACTTCTCGTAGTGGCCGAGCAGTTCGGTCTGCAGTTGCTGCGAGAACGCGACCGCATAGCGGTCGATCTCGAGCCATTCGTCGACCGGCACCGCGTGCTGCGCGAAATCGAAATCCGACAGGTTCGCGAGCAGGAAGCGCAGCGTGTTGCGGATGCGGCGATAGCCTTCCGTTACGCGCTTCAGGATTTCCTCGGAGATCGCGAGTTCGCCCGAGTAGTCGGTCGATGCGATCCACAGGCGGATGATTTCCGCGCCGAGACGGTTCGCGACTTCATGCGGGTCGATGCCGTTGCCGAGCGACTTGCTCATCTTGCGGCCTTCGCCGTCGACCGTGAAGCCGTGCGTGAGCAGGCCCTTGTACGGCGCGCGACCGTCGATCATCGATGCCGTCAGGAGCGACGAGTGGAACCAGCCGCGATGCTGGTCCGAGCCTTCGAGGTACAGGTCGGCCGGGAACTGCAGCTGATCCTTGTGCGAGCCGCGCAGCACGTGCCAGTGCGTCGTGCCCGAATCGAACCACACGTCGAGCGTGTCGCGGTTCTTTTCGTACAGGTTCGCGTCGTCGCCGATCAGCTCGCGCGGGTCGAGCGATTGCCACGCCTCGATGCCCGACTGCTCGACGCGCTTCGCGACTTCCTCGAGCAGCTCGAGCGTGCGCGGGTGCAGCTCGCCGGTTTCCTTGTGCACGAAGAACGCCATCGGCACGCCCCACTGGCGCTGGCGCGACAGCGTCCAGTCGGGACGGTTCGCGATCATGCTGAACAGGCGCTGCTTGCCCCACGACGGGTAGAACGCGGTCGCGTCGACGCCTTCGAGCGCCGTCTCGCGCAGCGTCTTGCCGCCGTCGCGCGGCGTCACGTCCATGCCGGCAAACCACTGCGACGTCGCGCGGTAGATGATCGGCGTCTTGTGGCGCCAGCAGTGCATGTAGCTGTGCGTGTACTTCTCGCTGCGCAGCAGCGAGCCGGCCGCGTTCAGCGCGTCGACGATCTTCGGGTTCGCGTCCCAGATCGACAGGCCGCCGAACAGCGGCAGCGATTCGATATAGCGGCCGTCGCCCATCACCGGGTTGATGAAGTCGGAATCGGTCATCCCGTGCGCCTTGCACGACTGGAAGTCCTCGATACCGTATGCGGGCGACGAGTGCACGACGCCGGTACCCGTGTCGGTCGTCACGTAGTCGCCGAGATAGACGGGCGCGGTGCGCTGGTAGCCGGGGTGGGCCGAGGCGAGCGGGTGGTGGAAGCGCAGGTTCGCGAGCTTCACGCCGGGCGCGGTCGCGACGACGCGGCCGGTCAGCTTGAAGTCGGCCATGCAGGCTTCGACGCGCTCTTGCGCAATGATCAGCAGCCCGCGCTCGGTGTCGACCAGCGCGTAGACGATTTCCGGATGGAGGTTCAGCGCCTGGTTGGCGGGAATCGTCCACGGCGTGGTGGTCCAGATCACGATGCCGCCGTCGGCGCGCGGCAGCGCCGGCAGGCCGAACGCGTGCGCGGTCTTTTCCGGTTCCGCGAACGCGAACATCACGTCGATCGTCGGGTCGGTGCGGTCCTTGTACTCGACTTCCGCTTCCGCGAGCGCCGAGCCGCAGTCGAAGCACCAGTTGACCGGCTTCAGCCCGCGGTACACGTAGCCCTTCTCGATGATCTTGCCGAGCGCGCGGATTTCTTCCGCCTCGTTCACGAAGTTCATCGTCTTGTACGGATTCGCCCAGTCGCCGAGCACGCCCAGGCGCTTGAAGCCGACCTTCTGCTTCTCGATCTGCTCGGTCGCGTACGCGCGCGCCTTGCTCATCACCTCGGCCGCCGGCAGCGACTTGCCGAACTGCTTCTCGATCTGGATCTCGATCGGCATCCCGTGGCAATCCCAGCCGGGCACGTACGGCGCGTCGAAGCCGGCCATGTTGCGCGACTTGACGACGATGTCCTTCAGGATCTTGTTGACCGCGTGGCCGAGGTGGATGTCGCCGTTCGCATACGGCGGGCCGTCGTGCAGGATGAACTTCGGCCGGCCCTGGCTGGCCGCGCGGATCTTCTCGTAGATGCCTCGCTCCTCCCACTCCTTGACCCACTGCGGCTCGCGCTTGGGCAGGTCGCCGCGCATCGGGAACGGCGTGTCGAGCAGGTTGACCGGATACTTGGCCTGCGGTTTCGAATCGGCTTTCTTGTTGCTCATGATGGGATCGCTATCTAAATCGGGGACGCTCGGCGTCGTGAATCGGGTAGGCGCGCGACGGGGCGGCGCGAGGGTGCGGCGCGAGGCGCCGCCGTCCGGATCAGCTAATTCGGTCGGTAGCCGACGTCGCGAAGCCCGTCGCGCGGCTGCCCGGCGCACGGTCGCGTTCGACGAAATAAGCGCGTGCATTCGCGACGTCCAGCGCGATCGCGCGCGACAGCGCCTCGAGATCGTCGAACTTCGCCTCGTCGCGCAGCTTCTTCAGGAATTCGACACGGATCAGCTTGCCGTACGCATCGCCGTGCCAGTCGAGCAGGTGGACTTCGAGCAGCACGCGGCCCGAATCGTCGACGGTCGGGCGCAGCCCGAGGCTTGCGACGCCGGGCAGCGGCTCGGGGCCGAGGCCGTGCACCTGCACGACGAAGATGCCCGCGAGCGCCGGCCGCTTGTGCGCGATCGGCAGGTTCAGCGTCGGGAAGCCGAGGTCGCGGCCGAGCTTGAGGCCGTGCGCGACGTGGCCGCTGATCGCGTAGCCGTGGCCGAGCGCTTGCGCGGCCGCGTCGAGATCACCCGCGGCGAGCGCCGCGCGCACGCCGGAGCTGGAAATGCGCGTGCCGTCGCTGCCGGACACCGTGCCCATCTGCTCGACCTCGAAGCCGTGCAGCTCGCCGGCCGCCTTCAGCGTGTCGAAGGTGCCCGCGCGCTTCGCGCCGTAGCAGAAATCGTCACCGACCATCATCCAGCGCGCGTGCAGCCCGTTCACCAGCGTGCGCTCGACGAACGCCTGCGGCGACTGGCTCGCGAAGGTGTGGTTGAAGTGCTCGACGACGACGCGGTCGACCCCGTGGTCGCGCAATGCTTCCAGCTTGTCGCGCAGCATCGCGATGCGCGGCGGCGCGCCGGCCGGGTTGAAGAATTCGCGCGGGTGCGGCTCGAACGTCATCACGCACACGGGCAGGCCGCGTGCGTCCGCTGCCGCGCGCACGCGCGCGAGCAGGGCCTGATGCCCGCGATGGACACCGTCGAAGTTGCCGATCGTCAACGCGCACGGGGCGCGGCTCTCGGCGTTGGGCAGGCCGCGGAAGACTTTCACGATAGCGGATGCAGCGTCGGGGGAATGGGCGGTGGGATGCCGCAAAGCAGAAGATTATAAACGTTCGGGCGGCCCGACGGCCGAGAAGGCGGGAAACGCGAGGGCGAATGGTAAAATTCGCGGATGAAAAAACTCGTGATCCTGATTTCCGGTCGCGGCAGCAACATGGAGGCCATCGTCCGCGCGTGCGCGCAGGAACGCTGGCCGGCCGAGATTGCCGCCGTGATCGCCAACCGGCCCGATGCGGCCGGGCTGGCTTTTGCCGCGTCGCACGGGGTGGCGACGGCGGTGGTCGACCACCGGTCGTTCGACGGCCGCGACAGCTTCGACGCGGCGCTCGCCGCCGAGATCGACCGTTTCGCGCCCGATCTCGTCGTCCTCGCCGGCTTCATGCGCATCCTCACACCCGCATTCGTCAGACGATACGAAGGCCGGCTGCTGAACATCCATCCGTCGCTGCTGCCGAGCTTCAAGGGCATCCACACGCATCAGCAGGCGCTGGATGCCGGCGTCGCGCTGCATGGCGCGAGCGTGCATTTCGTCATTCCCGAGCTCGACAGCGGCGCGATCGTCGCGCAGGGCGCGGTGCCCGTGCGCGCCGGCGACGACGCGGCCGCGCTCGCGCGGCGCGTGCTGACGGTCGAGCACGTGCTGTATCCGCGCGCGGTGCGCTGGTTCGTCGAGGGGCGTTTGCGCCTCGAGGACGGCCGTGCAGTGGTCGCGCCCGAAGAGGCGCGCTGGATTTTCGCGGATCAACCGCAAACCGAAACGAGTGAGGGCGTATGAAGCTGCACGGATTCCTGATTGGCCAGACCGAAACCCTGCTCGCCGAGGTGCTGAAGTTCGCCGGCCCCGCCGACGCGACGACGAGCCGGTTCTTCCGCGCGCACCCGAAGCTCGGGCATGCCGAGCGCGGCGTGATCGCCGAGGCCGTGTTCGCGGTGCTGCGCCGGAAGATGGAGTTTTCGCATCTGGCCGAGAGTGGCACCGGCACGCCCGCGCGGCGCCTGACGCTGCTCGGCCTGATGCAGACGATGGGGCGCAATGCGCTGAAGCCGTTCCTGTCCGACACCGAGTCCGCATGGCTCGAGCACGTGTCGAAGATCGATCCGGCGAGCCTGCCCGTGCGCATTCGCACGAACCTGCCCGACTGGATTCACCAGGCGCTGTCGGCCCGCTTCGACGCGGACGAGCTTGCGCAGCTCGCCGCCGCGCTGAACTACCCGGCGCCGCTCGACCTGCGCGCCAACGCGCAGAAGGCGAGCCGCGACCAGGTGATCGAAGCGCTGCGCGTGAGCGGCATCGACGCGGGCGCGACGCCGTTCGCGCCGTTCGGCGTGCGCGTGGTCGGCAAGCCGGCGCTGACGCGCCTGAAGCTGTTCGAGGAAGGCGCGATCGAGGTGCAGGACGAAGGCAGCCAGCTGCTGTGCTCGCTGGTCGCGCCGCGGCGCGGCGAGATGGTCGTCGATTTCTGCGCGGGCGCGGGCGGCAAGACGCTCGCGCTCGGCGCGATGATGCGCTCGACCGGGCGCCTCTATGCGTTCGACATCTCGGAGAAGCGCCTCGCGAAGCTGAAGCCGCGCCTCGCGCGCAGCGGGCTGTCGAACGTGAACCCGGTGCTGATCGACAGCGAGCACGACGCGAAGATCAAGCGGCTCGCCGGCAAGATCGACCGCGTGCTGGTCGACGCGCCGTGCAGCGGCCTCGGCACGCTGCGCCGCAATCCGGACCTGAAGTGGCGCCAGACGCGCACCGCGATCGACGAGCTGACGCCGAAACAGGCGTCGATCCTCGCGAGCGCCGCGCGGCTCGTGAAGAAGGGCGGCCGGCTCGTCTACGCGACCTGCAGCGTGCTCGACGCCGAGAACGAGCGCATCGTCGAGCAGTTCCTCGCCGATCACCCCGAGTTCGTGCTGGTGCCGGCGCAGCAGGTGCTGGCCGACCAGCGCATCGAGCTCGAGACGGGCGACTACCTGTCGCTGTGGCCGCACCGTCATGCGACCGACGGCTTCTTCGCCGCGGTGCTCGAACGCCGCGCCGCGCAGTAACGACCGGCCGGACGGACGATGGAGAATCTGCAGAGCCGCCTGCTGTCGCACCGGCTGGAATCGGTGATTCGCGATTTCCACCAGCCGGTGATGATCTGGCAGGCGGCGATCCTCGTCGGTGCGCTGTGTTTCGCATGGGTGGCCGCGCGTTTCGTGCACGGCCGGATCGATGCGCGGCGGCGGGCGGCCGGGCGCGCGCCCGGCGCGGGCGCGCAGAGCCTGAAGCGTGCGCTGTTTCCGCTGTTCGGCAGCGTGTTCGTCGGCGGCGCGCAGCTCGCGTTCGAGCCGTTCATGTCGACGTCGCTGCTGTCGCTCGCGCTCGTGCCGCTGTTCGGCATCGGGCTGATCTACGTGCTGTTCTTCTTCGCGCGGCGCGTGTTCGCACGCGACGGCCACACGCACGCGTGGCTGTCGATCGTCGAGAAGATTGTGTCGACCGTCGTGTGGGCCGCGATGGTGATGACCGTGCTCGGCATCCAGCGCGACGTGCTCGGCTGGCTCGACAGCGTGCAGTTCCGGGTCGCGACCGCGCACCTCACGCTGCTGTCGGTGATCTCCGGCGCGCTGTGGGTGTGCGTGACGCTGATGGTCGCGATGTGGCTCGGCTCGGTGCTCGAGGATCGCCTGTCGCGCGCGAGCACGCTCGACGCCAACCTGAAGGTCGTGCTGTCGCGGGTCGGCCGCGCGCTGCTCGTGTTCGCGGCGATCCTGATCGGGCTGTCGCTCGTCGGCATCGACGTGACGGTGCTCGGCGTATTCGGCGGCGCGGTGGGCGTCGGCCTCGGCTTCGGGCTGCAAAAGATCGCGAGCAACTACGTGTCGGGTTTCATCATCCTGCTCGACCGCTCGTTGCGGCTCGGCGATGCGATCAGCGTCGGCGGGCTGCAGGGCGTCGTCACGCAGATCCGCACGCGCTACACGGTCGTGCGCGGCCTCGACGGCAACGAGACGCTGATCCCGAACGAGAAGCTGATCACCGACGTCGTGCAGAACCAGTCGTCGTACCTGACGCGCGGCTATGCGAAGGTCGCGGTGCAGGTCGCGTACACGAGCGACGTCGAGCAGGCACTCGCGTTGCTCGCTGACGCGGCGAAGGACGTGCCGCGCGTGCTGGCCGAGCCGGCGCCGACCCCGTACCTCGTGAGTTTCGGCGCGGACGGGATCGATCTGGAGCTCGGTTTCTGGATCGAGGATTCGGCGAAAGGCACGTCGGGCGTGCGATCGAGCGTGAACCGCAACATCTGGCGGCTGTTCGGCGAGCACGGGATCTCGATTCCGTTTCCGCAGCGCGAAGTGCGCGTGGTCGGGCTGCCGGACGGCTTTCCCGCGGCGAGCGCGGCGGCCGGGCGCCCGCCGGCGGCGGCCAACGGTGCGCTGGACGGGCACGCGCCGGCGGCGTAGCGGGCGCGGGCGGTCAATCGTACCGATTCCGCGGCCGAAACCGGATCGCGGGCCTTTCCGAGTCCGCACATGGACCGCGCGGATTGCGTCAGGGCAAGAAAATATTCATTTTTTACAAAGACTTGGAACGGTTGAAGTAAAATTCTGGTCTACACGCGGTATGCTTTCATTCTTCTGACGCCAGCGTGGCGTCGCTCTCATCACGGGTAACTGCCTTGTTGAATTCTGTGCTCGATTTTCTTTCCCACGGGCTCCTGCATTTTTCGTGGTGGCAAGTCGCGTTGTTCGCGCTCGCCGTCACGCACGTCACGATCATCGGCGTGACCGTCTACCTGCACCGCTGCCAGGCGCACCGCGCACTGGAGCTGCATCCGATCGCGAGCCACTTCTTCCGGTTCTGGCTGTGGATGACCACCGGCATGCTGACCGGCCAGTGGGCCGCGATTCACCGCAAGCACCACGCGAAGTGCGAGACCGAGGAAGATCCGCACAGCCCGCAGACGCGCGGCATCTGGAAGGTGTTCCTCGAAGGCGCCGAGCTGTACCGCGCGGAAGCGAAGAACGAAGAGACGATGCGCAAGTTCAGCCACGGCACGCCGAACGACTGGCTCGAGCGCAATGTGTACTCGAAGTACCCGATTCTCGGCATCAGCATGATGATGGTGATCGACGTCGCGCTGTTCGGCGTGCTCGGCCTGACCGTGTGGGCCGTGCAGATGGTCTGGATTCCGTTCTGGGCCGCTGGCGTCGTGAACGGCTTCGGTCACTTCTGGGGCTATCGCAACTTCAACTCGGCTGACGCGAGCACGAACCTGTTCCCGTGGGGCATCGTGATCGGCGGCGAGGAACTGCACAACAACCACCACACGTTCGCGACGTCGGCGAAGCTGTCGAACAAGTGGTACGAGTTCGACATCGGCTGGATGTACATCCGCATCATGTCGGCCTTCGGTCTCGCGAAGGTGAAGAAGGTCGCGCCGACGCCGCGCCTGAACAAGCCGAAGACGGTGCTCGATCAGGAAACGCTGCAGGCCGTGCTGTCGAACCGCTACGAAGTGATGGCGCGCTACGGCAAGGCCGTGAAGCGTGCGTACCGTCAGGAGCTCGCGCATCTG
The DNA here is from genome assembly GCF_017815075.1 of Burkholderia sp. AcTa6-5. NCBI lineage: Bacteria > Pseudomonadati > Pseudomonadota > Betaproteobacteria > Burkholderiales > Burkholderiaceae > Burkholderia > Burkholderia sp. AcTa6-5. Next base: position 300,931 of record NZ_JAGIQE010000003.1, on the reverse strand, counting down.
AAGGAACTCGGTTCGAGCGAGAAGTACCAGCTGATGCGCGGCGCGCGCAAATGGTTCCACAAGGACGCCGACGGCCTCGACGAGCCGCAGAAGAAGCTGCTGCCGGAAATCTTCGCGAACAGCCAGAAGCTGCATACGTACTTCCAACTGCGCCAGGATCTCGCCGCGATCTGGGATCGTTCGACCGCATCGCGCGAACAGCTTCTCGCGCAATTGCAGGATTGGTGCCATCGCGCAGAACAAAGCGGCATCAAGGCGCTGCAGGAATTCGCGACACGCCTGCGTCGCTACGCCTGATTCGAAATCGATTAGAATCTCAGGACGTCACAAACCCCGCGTTGGCGGGGTTTTTTCATTTGGGCCGCTGGTTTTTGACGGATCGGCGGCGCCGGGATTGGTATGAGGTTTGGGGCAGGAGATATGGAGATGCAATCGACGATCAAACCCGTCGAGTACGACCGGCCCATCGCAACGGGGACCGTGTGTGGCGTCGGACAGGCATGGGCCAAGGTGCCCGACGCGCCGTCCGCCGAGGAGCGCGCTGCGCTGAAGGCGCGTATCAAGGCGTTGCTCGCCCGTGAAAAGGCCGTGCTGGTCGCCCACTACTACGTGGATGCCGAACTGCAGGAGCTGGCCGACGAAACGGGCGGCTGCGTCGCGGATTCGCTCGAAATGGCCCGCTTCGGCCGCGATCACGACGCGCAGACGCTGGTCGTCGCCGGCGTGCGCTTCATGGGCGAAACCGCGAAGATCCTGAGCCCGAACAAGCGGATCCTGATGCCCGACCTCGACGCGACCTGTTCGCTCGACCTCGGCTGCCCGGTCGACGAATTCTCGGCGTTCTGCGATGCGCATCCGGACCGTACCGTCGTCGTCTACGCGAACACCAGCGCGGCCGTGAAGGCGCGCGCGGACTGGATGGTCACGTCGTCGATCGGCCTCGAGATCGTTGCCGACCTGCATGCGCGCGGCGAAAAGATCATCTGGGCGCCGGACCGCCATCTGGGCAGCTATATCCAGAAGAAAACCGGTGCCGACATGCTGCTGTGGCAGGGCTCGTGCCTCGTCCACGACGAGTTCAAGGGCATCGAGCTCGACCTGCTGCGCGCCGAATATCCGGACGCGAAGGTGCTCGTACATCCCGAGTCGCCGGAAAACGTCGTGGCGCAGGCCGATGTCGTCGGTTCGACCACGCAACTGATCGACGCGGCCGTCAAGTTCGACGCGAAACGCTTCATCGTCGCGACCGATCTCGGCATCCTGCACAAGATGCAGCTTGCCGCGCCCGGCAAGACCTTCATCGCCGCGCCGACGGCCGGCAACAGCGCGACCTGCAAGAGCTGCGCGCACTGCCCGTGGATGGCGATGAACGGCCTCGCGAACCTCGCCGACGTGCTCGAACGCGGTCACAACGAGATCTTCGTCGATCCGGCGATCGGCGAGCGCGCGCGTTTGCCGATCGACCGGATGCTCGAATTCGCGGCTGCACACAAGAAGCGCGTGCAGGCGAGCGGCGACCTGCAGCGCGACCAGCAACTGTTCGCGAACGTGGGGCCCGCATGAGCAACGCCGTCTCCCCGCTGTTCGACGCCGTCCGCGCCCAATACGGCGCGGCATTCGACGAAGCGATCGCGCGCAACGTGGCCGATGCGATCGCCGAAGACGTCGGCCGCGGCGACCAGACCGGGCGCCTCGTGCCGGCCGGCGAGCGCCGCCGTGCGCGGATCATCGTGCGCGAGGAAGCCGTGCTGTGCGGCGTGCCGTGGTTCGAGGGCGTGATCGCACGGATCGATCCGTCGATCGTCGTGCAATGGCGCTATCGCGAAGGCGACCGGATGACGCCGGATTCGACCGTGTGCGAACTCGAAGGGCCGGCGCGCGCGCTGCTGACGGCCGAGCGCAACGGGCTGAACTTCCTGCAGTTGCTGTCGGGTGTCGCGACCGCGACGCGCCGTTACGTCGATCGCGTCGAAGGCACGCGCGCGAAGATCCTCGACACACGCAAGACGCTGCCGGGGCTGCGGCTCGCGCAGAAGTACGCGGTGCGCGTGGGTGGCGGTGAGAACCAGCGTCTCGCGCTGTACGACGGCATCCTGATCAAGGAGAACCACATCGCGGCGGCAGGCGGTGTCGGCGAGGCGCTCGACGCGGCGTTCGCGCTGGAGTCGGGCGTGCCGGTGCAGGTCGAAGTCGAGACGCTCGCGCAGCTCGACACGGCGCTCGCGCATCGCGCGCAGTCGGTGCTGCTCGACAACTTCACGCTCGACATGATGCGCGAAGCGGTGCGCGTGACGGCGGCCAGGGCCGTGCTCGAAGTGTCGGGCGGCGTCAATTTCGATACGGTGCGTGCGTTCGCGGAGACGGGCGTCGATCGTATCTCGATCGGCGCGCTGACGAAGGACGTGCGGGCGACCGACTATTCGATGCGGATCGTCGACTGACCGAAACGCGTTCGTCAGACAAAAAGCCGTTGGCGCGCACACGCCAACGGCTTTTTTCTTGGGCTGCGGTCGCCGCCGGGAAGGGCAACGCGCCGCTCAGCGGCGCGAGCGCGGCGTGAGTACGCTCGGCAGCGCCTTCGGCAGCGTATGCGGCCAGTCGCGGCTGTAGTGCAGCCCGCGGCTTTCGCGGCGCGAGTACGCGCTTTTCACGATCAGCGTGGCCACGTCGACGAGGTTGCGCAGTTCGAGCAGATCGCGCGTCACGCGGAAATTCGCGTAGTACTCGTGGATCTCGTCGCGCAGCAGCGACAGCCGGTGCTTCGCGCGCTCGAGGCGCTTGTCGGTGCGCACGATGCCGACGTAGTTCCACATCAGGCGGCGCAGTTCGTCCCAGTTGTGGGCCACGACGACTTCCTCGTCCGCATCCGACACGCGGCTTTCGTCCCATGCGGGCAGTGCGGTGGGCGTTTGGGCGTCGAAGCCGGCCGCATCGATCGCCTCGGCCGCCGCGCGGCCGATCACGAGGCATTCGAGCAGCGAGTTGCTCGCGAGCCGGTTCGCGCCGTGCAGCCCCGTGTACGACGTTTCACCGACCGCATACAGGCCGGCGAGATCGGTGCGCCCCGCGAGATCGGTGACGACGCCGCCGCACGTATAGTGCGCGGCCGGCACGACGGGGATCGGTTGTTTCGCGATGTCGATGCCGAATTCGAGGCAGCGCGCATGAATCGTCGGGAAATGTTCGCGCAGGAACGCTTCCGGCTGATGGCTGATGTCGAGATACACGCAGTCGATCCCGCGCTTCTTGATCTCGAAGTCGATCGCGCGTGCGACGATGTCGCGCGGCGCGAGCTCGGCGCGCGGATCGTGTGCGGGCATGAAGCGCGTGCCGTCGGGCAGCTTCAGCAGGCCGCCTTCGCCGCGCACGGCTTCCGAAATCAGGAACGACTTCGCGTACGGATGGAACAGGCAGGTCGGGTGGAACTGGATGAATTCCATGTTCGACACGCGGCAGCCTGCCCGCCATGCCATCGCGATGCCGTCGCCGGTCGCGGTGTCGGGGTTCGTCGTGTACAGGTAGACCTTGCCCGCGCCGCCGGTGGCGAGCACCGTATGCGGCGCCTCGATCGTGATCGTGCGGTCGTGGTCGACGTCGAGCGCATACAGGCCATGACAGCGGCGGCCGGGCAGGCCGAGCCGGTCCGACGTGATCAGGTCGATCGCGTGGTGGTTTTCGAAGAACGTGATGTTCGGATGCTGGCGCGCGCGCGCCGACAGCGTCGCGAGCACCGCATGGCCGGTCGCATCGGCCGCATGGATGATCCGGCGGTGACTGTGGCCGCCTTCGCGCGTCAGGTGAAAGCCGAGTTCGGCCGCGTCGTCCTTCGTGAACGGCACGCCTTGCGAGATCAGCCATTCGATCGCTTCGCGGCCGTGCTCGACGATGTAGCGCGTCGCGCCTTCGTCGCACAGCCCGCCACCGGCGACCAGCGTGTCGTCGACGTGGTTCTCGATGCTGTCCGCCGAGTCGAGGACCGCCGCGATGCCGCCCTGCGCGTGATCGCTTGCCCCCTCCATCATCGAACGTTTCGCGATCAGCGCGACACGTCGCGTGCTGGCCAGGTTGAGTGCGACCGACAGCCCTGCCAGGCCGCTGCCGACGATCGCCACGTCGAATTTCATGCTGCATCTCCATCGTTACGCTTTTTGATCTTGCGTTCCGTCGGTCGTCGCCGCGGAAAGGGGAGAGCATACCGCGTCGGGCGCGAGCGCGCGCGCCAAAACAAAAAGCCCCGCAGGAGCGGGGCTTTTCGGTCGCCGTCAGGCTGGCAGAAACCGGAGATTACTTGATCTTGGTTTCTTTGTATTCCACATGCTTGCGGACGACGGGATCGAACTTCTTGATCGCCATCTTTTCCGGCATGTTGCGCTTGTTCTTCGTGGTCGTGTAGAAGTGACCCGTACCAGCGGTCGACTCAAGCTTGATCTTGTCGCGGGCGCCTTTTGCCATGATTCTGCTCCTTGGGCTTAGGCTTCGCCGCGTGCGCGCAGGTCAGCGAGCACGGAATCGATGCCGTTCTTGTCGATCAGGCGCAGACCGGCGTTCGAGACGCGCAGACGCACCCAGCGGTTTTCGCTCTCAACCCAGAACCGGCGGTTTTGCAGGTTCGGGAGGAAGCGGCGCTTCGTCTTGTTGTTGGCGTGGGAAACGTTGTTGCCGCTCATCGGCGCTTTCCCAGTTACTTGGCATACGCGTGCCATGAGAGCACTCCTAATACGCTAAATTCGGGGTTCGATCGCCGGTGAAGGTTCCATCGCACCGCCACGTGATCCATGGCTGCACTCAGAACGCCGTAGCCCTTACAGACAAGGCCCTTCGATGGCTAGAACTGGTTGGAAAAAAGACAGACGGCGATTCTAGCAGAAAAAGTTCAGAAAAATCAAACCTAATTTCGCTTCGCCGTTGCGGCGCCCTGGGGAAGGGCCGCCGCGCCACAGTCTACAGCCAACCGGCCCGTGCGAACGAAAAAGTATCGCTGACGCCGACGACGACGTGATCGAGCAGCCGCACGTCGACGAGCTCGAGCGCGTCCTTCAGCACGCGGGTCAGGCGGCGGTCTTCCGCGCTCGGCTGCACCGCGCCCGACGGATGGTTGTGCGCGACGATCAGCGCGGCGGCGTTCTGTTTCATCGCCTGCCGCACGATCTCGCGCGGGTAGACGGCCATGCGCGTGAGCGAGCCGCGCGCGATTTCCTCGATGTCGATCATGCGGTTGCGGGCGTCCAGGTAGACCGCGACGAACACTTCGTGCGGGAGCGTGCCGATCTTCATGCGCAGGCAATCCTCGACGGCGCCGGGCGAATCGATCTGCATGCCGTCCCGTGCTTTTTCCTCCAGCATGCGCCGGGCGATCTCGGTGACCGCGACCAGCCGCGCGGAGCGCGCGGGGCCGATGCCGGGGTGCGCCTCGAAATCGTCGGCGCCCGCTTCGAGCAATCCGCGCAGCGACTTGTATTGATCGATCAGTTCGCGGGCGATGACGAAGACGTCGTGACCGGGCTTGCCGGTGCCGAGCAGCAGCGCGATCAGCTCGTCGTCGGTCAGCGCGGCCGGCCCGCGCTCCAGCAGTCGTTCGCGCGGCCGCTCGGGCCGCCAGTCGGCCGGGCGGCGCTTGCGCCGGTTGATCGGGATGACGCGGGCCGGCGAATCGGCCGGCGCGTCGGCGGTGTCGCGGCATTCGGCCGACGGCAGGATGAGGCAGGGTGATGGCATGGTCTGAACTCCATTGGCGGCGGGCGGCATGCGCGACGTCGTCGCACTTTCCGCCTTGCACGCTCAGGTGACTTACAATATTGGCTTTGCGCCGGGCCATTCGGCCGTAGCGGGCGCCGACCGAACGAGTAATTCATGAGCCTCATCGATCTATCCGAAGTGAAGCCCGGTTCCCACGTCACGTTGCATTACCGGCTCGCACTGGCCGACGGCGCCGACATCGTCAACACCTTCTCGGACAAGCCGGCCACGCTGTTGCTGGGAGCGGGGCAACTGGCGCCGTCGCTGGAACAGATTCTGCTCGGGCTCCGGGTCGGCGACCACTCGACTTTTCAGCTAGCGCCCGAGCAGGGGTTCGGTCCCCGCAATCCCGACATGCTCCAGCGCGTGACGCTGTCGACGCTGCGCGAGAACGGGATGGTCGGCGACGACTTCACGCCGGGCGAACTCATCGAGTTCAACGCACCGGATGGCGGTCGCTACGCGGGGGTGCTGAAGGAAGTCAGCGAGACCTCGGCGCTGTTCGACTTCAACCATCCGCTCGCGGGCCAGGCGCTCACGTTCGAAGTGAAAATCATCGGAATCCTGTAATCATGAGTACCACCGATACGCTGTCCGGGCAGACCGTCGCCGCCGACGCCGAAATCCTGCTGGCCCAGCCGCGCGGTTTCTGCGCGGGCGTCGACCGCGCGATCGAGATCGTCGAGCGCGCCATCGCGATGCACGGCGCGCCGATCTACGTGCGTCACGAAATCGTCCACAACAAGTACGTGGTCGAGGATCTGAGGAAGAAGGGCGCGATCTTCGTCGAGGAGCTCGAGGAAGTGCCGGCCGGCAATACCGTGATCTTCAGTGCGCACGGTGTGTCGAAAGCCGTGCGCGACGAGGCCGACGTGCGCGGCCTGCGCATTTACGACGCAACCTGCCCGCTCGTCACGAAGGTGCACGTCGAAGTGGCGAAGATGCGCCAGGATGGCGTCGACATCGTCATGATCGGGCACAAGGGCCATCCGGAAGTCGAAGGCACGATGGGCCAGGTCGAGCGCGGCATGCACCTCGTCGAAAGCGTCGAGGACGTACAGAAGCTCGAGCTCGCCGATCCCGAACGCATCGCGCTCGTCACGCAGACGACGCTGTCCGTCGACGACGCGGCCGAGATCATCGGCGCGCTGAAGGCGAAGTATCCGAAGATCCGCGAGCCGAAGAAGCAGGACATCTGCTACGCGACGCAGAACCGCCAGGACGCGGTGAAGTTCATGGCGCCGCAATGCGATGTCGTGATCGTGGTCGGCAGCCCGAACAGCTCGAACTCGAGCCGGCTGCGCGAAGTGGCCGAAAAGCGCGGCGTGGCCGCGTACATGGTCGATGCACCGGACCAGATCGATCCGGCGTGGGTCGCCGGCAAGCGCCGCATCGGCGTGACGGCCGGCGCGTCGGCGCCCGAGGTGCTCGCCCAGGCCGTGATCGCGCGGCTGCGCGAACTCGGCGTGCGCAACGTCCGCGCACTCGACGGCATCGAGGAAAACGTGTCGTTTCCGCTGCCGCGCGGGTTGAACCTGCCGCCCGCCGCCTGATTGCCGCATCGCACCCCGCGGAACACCGAAGCGCGCCTTCCCGGCGCGCTTTTTTTGTGCCTCGAAATTCATATCGCAACCATTATTCCCAGCGATGGTGCAACCCGGTTGCTCTCGGCTCGCGCAATCGTGTCTCAAAATTGGTTGCAATGCAGGAAAACCCCATCGAATCAGGAATATTGGCGGCCTATAAATGGAGTTACAATGCGGCCGTTTTCAAGCCGGAATGGCTTTGAAACGGGTTTTGGCAAGGCGCGGGAGACCATTCAATGCATGTGAAGTTGGCTTACGCCGTGTCCGTCGCCGCACCGGTTGCAATGCTTGCCGGTTGCAGCAAAAAGAGCGACGACGGGGCGGGCAGGAAGGCTGCGGGGTTCGCGGCACCATCGGCCAGCGGCGTGCGCGCCGCCGGAACCGGACGGGCGGCGCCATCGGCGCGCCGTCTCGTGCAACAGGGCAGGGACAAGGAAAACGGGGCACGTTTGACGATCGAGGAAATCAACGCGCTTGGACCGGCGACCGGTCCGGCAGCGGGCATGCCGGCTGCATCGGGGCAAGCCGCCGGTCGACGGAAGCCGGACGATCGCGGCGTTGCCGGCAGCGTGCAGACGCCTCTGTTCCCCCTTCAATTCGATTCGACGAAACAGCGCGCCGCCGCGACCGACCGTGTCGTGGCGCGCCGTCTGGTTCGTACGATGGATTCCGATGCAGTCCTGACGAACGTCGGGCGCGGCCGTCGCAACGCCTTGTCGGGCGACGTGGCGCGGAATCCGATCCGTCCTGGCGCGATGCTTGCATGGCACCGGACGGACCAAGGCACGGATGCCGGGAAACCGGACGACGGCCGTCTCGGCATGCTGCCCCACGACTTCAAGGAGGCCACGAACACCGTCCTCGATGTCGTGACGATTTAGCGACGGGACTCATGACGGCACCGGATCAGTGCGGTGCCGTTTTTGTATCCGCTCCGGCGGCAGGTCCGGCCGTACAGGCCGGGCGGCGCGCGCCGGGACGATCCACCCTTACCGGTATCGACTAGTACCCGCAGTGTCGCCGAGAAGGCGCGATTCCTCGCTTACCCGCGGGGCGCAACGTCCTCCGGCAGCACGGGCCAAGGAGCTTTAAATGGATATTTTCGTCCAGCAGGTTCTCAACGGGCTGGTGCTCGGCAGTGTGTACGCCATCATCGCGTTGGGATACACGATGGTGTACGGCATTCTCGGCATCATCAACTTCGCGCACGGCGACGTGCTGATGATCGGCGCGATGGTCGCGCTGTCGGCCATCACCGTGCTGCAGAATCACTTTCCCGGACTCGGCAACGTCGCGACGCTGACGATCGGCCTGGGCATCGCCGCGGTCGTCTGTGCGTTCGTCGGCTTCACGATCGAGCGCGTCGCGTACCGGCCGCTGCGCCGCGCGCCGCGCCTCGCGCCGCTGATCACCGCGATCGGCGTGTCGATCCTGCTGCAGACGGCTGCGATGATCATCTGGTCGCGCAACCCGCTGCCGTTCCCGCAATTGCTGCCGACCGACCCGATCAACGTGATCAAGGCCACCGACACGACGCCCGGCGCCGTGATCTCGGTCACCGAAATCGTGATCATCGCGGTCGCGTTCCTCGTGATGGGCGGCCTGCTGCTGCTCGTGCACAAGACCAAGCTCGGCCGCGCGATGCGCGCGATCGCCGAAAGCCCGAATACGGCGAGCCTGATGGGCGTGAACCCGAACTTCGTGATCTCCGCGACGTTCATGATCGGCTCCGCGCTCGCCGCGCTGGCCGGCGTGATGATCGCGTCCGAATACGGCAACGTGCACTTCTACATGGGCTTCATCCCCGGCATGAAGGCGTTCACGGCCGCGGTGCTCGGCGGGATCGGCAACCTCGGCGGCGCGATGGTCGGCGGCGTGCTGCTCGGCCTGATCGAGCAGCTCGGGGCCGGCTACATCGGCAACCTCACGGGCGGCGTATTCGGCAGTAACTATCAGGACGTGTTCGCCTTCGTCGTGCTGATCATCGTGCTGGTGTTCCGTCCGTCCGGCCTGCTGGGCGAACGGGTCGCGGACCGCGCGTAACGGAAGGGGAGCAAACAACATGACATCCATTCAACCGATCGAATCGTCGACGTCGCTCGTCGAAGAGCGCAACACCGCCAAGACCGTCGTCATCGGCCTCCTCACTGCGGTCCTCGTGATCGCCGCGCCGATCGTGATCGGCTCGGCCGGCGGCAACTACTGGGTCCGCGTGCTCGACTTCGCGATGCTGTACGTGATGCTCGCGCTGGGCCTGAACGTGGTGGTCGGCTTCGCCGGCCTGCTCGACCTCGGCTACATCGCGTTCTACGCGGTGGGCGCGTACACGGCGGCGCTCCTGAGCTCGCCGCACCTGACCTCGCAGTTCGAGTGGATCGCGGCGCTCGCGCCGAACGGCCTGCACGTGCCGTTCCTGCTGATCGTGCCGATCGCGATGGCGCTCGCGGCGACCTTCGGGATCCTGCTCGGCGCGCCGACGCTGCGCCTGCGCGGCGACTACCTGGCGATCGTCACGCTCGGCTTCGGTGAAATCGTCCGGATCTTCATGAACAACCTCGACCGTCCGGTGAACATCACCAACGGCCCGAAGGGGATCACGGGCATCGATCCGGTGCACGTCGGCGGCTTCAACCTGTCGCAGACGCATACGCTGTTCGGCTTCCAGCTGCCGTCGGTGTACATGTACTACTACCTGTTCGTGCTCTGCTCGCTGCTGGTGATCTGGGTGTGTACGCGTCTGCAGCACTCGCGTATCGGCCGCGCGTGGGCCGCGATCCGCGAAGACGAGATCGCCGCGAAGGCAATGGGCATCAACACCCGTAACGTGAAGCTGCTCGCGTTCGCGATGGGCGCGTCGTTCGGCGGCCTGTCGGGCTCGATGTTCGGCGCGTTCCAGGGCTTCGTGTCGCCCGAGTCGTTCACGTTCTGGGAATCGATCGTCGTGCTCGCGTGCGTGGTGCTCGGCGGCATGGGCCACATCCCGGGCGTGATCCTGGGTGCGGTGCTGCTCGCGATCTTCCCGGAATTCCTGCGTTCGACGATGAGCCCGCTGCAGCATGCGCTGTTCGGTCATGACATCGTCGATACGGAAGTGATCCGTCAGGCGCTGTACGGCCTCGCGATGGTGATCATCATGCTGTATCGCTCGGAAGGCCTGTGGCCCGCGCCGAAGCATGAGGACAAGATCGCGAAACTGGCGAAGCGCAACAGCAAGAAGCCGGTGCGCGCGTAACCTACGGACAAGGGGATAAACACATGAGCGACAAGCAAATCCGACTGTCCGTCTCGGGCGTGAACAAGCGCTTCGGCGGGCTGCAGGCGCTGTCCGACGTCGGCCTGCAGATCAAGGAAGGCGAGATCTACGGGCTGATCGGCCCGAACGGCGCCGGCAAGACCACGTTCTTCAACGTGATCACGGGCCTTTACACGCCGGACTCCGGCGACTTCAAGCTGGACGGCACGAACTACACGCCGACGGCCGTGCACCAGGTGGCCAAGGCCGGCATCGCGCGCACGTTCCAGAACATCCGCCTGTTCGGCGGGATGACGGCGCTCGAGAACGTGATGGTGGGCCGCCACGTGCGCACCAAGCACGGGCTGCTCGGCGCGGTGTTCCAGACGCCGGCCGAACGTCAGGAAGAGCGCGAGATCAAGGAACGCGCGATCGAGCTGCTCGACTACGTCGGCGTGCTGCAGTACGCGGACTACACGTCGCGCAACCTGTCGTACGGTCACCAGCGCCGGCTGGAAATCGCCCGTGCATTGGCGACCGACCCGAAGCTGCTCGCGCTCGACGAGCCGGCAGCCGGGATGAACGCGACCGAGAAGGTCGAACTCACGCGCCTGCTCGACAAGATCCGTTCGGACGGCCGCACGATCCTGCTGATCGAGCACGACGTGAAGCTCGTGATGGGGCTGTGCAACCGGATGACGGTGCTCGATTACGGCAAGGTGATCGCCGAGGGTCTGCCGCAGGACGTGCAGAAGAATCCGAAGGTGATTGAGGCATATCTCGGCGCAGGGGTGCACTGATGGCAGCGGCAATGTTGAAAATCAAGGGCTTGCAGGTCAACTACGGCGGCATCCAGGCCGTCAAGGGCGTTGACATGGAAGTCCGCCAGGGCGAGCTCGTGACGCTGATCGGCGCGAACGGCGCCGGCAAGACCACGACGATGAAGGCGATCACCGGCCTGAAGCCGTACTCGGCGGGCGACATCGAGTACGACGGCAAGTCGATCAAGGGCGTGCCGTCGCACGAGCTGCTCAAGCGCGGCCTCGCGATGGTGCCGGAAGGCCGCGGGATCTTCGCGCGGATGTCGATCATCGAGAACATGCAGATGGGCGCGTACCTGCGCAACGACAACGACCAGATCAAGAAGGACGTCGACCGGATGTTCGGCTTCTTCCCGCGCCTGAAGGAACGGGCGACGCAGCTCGCGGGCACGCTGTCGGGCGGCGAGCAGCAGATGCTGGCGATGTCGCGCGCGATTCTGAGCAAGCCGAAGCTGCTGCTGCTCGACGAGCCGTCGATGGGGTTGTCGCCGATCATGGTCGAGAAGATCTTCGAAGTGGTGCGCGAGATCTCGAAGGAAGGCATCACGGTGCTGCTGGTCGAGCAGAACGCACGCCTCGCGCTGCAGGCAGCCGATCGCGGCTACGTGATGGACTCGGGCACGGTCACGATGGAAGGCGACGCGAAGCAGATGCTCGACGATCCGAAGGTGCGCGCCGCGTATCTGGGCGAGTAAGCGATCGAACGAACGAGTCCGGTTGCGCGCGTCGCACCCGGGCTGTCGAAAGCCGTTACGGGAAACCGTGACGGCTTTTTTTCGTATGGGGCGATTCGCGTCGAACTGTGCGCACGAAGGCGACTCCATTCGACTATTGGATCGTGCATGCGGCTGGCGCGCCGGCCGCCCGCAGCCCGCAAACCGACACACGGGCCGCGTAGCATCGATTACCCATCGGCACACGGAGAACGCGCATGAGTCTGGACTACGGTTTCGTGAAGGCGAAGGTGAAGTCGATCGCGAAGCTGAAGGGTTCGCCGCACGGCAGCGAGATCCAGTATCACGTTCACCTGACGCTGGCGCTGCCGGCAGGTGACTGGGACGTCGCGATCAACGTCGGTACCAACGACGCGGACGACCTGCTGAACTACAAGCTCGTCTACGATTTCCATCATCCGGTCACGCAGACGCTCGCGGCCGCGGCCGAAGGCTACACGGACCTGACCGGGCAAACGGCGTTGCCCGCGCTCGACTATCTGCGCAGCGACATCCTGGGCGACACGGGCGCGTGGCGCGCGAGTGCGGTGATGGACGGCACCGAGCATCCGGAGCCGATCCCGTCGCTGCTGCGGCTCGTGAACGCCGCGCAGTCGCAGGGGCTCGACGTCGTGGTGTTCGGCCGCACCTATGCGCAAGGCAACGGCATCCACGACACGCACATGAACCAGGGCTCGACGGGGCCGAACTACCTGCATCGCGCGGGCGACGACCACAACGATCACAACGACGTGTGGCAGGACGGCGCGCTGCTCGTGCGCGTGAGCGACACGCAGTGGGCCGCGTATTTCGCGGCGTTCGAGCAGCAGGCCGTGCCGACCGACGCGCTCGGCAATCCGCTGCCGGGCGCGGGGCCGATCACGCGCTGAGCCGCGCGGCGGCCGGCGGCGGTTTTACGCGACCGGCAGCGTCTTGCCGAACGAGATGCGTTCCTCGACGCGATAGCCGAGCGCTGCGTAGAAGCGGCATGCATCGTCGTTGCCGGGCAGCACCTGCAGGTTGATCTTCATGCAGCCGCGCGCGGCGAGCGCGCGTTCCGCATGCGCGATCAGCGCGCGGCCGACGCCGAGCCGGCGCGCGTCGTTCGCGACGCCGAACGAGTAGAGCCAGCCGCGATGTCCGTCGAAACCGGCCATCAGCGTGCCGACGACGCGCGCGCCGCTGATCGCGACGAAGAACAGTTCCGGCTGCGTCGCGAGCTTCAACTCGATCGATCGCAGCGGATCGCGGTGCGGGGGCGCACCGGTCTCGTCGTACTGCGGGAACGCGTCGCGCCATACCGCGAGCACGGCATCGGTGTCGGCGCGTTCGAACGGGCGGATCGCGACAGCATCGGCGGCGGCATTCATCGCGGCGGTCTCCTTACAGCGTGTCGAGGATCGACCGCAGCATCGCCATCATCTGGTCGATTTCCTCGGTCGTCACGTTCAGCGCGGGCATGAAGCGCAGCAGGTTCGGCCGTGCGGCGTTCAGCAGCAGGCCGTCCGGTTGCATGTCGCGCGCCTTCTCGACGATCTGCGGGCCGATGTCCTTGCCGAGCAGCAGCGCGCGCAGCAGGCCTTCGCCGCGCTCGCCCTCGAAGCCGCGTTCCTCCGACAGCTCGAGCAGCTTGCGCTTCAGATACTCGCTGCGCGCGCGCACCCCTTCGAGGAAGCCGGGCGCGACGAGCTGCGAGATCACCGAATAGCCGACCGCCGTCATCAGCGGGTTGCCGTTGTACGTGCCGCCCTGGTCGCCGGCCTCGAACACCGCGACATCGGCCTTCGACAGCAGCGCGCCGAGCGGTACGCCGCCGCCGATGCCCTTCGCGAGCGTCATGACGTCCGGCTCGATGCCGGACAGCTCGTACGCGAACAGCGTGCCCGCGCGGCCGCAGCCGCTCTGCACTTCGTCGACGATCAGCAGCAGGTTGTGCTGCTTCGTCAGCGCGCGCAGCGCCTGCATGAATTCACGCGTGGCCGGGATCACGCCGCCTTCGCCCTGGATCGGCTCGAGCATCACGGCGACGGTCTTGTCGGTGATCAGCTTCTCGACCGACTCGATGTTGTTCAGCTCGGCCTTCGGGAAGCCCGGCACCTGCGGCGCGTAGATCGTGTCCCAGCCCGGCTTGCCGCTGGCCGACATCGTCGCGAGCGTGCGGCCGTGGAAGCTGTGGTCGAACGTGATGATCTCGTACGCGCCGTTCCTGAACTTGCGGCCCCACTTGCGCGCGAGCTTGATCGCGCCTTCATTAGCCTCGGCGCCGCTGTTCGTGAAGAACACCTTGTCGAACACGCTGTGCTGCGTGAGCAGGCCCGCGAGCTTCGCCATCGGCTCGTTGTAGAACGCCGGCGACGGATTCAGCAGCTTGTCGGCCTGCGTCTTCAGCGCTTCGACGATGCCGTCGTTGCAGTGGCCGAGGCTGTTGACGGCCCAGCCCTGGATGAAGTCCAGATAGCGCTTGCCCGTGTGATCGTAGAGCCACGAACCCTTGCCGTGCGTAAACACGATGTCGGGGCGGTTCGTGATGTACATCAGCGAGTCGATCGGATAATCGTTCAGGGGCATGGCAGCAGACTCCAGCGGGCGTTGAAAGGGAAACGGGCAATAAAAAAGCCACGGAAGGCCGTGGCTGGTGGGTCGAACAGCTTGTGCGTAACCGGTGAAGCGGAGGAGGGTTACGCGCGAGTCCGTGACGAGCCGGCGGCATCCGGGCGGAGCGGCGAGCGGCGACGTCGGAGAGCGGACAGGAAGCGGTTCATGTGCGCAAGCATAAGGCATCCCGCGCCCCACTGTAAACCGCCGCGATGCCACGGATGTGACACGGCGGCGCGCAGCGGGGCGCGGGCGCGCCCGCCGCTCAGACGGGATGCGCGAGGTCGGCGGCGCTCGTGAACGAGTCCGCGTAGAACTCGTCGGCCGGCAGCGCGTGGTGCTGCGTGAAGTCGCGCTGCGCGGATTCGACCATCACCGGCGCGCCGCACGCATAGACCTGGTGGCCGGACAGATCGGGCAGGTCCTCGATCACCGCCCGGTGGACGAAGCCCGTGCGGCCCGTCCACCGGTCGGCGTCGTCCGGCTCGGAGAGCACCGGCACGTACTTGAAGTTCGGGATCTCGCGCGCCCACTGCTCGGCGAGTTCGGCGAGATAGATGTCCTTCTTGCGGCGCGCGCCCCAGTAGAGCGTCATCGGACGCGTGATGCCCGAGTGCTTCACGTGCTCGATGATCGCCTTGATCGGCGCGAAGCCGGTGCCCGACGCGAGCAGCACGATCGGCTTGTCGGAATCCTCGCGCAGGAAGAACGTGCCGAGCGGGCCTTCGAAGCGCAGGATGTCGCGCTCCTTCATCGCGCCGAATACGTGGTCGGTGAACTTGCCGCCCGGCATGTGGCGGATGTGCAGCTCGATCGGGCCTTCCTCGTGCGGCGCGTTCGCCATCGAGTAGCTGCGGCGCGAGCCGTCCTTCAGGATGAATTCGACGTACTGGCCCGCGAGGTACTGCAGGCGTTCGTTGGCCGGCAACTGCAGCTTCACGACCATCACGTCGTCCGCCTTGCGTTCGAGCGCGGCGATCCGGCACGGCAGCTTCTTCACCTGCACGCCGTCGACGCCGGCGATTTCGCGCACGTCGATCTCGAGGTCGCATTGCGCCTTCGAGCAGCACAGCAGCGCGAGGCCGCGCGTGCGTTCGTCGTTGGACAGCGCCGACGCGGCGTGCGGGCCCTGTTCGATCTGGCCCGACACGATCTGGCCCTTGCAGGAGCCGCACGCGCCGTTCTTGCAGCCGTACGGCAGATGGACGTTCTGGCGCAGCGCGGCCGCCAGCACGGTTTCATCCGACTCGACCTGGAATTGCCGGCCGCTTTGCTTGAGAGTGACGTTGAATGCCATAGAACCAAACTAGAACAAAATGGGGGGACCGTGCATGTCGCGCACGGCAGCTACAATGCAAAACCGTTGCGCGTCGCGCAACGGCGGCTACTGATCTCGCAACCAACATGATCGCGACACGAATCCTGCGCCGGCCGCGCGTACTGATCGTCGGCTGCGGCGACGTCGGCATGCGCTGCGTCGCGCAATGGCGTGACGCGCGCCCCGACCTGCGCATCCTCGCGCTGACGAGCCACCCGGCTCGCCGCGACGAACTGCGCGCCGCGGGCGCGACGCCGATCGTCGGCGACCTCGATCGCCGGGCGACGCTCGGCCGCCTCGCGGGCCTTGCCCGCACGATCCTGCATCTCGCGCCGCCGCCATCCGGCGGCCGCGACGACCGGCGCACGCGTGCACTGATCGCCGCAACGTCCATGCCCGCGCGTCGGCCGGCGGTACCGCCGGCATCGGCAGTCGGCCGGCTCCGAACGCTGCGCGGCGCGGCGCGACAGGCCGGCGCGTCCGTTCGGGCAGCGCGTATTGTACCCGAGGGTCTTCGCGCGCCGAGGCTGGTCTACGCCAGCACGACGGGCGTCTACGGCGACTGCGGCGGCGCGCGCATCGACGAAACGCACCCGCTGCGCCCCGCGAACCCGCGCGCATTCCGGCGCGTGTCGGCCGAGCGGCAACTGCGTGCGGCGACGGTGCGCGGCGTGCTGTCCGCGCGCATCGTGCGCATTCCCGGCATCTATGCGGCGAACCGTCTGCCGGTCGCGCGGCTCGAGCGCGGTACGCCGGCGCTCGAGCCGGCCGACGACGTGTACACGAATCACATCCACGCGGACGATCTCGCGGCGATCCTGCGTCGTGCGGCCGAGCGCGGCAAGCCGGCGCGCGCCGTGCACGCGTCGGACGATACCGAACTGCGGATGGGAGAGTATTTCGACCGGGTCGCGCAGGTGCTCGGCCTGCCGAAGCCGCCGCGTGTCAGCCGCGCGGACGCGGAGCGCGTGCTCGAGCCGACGCTGCTGTCGTTCATGCGCGAGTCGCGGCGCCTGTCCAACGCACGGCTCAAGGCCGAATTGTGCGTGACGTTGCGCTATCCGACCGTAGACGATTTCCTTCAAACGCTCGCGCCGGGCGGCGTCAGGTGAGCGCCGGTAACGCCTCGATCAGCAGGAAGCACAGCAGCGCACCGATCAGCGCGCCGATCAGGTTCGGATGATATTTGTGCTTCAGATGCATCGCGGCCAGCAGGCCGCCGATCACGATGACGCCGATGACCGCGAACGCGATCATCACGGACGACAGTTCGAAAGAATGGTTGATGTTCATGATGTCTCCCCCTGCATCACTGCTCTTGCAGCTTGTGATTTCAGTATAGCGGGGGAACCTGCAGCCGAGAGGCCGCCAGGCACCGAACGGTCGTGCGGATTTTCCCTTACAGGGTTTGGACGGGATTGCGCAGCATGGAAAGGTCGGCTTCGTCGAGCCACCGCCATGCGCCCGGCGCGAGATCGGCCGGCAGCGTGAACCCGCCGATGCTTTCGCGGTGCAGCAATTCGACGCGGTTGCTCGCCGCCGCGACCATCCGCTTGACCTGGTGGTATTTGCCTTCGAGCACGGTCAGCGCGAGCATGTGCGGGGCGCGGGCGTCCGCGGCGACGGCCGCGATCGGCTTCGGCTCGCCATGTAGTTGCACGCCGGTGCGCAGCGCGTGCAATTGCGCATCGTCGAGCGGGTGGCGCACGGTCGCGACGTAGGTCTTCGGCACCTTGCGCTTCGGCGACGTGTACGCGTGCACGAACTGGCCGTCGTCGGACAACAGCAACAGGCCGGTCGTGTCCTGGTCGAGCCGGCCGACGCACTGCACGCCGCGCGCGACGAGCGGCGCGGGCAACAGGCTGAACACGCTCGCATGGTGCTGCGGATCGCGCGAGCATTCGTAGCCGGCCGGCTTGTTGAGCGCGAGATACGCGCGTGCGTGGAACGGCCAGGCCGTATCGTCGACCGTGAACACGAGGCCGTCGGTATCGAAGGTGGCGTCCGGGTCGGGCGCGACGGCGCCCGCGACGGCGACGCGGCCTGCTTCGATCAGGCCGCGGCACTGGCGGCGCGAGCCGAAGCCCTGGGTGTAGAGAATGCTTTCGAGATCCATAGCGCGCGCATTCTATCAAGCGCCGGCGCCCGACCGGCATGAACGCGTCTGCGCTGGTAAGCTGCCGGAACTGCGCCGCGCGAGGCGCCCGTTCATTCTTCACGGACAGTCCATGCGTTTCGATTCATTCCCGTTCGGCCGACACGTTGCCACCGTCATCGTGGCCGCGACCGTTTCGTCGGCCGCGTTCGCGCACGCGCATCTCGCAACGAGCGACCCGGCGGCGGGGGCGACGCTGGCTGCCGCACCGGCCGCCGTCACGATCGACTTCACCGAGCCGCTGGAGCCGGCATTCAGCTCGATCGTCGTCGTCGATGGCGCCGGCAAGACTGTGTCGGACGGCCGCGCGCGCATCGACGCGTCGAACCGCAAGCGGATGACGGTGCCGCTCGCGGCGCCCGGCACGGGCGCGTACGCGGTGAAGTGGGTGGCCGTCGCGACCGACGGGCATCGCACGCAGGGCGCGTACGGCTTCAGCGTGAAGTGACGCAACGGCGGCGGCAGGCCCGTGCCAGGATTGCCGCTCGCCTTCATCCGACAGGGAGGCTCCCGCATGAATCCGACGACGCTCGACGCACTCGCCGATTTTCCCCGTCAGCTCGAAGCGCATTTCGCGGCCGTGCCCGACGGCTATACGCGCTGGACCCCCGACGACTGGGCCGGCATGCCGAGCGAGCACTTCTCGCCGCTCGGGCAGCTCTGCCACGTGCGTGACATCGAGATCGACGGCTATCACGTGCGGCTGCGTCGCATGCTCGACGAAGACCACCCGCTGCTCGTGTCGATCGATGGCGACGCGCTCGCGATCGAACGGCGCTACGACGACGCGTATGCGTCCGACGTGCTCGCGGCGATTCGCGACGCACGGCGCGAGACGCTGGCGCTGCTGTCGCGCCTAACGCCCGAACAGTTCGAGCGTACCGGCGAATTCGACGGCTACGGTTCGCTGACCGTGCGCGGGCTGGTCCATTACCTGTGCAGCCACGACCAGCAGCACCTGGCCGGCATGCAGTGGCTGCTCGGCAAGATCGACGCGGCGCGGTACGCGCGCTGAGCCGGCCGGCGGCGGCGCCGCAATCGGTCGCGGAATCCGGCGCCGCCGTCGGTGCGGCAGATCACCTTGCGCGGCTTCGATTGGATCGGTTTTCTGGATAATCCATCCAGCGTCGACCGGCTGATCGGCGCGTCGCGTATGCCTACACTCCTAGCTTCGTTCAACGAAAAAAGGAGTCAACCGTGGCAACTCATACGCTCGCAGACAAGGTCGTCCTGATCGCAGGCGGCGCAAAGAATCTCGGCGGCCTGATCGCGCGGGACCTGGCGGGCCACGGCGCGAAGGCGGTGGCGATTCACTACAACAGCGCGGCGTCGCAGGCGCAGGCCGAGGAGACGGCTGCGGCGGTGCGCGCGGCTGGCGCGCAAGCCGCGACGTTCCAGGCGGACCTGACGACGGCCGCCGCGGTCGAGAAGCTGTTCGACGACGCGAAGCAGCGCTTCGGCAAGATCGACATCGCGATCAACACGGTCGGCAAGGTGCTGAAGAAGCCGTTCACCGAGATCAGCGAGGCCGAGTACGACGAGATGTTCGCGGTCAACAGCAAGTCGGCGTTCTTCTTCATCAAGGAAGCCGGGCGGCATCTCGAGGATCACGGCAAGCTCGTCACGCTCGTGACGTCGCTGCTCGGCGCGTTCACGCCGTTCTACGCGGCGTACGAAGGATCGAAGGCGCCGGTCGAGCATTTCACGCGCGCGGCGTCGAAGGAGTACGGCGCACGCGGGATCTCGGTGACGGCCGTCGGGCCGGGCCCGATGGACACGCCGTTCTTCTATCCGGCCGAAGGCGCCGATGCGGTCGCGTATCACAAGACGGCCGCCGCGCTGTCGCCGTTCAGCAAGACCGGGCTGACCGACATCGAGGACGTCGTGCCGTTCATCCGCCATCTCGTGACCGACGGCTGGTGGATCACGGGCCAGACGATCCTGATCAACGGCGGCTATACGACCAAGTAACCGGGCCGCTTGCGGCCGCGCGGCGCGCCGCAATGGCGCGTTTGCGTGGACAATGGACGGGCGCGCAGCCACGAGGCCGCGCGCCCGTTTTCTCTTGTCGCCGAAGCCAGCCGCGCTGCGTGGCGGCCGGCGCCGACCGTCGTTCGAACCCGGGTTTCCCGTCGATGGACAAGCTGGATCAGGTCAGGATCTTTCTGCAGGTTGCCGAGATGGGCAGCTTCATCAAGGCCGCGCATGCGCTCGACGTGCCGCGCGCGACCGTGTCGGCGGCCGTCCAGCAACTCGAGACGGCGCTCGGCACGCGGCTGCTGCACCGCACGACGCGCCAGGTGCAACTGACCGCCGACGGCGCGCTGCTGCTCGAACGCGGCCGGCGCCTGCTCGCGGAAGCCGACGAACTCGACCGCCTGTTCCGGCGCCGCGACCGCGACGTGGTCGGGCGGCTGAACGTCGACGTGCCGAGCCGGATCGCCCGCCGCGTCGTGGCGCCCGCGCTGCCGTCGCTGTTTCGCCGCCACCCGAAGCTGCAACTGTCGCTGGGCTCCACCGACCGCGCGATCGACCTCGTGCAGGAGGGCGTCGATTGCGCGATCCGCGTCGGGCGGCTCGCGGACAGCAGCCTCGTCGTTCGGCCGCTTGGGCAGTTCACGCTGATCAACTGCGCGAGCCCCGACTACCTGCGCGAATGCGGCGTGCCCGAGCATCCGGATGCGCTCGCGCACGGGCACCGGGCGATCGGCTATGCGTCGCCGACGACGGGGCGCGAACTCGGCTGGGAATATTGCGCGGACGGGCAGCGGCACATGCTGACGCTGCCGAGCCGCGTGATCGTCAACAACGCCGAAACCTACATCGCCAGCTGCGTCGCGGGAATGGGGCTGATCCAGATTCCGCGCTTCGACGTCGAGCATTTGCTGGCAAGCGGCGCACTCGTCGACGTGATGCCCGGCCACCGCGCCGAGCCGATGGACGTGTCGGCCGTGTATCCGCACCGCCGGCATCGCTCGAGGCGGCTCAACGCGTTCATCGAGTGGTTCGGCGCGTTGATGGTGGAGGCATTGAACGACGCGGGCGCGAGCGACAGCGACAGCGGCGACTGAAAGCGGCATCGTGCCGGTATCCGCGGCCGTCCGCCGATCACCGACTCGCGACGCCGCTCGATCGGCGCCGGCGCGAGACGGCGGCCCGTGCGGCGAGCGCGCCGCGCGTGCTCAGTCGGCGAACTGCCGCGTGCGCCCGGTGGCCCGCACCGCGTCGATCAGCGCGGCGCCGACGCCGGCGGGTTTCGACGCAAATGCGTAAAAGCGGGCGGCCGGCAGCGCCGGCAGGCCGTCGTGCGGCCCGCACGCGCGCAGGCCGTCGCGCAGTTGGCTGCGCGCGAGCGCCGTGACCGCGAAGCCGGCGAGCGCGGCCGACATGCAGCCGGCCATGCTCGCGCTTTCGAACAGCACGCGAAACGGCCGCAGCGCCGCCGCGAGCGCGGACACCGCGGCTTCCCGATACACGCACGGTTCCGGAAACAGCGCGAGCGGCACGCGTTCCTCGGCGTCGAGCGCCGTATCGGCCGCGAATGCCCACACGAGCGGCTCCTCCCACAGCAGTTCGCCGGGCGTGTCGACCTGTCGGCACTGCTTGCCGAACACGACGTCGAGCCGGCCCAGCGATTGCTCCCGTAGCAGCGACGCGGTGATGCCGACTTTCAGTTCGATCGATGTGCGCGGATGGCCGTCGCGGAACGTGCGCAGCACCTGCGGCAGCCATGTGCCCGCGAAATCCTCCGACGCGCCGACTCGCAGCGGCCCGTGCGCCGGTGCGCCGCGCAGCCGCGCGCGCACCTCGCGCTCCATGTCGACGATGTTGCGCGCGTACGCGTACAGCGTGTCGCCGGCCGGCGTCAGCGCGATCCGGCGGGTCGTGCGCGCCAGCAGCACGGTGCCGGCCGCCTGTTCGAGCCGCTTGATGTGGCCGCTGACGGCGGACGGCGTCAACGCGAGGCGTTCCGCGGCCGGCGCGAACCCGTGGCTGTCGACGACTTCGAGAAAGGTGCGCAGCAGCGCGATGTCGAGCGCGGTCGACGCGGGATCGGTCGGCGGTTCCATGGATCGATTCAACGCGATATTCGAAGAGTGAATCATGATACTCCGCGAATCGTGATGAAAGGCCGACCTACCATCGGATGTTCATGCTGACCTGAGGGAGTACACGATGACGACCTATACGCATGCGACGACCGCGTCGCTCGACATTGCCTATCTCGAATGGAACCCGCGCGGCGAGCGCGTGGCCGTGCTGCTGCACGGCTGGCCGGACAGCCCGGTCGGCTGGGAGGCGGTGGCCGCGGGGCTGGCCGCACGCGGCTACCGCGTGCTCGCGCCCGCGTTGCGCGGCTTCGCGCCGACGCGCTTTCGCGACGCATCCGTGCCGCGCAGCGGCCAGCTCGCGGCGCTCGGGCGCGACCTGCTCGAATTCGTCGACGTGCTCGGCATCGAGCGGCCCGTGCTGGTCGGGCACGACTGGGGCGCCCGCGCGGCCGCGAACGCGTGCGGGCTGCGCGACAGTGCCGCATCGCAGCTGGTGATGCTGTCGGTCGGGTACGGCACCAACGATCCCGCCCAGCCGCTGTCGCTGCAGCAGGCGCGCAACTACTGGTATCACTGGTTCATGGCGACGCCGCGCGGCGAGCAGGCGCTGCGCCACGACCGCCGCGCGTTCGCGCGCCTGATGTGGGATACGTGGTCGCCGCCGGGCTGGTATCGCGACAGCGATTTCGACGCGGCAGCCGTCGCGTTCGACGGACCCGACTGGATCGACGTCGTACTGCATTCGTACCGGCAGCGCTGGGGCTTCGCGCCGGGCGCGCCGGCCTATGCCGACGACGACGCGCGGCTGAACCCGGCGCCCGTGCTGGCGGTGCCGACGCTCGTGCTGCATGGCGGCGCGGACACTTGCAACCATCCCGACAGCTCGGCGGGGCGGGAGCGGTTCTTCGCCGGGCGCTACGAGCGGCAGGTGCTCGACGGAATCGGGCACTTCCCGCAGCGCGAATCCGCGGCGGCGGTCGCGGACGCGATTCTCCGGTTCTGCGAGCGGGATTGACGCGCGCCGGCCCGGCGCGCGAACGATCAGCCGTCGATGCGCGGCGCGAGCAGGTCGCCCAGGCCGATGTTCCTGAACATCTCGCGGCGGATGCGATCGCCGACGCGGAACACTTCCTCGGCGCCGTCCTGCGACGGGTCGACGAACACGCGGTACGGGCGCTTGCCGGCCGGCGCCGCGACGAGTTCGGCAATCGCCGTGGCGACGGCGCCCGCGTCGGCGTCCGCCGGTTCAAGCGCGGCGAGGCCCTTCAACGCCTGATCGGCGACGCCCGCGTACGGCCCGCCGTCGTAGGCGGCTTGCACGGCGGTATCGGCCGGCTTGCCCGCATGGAGGAAGTGATTCGTGCCCCGCGTGAACGCGCCCGGCACGACGATCGACGTTTCGATGCCCCAGCGCGCGAGCTCGGCCGCGTAGGACACGGCGAGCGAGTCCATCGCGGCTTTCGCGGCGAAGTAGGGCGCGAGGAACGGCGGCGTGCCGCCGCGCGCCGACGAGGACGACACCCACACGAGCAGGCCGCGGCCCTGGCGGCGCAGATGCGGCAGCGCCGCGCGGTTCACGCGCTGGGTCGACACGACGTTGACGTCGTAGAGCTGCGCAAGCTGCTCGGGCGTGAACGCTTCGGCCGGCCCGAACACCATATGGCCGGCGTTGTGGACGACGACGTCCAGACGCCCATTGTCGGCGATCACGCGATCGATGGCGGCGTCGACGGAGGCGTCGTCGCCGACGTCGAGTTCGACGCTGCGCAAGTCGACGCCGTGTTGTTGCGCATAGGCGGCGATGGCGGCGACGCGCGGCGCATTGCGCCCGGCGCTCTCGCGCATCGATGCGTAGACCGTGTGACCGGCGCGGGCGAGCGCCTGGGCCGTCAGCAAGCCGAAGCCGCTGGACGCGCCGGTGACGAGGACGACTTGGTTCATGAGCATTCTCCTGGCGGAAAGATGAGGCGGCGGTGAGCGGTCCGTCAGCACATGCCGCCGTTGGCGCGCAGGATCTGGCCGTTGATCCACGCGCCGTCCGGGCCGGCGAGGAACGCGACGACGCGCGCGATGTCGTCGGGCTGGCCGAGCCGCTCGAGCGGGTTCAGCTTCGCGAGCCGATCGATGAGTTCGGGGCTCTTGCCCTGCAGGAACAGCTCGGTCGCGACCGGTCCCGGCGCGACGGCGTTCACGCGGACGCTGCGCCCGCGCATTTCCTGCGCGAGCACCTGCGTGAGGCTTTCGACCGCGGCCTTGCTGGCGACGTACACGCCGTACGTCGGCATGCGCATGCCGATCACGCTGGTCGACAGGTTGATGATGCGCCCGCCGTCGCGCACCCGCCTGGCCGCTTCGCGGCAGACGTTGAACGTGCCTTTCACGTTGATCGCGAACGTTTCGTCGAACAGCGCGTCGTCGCAGTCGGCGATGGCCGACAGCTTCATCACGCCTGCGGAATTGACCACCACATCCAGACCGCCGAATGCGTCGCGGGTGGCGTCGAACAGCGCGGCCACGGCCGCTGGATCGGCGACGTTCGCCTGCACCGCGACCGCATGGCCGCCGTCGGCGACGATCGCGTCGACCACTTCGCGGGCCGGGCCGGCGCTGCCGGCATAGTTGACGACGACCCGGAAGCCGTCCCGGGCGAGCTGGCGTGCGATTTCCGCGCCGATGCCGCGCGACGAACCCGTGACGAGGGCGACTTGTTCCGATGTGCTCATGTCCTGCTCCTGATGAAGGTTGAATGCCGTTCGATCCGGCGACAGGACTTACTGTAGGCTTCCTCGATCAATAAAAATAATGAATAATCATCAGTCAATGAATGACTGAAAGTATGTCTCATGGGATTCGACAGCAGATTGCTCAGCGGTATCGGCGTGCTCTCGGCGGTGATCGAGGCCGGCACCTTCGCGCGGGCGGGCGAGGCGATGGGGCTGACTCAACCGGCGGTGAGTCGCGCCGTCGCCCGGCTGGAAGAGCGGGTCGGCATCCGGATCTTCAACCGGACGGCGCGCGCGATCACGTTGACCGACGAAGGGCGACGCTTTTACGAGGCGGTCGCGCCGCTGCTGGCCGGCATCGAGGAGGCGGCGCTCGACGCCGGCCAGTCGAAGGCGCGCGTGAGGGGGCGGCTGCGGGTCAACGTGGACGGCACGTTCGGCCACTACGTGCTGGCGCCGCGGATGGCGGAATTTCTCGACCGCTTTCCCGACCTGTCGGTCGAAATCAGCGTGCGGGACCGGATGGGCGACCTCGTCGCCGACGGCTTCGACGTGGCGGTGCGCTTCGGCATCCCGGAGCCGTCGTCATATCGCGCGCGGCTGCTGCTCGAGACGCGCGTGCTGACCTGCGCGTCGGCGGCCTACGTCGCGCGTCATGGCGAACCGCGGCACCCTCGGGATCTCGCGGACGCTCACCGGTGCGTGCTGATCCGCGATCCGGTGACGGGGCGGCCGTACGAATGGGAGTTTCATCGCGGCAAGGAAGTCGTGCCGGTCGACGCCGCCGGCAGGCTGACGGTCAACGATACGGGCGGGCTGCTCGGCGCGTGCCTGGGCGGTGTCGGCATTGCGCAATTGCTCGAGCTCTATGCGCGGGACGTGCTGGCCGACGGGCGGTTGGTGCAGTTGTTGCCCGAGTGGGCGGACGAGACGTTCCCGCTTTATGCGTATCATCACGCGTCGAATCTCGTTTCGGCGAAGGTGAGGGTGTTTCTGGATTTCGTCCGCGAGTTGATGGCCTGAGCGTACCGGGCGGCAGGCCGCCGTCGATCACTGGGTGCGGTGCGGAACGCGCACCATAAACAAAAAACCCGCGAAGCGGCGAGCTTGCGCGGGTTTCGACAAAGGCAGCGCATGACGCTGCGAAAGACTGGTGCCCAGGGCCGGAATCGAACCGGCACGCCTTGCGGCGGGGGATTTTGAGTCCCCTGCGTCTACCAATTTCACCACCTGGGCTTGATCCTGGCCGCGCATACGGTGGTGCGCGGCGAAACGCGGATTATGGCGGAAAACGGGGCACTGGGCAAGCAACCCGGTGCCCGGCATGCAAGTCACTGGCTCAGATAGACGAACCGGCCCTGTTTCACGATCCCCATCACGCTCGCGCGCTGGTCGAGCCCCACGTGATCCTTGTCGCTCGTATTGACGACGCCGTTCGGCACGACGAGCTCGTGCGCGCGTTCGAGTTCGCGCCGCAGCGCCGTGCGGAAGGCCGGCGTGCCGGGCTGCGCGGCCTTCAGCGCACGGCCGACCGCATCGGCGAGGCGCGGATACACGCCCGCCGCATCGCCCGCGAACTGCGTGACCGTGCCGGCGCCGTACTTCGTCTCGTACGCATCGACGAACGCGAGCGCGGCCTGGCGGGCCGGATGGTCGGCCGGCAACGTGCGCGCGACGACGACCGGCTGGGTCGGGAACAGCGTCCCGTCCACATCCTTGCCGCCGAGCTTGATGAATTCCGGCGTCGCGATCCCGTGCGTCTGGTAGATCGCGCCCTTGTAGCCGCGCTCGATCAGCGTGCGCTGCGGCAGCACGGTCGGCGTGCCCGCGCCCGCGATCAGGATCGCGTCGGGTTTCGCCGCGATCAGCTTCAGCGCCTGACCCGTGACGCTCGCGTCGGTGCGGTTGAAGCGCTCGGTCGCGATCACGCGGATCTTGCGCAGGTCCGCGAAGCGCGTGAATTCGTTGAGCCAGCTGTCGCCATAGCTGTCCGCGAAGCCGATGAAGCCGACCGTTTTCACGCCGTGGTTGGCCATGTAGCGCGTCATCACGTCGGCCATCGCGCGGTCGCTCTGCGCCATCTTGAACGCCCAGGTTCGCGCGCCTTCCTGCGGCTCGACGATCGAGCCCGAGCCGACCAGCGTGATCATCGGCGTCTGCGCGGCGGCCACCGCGTCGAGCGCCGCGAGCGCGGCCGGCGTGATGTTCGGGCCGACCACGACGTCGACGTGATCCTCGTCGACCAGCTTGCGGATGTTGCGCACCGCGGCGCCCGGATCGGACGCGTCGTCGAGCACCGTGACCTGCACGGGCTGCCCGGCGATCGTCTTCGGCCACATCAGGATCGCGTTCTTGCTCGTGATGCCGATCGCGGCGGCCGGGCCGGTCGACGACAGGTCGACGCCGACCTTCAGGTCGGCATGCGCGGCCGCGCAGGCCAGTACGAGGGCGGCGCCGGCGGCGCGGCGCAACGAGGCGGGCAGCCGTGGCAGGGCGGGAAGCGTCATGCGGGAATCTCCGTCGGGCAACAAAACGGGGCGCGACAGGCGCCCCTGTGTTCATACCTGTCCGTCAAAGCTCATACGATTCGGCTTCGCCCTTGAGCGCCTGTTCGATCAGCTTGCGGTTCAGCGTCGGCGACAGCAGTTCGACGAGCGTATACACATAGCTGCGCAGGTAGGCGCCCTGCTTGAGCGCGACGCGCGTCACGTTGCTGCCGAACAGGTGGCCGACCGGGATCAGCCGCAGGCCGCGATCGCGCTCGGGATTGAACGCGATGTCGGCCATGATGCCGACGCCGAGGCCGAGTTCGACATAGGTCTTGATCACGTCGGCGTCGATCGCCTCGAGCACGATGTCCGGCGACAGCCCGCGCAGCGCGAACGCATGATTGATCTTCTTGCGGCCCGCGAACGCGTCGTCGTACGTGATCAGCGGGTATTGGGCGAGATCGTCCAGCGTGACCGGCTTGCGTTCGAGCAGCGGATGGTCGGCCGGCACGACGGCCGCGTGATGCCACTGGAAGCACGGCAGCGACACGAGCTCCTTGTAGTCGGAGATCGCCTCGGTCGCGATCGCGAGATCGGCCTGGTCGTGGATCACCATCTCGGCTACTTGCGTCGGGCTGCCTTGCAGGATCGACAGGTGCACCTTCGGGAAGCGCTTCTTGAACTCGGCGATCGCGGCCGGCAGCGAGTAGCGGGCCTGCGTGTGGGTCGCCGCGATGGTCAGGTTGCCCTGGTCCTGCGCCGCATAATCTTTTCCGACCCTTTTCAGGCTTTCCACTTCCTGGAGAATCCGCTCGACCGACGCGAGAATGATCCGGCCCGGCTCGGTGAGGGAGCGCACGCGCTTGCCGTGCCGCGTGAAGATCTCGACGCCCAGCTCGTCCTCGAGCTCGATGATCGCCTTCGACACCCCCGGTTGCGACGTGTAGAGCGCCTTGGCGGCCTCGGTGAGGTTGAAATTCTGGCGGACGGCCTCGCGCACGAAGCGAAATTGGTGCAGGTTCATTTATAACCCTTCCGCATATCAACAGAATTTTTTAGTCGTTTGAAATATAAGGCGAGTTTATTACGATTCACCGGAGTTTTTCAAATATGGATATCTGTTTTCGTCATTAGCAATCCAGCCGGCCTCGGTTGGCGGCGATGACGACGGAACGGAGATTCGGGCGCGACGTGGCTAGGACGTCGCGCGGTCACCACGAAAACCCTGGGGTCCCCGAATGTATCAGTACGACCAATACGACCAGACGATCGTCGACGAGCGAGTCGCGCAGTACCGCGACCAGGTGCGCCGCCGGCTGTCGGGCGAGTTGAGCGAAGACGAATTCCGTCCGCTGCGTCTGCAGAACGGCCTGTACATGCAGCGCCATGCGTACATGCACCGCATCGCGATTCCGTACGGCAACCTGCGCAGCGACCAGCTCCGGATGCTGGCCCGCATCGCCCGCGAACACGACCGCGGCTACGGTCACTTCTCGACGCGCTCGAACATCCAGTTCAACTGGATCGAGCTCGAAGACACGCCCGAGATCCTCGCGAAGCTCGCGTCGGTGCAGATGCACGGGATCCAGACGTCGGGCAACTGCATCCGCAACATCACGGCCGACCAGTTCGCCGGCGTCGCCCAGGACGAAGAGATCGATCCGCGCCCTTGGGCCGAGGTCCTGCGCCAGTGGTCGACGTTCCATCCCGAATTCGCGTGGCTGCCGCGCAAGTTCAAGATCGCGGTGTCGGGCTCGAAGCACGACCGCGCGGCCGTGCAGATCCACGACCTCGGCGTGTACCTGAAGAAGAACGCGCAGGGCGAGGTGGTCGCGAGCATCCTCGCGGGCGGCGGCCTCGGCCGCACGCCGATCATCGGCGCGGTGATCAAGGAAGACCTGCCGTGGCAGCACCTGCTCACGTACTGCGAAGCCGTGCTGCGCGTATACAACCGCTACGGCCGCCGCGACAACCTCTACAAGGCGCGGATCAAGATCCTCGTGAAGGCGCTGTCGCCGGCGAAGTTCGCGCAGCAGGTCGAGGAAGAGTGGCAGCACCTGAAGGACGGCCCGTCGACGCTCACGCAGGCCGAAATCGATCGCGTGTCGCAATACTTCAAGCCGCCCGTCTACGAAAAGCTGCCCGACACCGACGCATCGTTCGAACAGCATCTGCTCGAGAACAAGGCGTTCGCGCGCTGGGTCGAGCGTAACGTCGCGCCGCACAAGGTGCCGGGCTATGCGGCCGTCACGCTGTCGCTGAAGGATCACCGCGTGGCCCCGGGCGACGCGACCGACGCGCAGATGGACTTGGTGGCCGACTGGGCCGACGCGTACTCGCTGGGCGAGCTGCGCGTGTCGCACGAGCAGAACCTGATCCTCGCGAACGTGAAGAAGCGCGACCTGTTCGCGCTGTGGGAAAAGGCGAAGGCGGCCGGTTTCGCGACGCCGAACGTGGGCCTGTTGACCGACATCATCGCGTGCCCGGGCGGCGACTTCTGCTCGCTCGCGAACGCGAAGTCGATCCCGATCGCGCTGGCGATCCAGCAGCGTTTCGACGATCTCGACTACGTGTACGACCTCGGCGAACTATCGCTGAACATTTCCGGTTGCATGAACTCGTGCGGTCACCACCACGTCGGCAACATCGGCATCCTCGGCGTCGACAAGGACGGCGCCGAGTGGTACCAGGTGTCGCTCGGCGGCGAGCAGGGCACGGGCCGCAACGGCGCGCGCCTCGGCCGCGTGATCGGGCCGTCGTTCTCGGCGGAAGAAGTGCCCGACGTGATCGCGAAGCTGATCGATACGTTCGTCGAGGCACGCATCGACGGCGAGCGCTTCGTCGACACGTACGACCGCATCGGCATCGCACCGTTCAAGGAGCGCGTGTATGCGGCGCGCCAGGCAGTGAACGCGTAACCAACCGGGTAGAGGGAATTTGCAGATGGCTTCGATTATCAAGAACCGCGCAGTGATCGACGACGCATGGCAGGTCGTGCGCGCGGCGGAAGACGGTGCGCTGCCCGCGGTCGACGCATTGCCGGCCGGCAAGGTGCTCGTGCCGTTCGCGTGGTGGCAGGCCGAGCGCGCGGCGCTCGTCGCCGCGAAGACGAAGGACGAGCTCGGCGTGTGGCTCGCGCCGGACAGCGAACCGGCCGATCTCGTGGCCGACTTCGGCGCGATTTCGCTGATCGCCGTGGATTTCCCGCGCTTCGCGGACGGCCGCGGCTACAGCATCGCGCGCCTGTTGCGCGAGCGCCATGGCTGGACCGGCGAGTTGCGCGCGATCGGCGACGTGCTGCGCGACCAGCTGCTGTACATGTCGCGTTGCGGCTTCGACGCATTCGCGGTGCGTGCCGACAAGGACATCCACGACGCGCTGAATGCGTTCACGGAATTCACGCAGCGTTACCAGGGCGCGTTCGACGAGCCGGCGCCGCTGTTCCGCCGCCGCGAGGCGGCGGTCGACACGAAGGTGAGCGCATGAGCACCGCCACCGCGCTGACGCCGGAGCTTGCCGCGAAGGTCGAGCGCCTCGACGCGCTGCTCGCGCAGATCGGCGAGCGTCACGACAAGGTGAAATTCGCGAGCAGCCTCGCCGCGGAAGACATGCTGCTCACGCACGCGATCCTGTCGAAGGGCGTGTCGATCGGCATCTTCTCGCTGAACACGGGCCGCCTGCACGCGGAAACGCTCGGCATGATCGACCGCGTGCGCGAGCGCTACGGCTACGAGATCGAGCAGTTCCATCCGCGGCAGGACGCGGTCGACCAGTACGTGGCCGAGCACGGCTTGAATGCGTTCTACGAGAGCGTCGAGCTGCGCAAGTCGTGCTGCCACATCCGCAAGGTCGAGCCGCTGAACCGCGCGCTGGCCGACGTCGGCGCGTGGGTCACGGGCCAGCGCCGCGAGCAGTCGGTCACGCGCGCGGAGCTGCACGAGGAAGAACAGGACGAAGCGCGCGGGATCGCGAAGTACAACCCGCTCGCCGACTGGACGGAAGCCGACGTGTGGACGTACCTTAAGGCGTTCGACGTGCCGGTCAACCCGCTGCATGCGCGCGGCTACCCGAGCATCGGCTGCGAGCCGTGCACGCGCGCGATCCGTCCGGGCGAAGACAGCCGCGCGGGCCGCTGGTGGTGGGAGTCGCGCGACACGAAGGAATGCGGGCTGCACATCACGACGATCACGCCGATTCCCGCGAACGCCGAAGCCGGCGCCGCGCACTGAAGACCGACAAGAAACTGAATATTGCGCCGCCTGCGACAGCGCGCGGCACGAACCCAGAAGAGAAGGACTGAAATCATGAGCACGACGCTCGAGCAATCCGCCTTTGCCCCGCCCACCGGCGACAGCAGCCGCATGGGCCACCTCGACTGGCTCGAAGCCGAGTCGATCCACATCCTGCGCGAACTCGTTGCCGAATGCAGCAAGCCGGCGCTGCTGTTCTCGGGCGGCAAGGATTCGGTCGTCGTGCTGCATCTGGCGCTGAAGGCCTTCGGCCTCGGCGCGAACCGCAAGACGTCGCTGCCGTTCCCGCTCGTGCACATCGACACGGGCCACAACTACGAGGAAGTGATCGACTTCCGCGATCGCCGTGCGCAAGAGCTCGGCGCCGAGCTGGTGGTCGGCCACGTCGAGGATTCGATCAAGCGCGGCACGGTCGTGCTGCGCCGCGAAACCGATTCGCGCAATGCCGCGCAGGCCGTCACGCTGCTGGAAACGATCGAGCAGCACGGTTACACGGCGCTGATCGGCGGCGCGCGCCGCGACGAAGAGAAGGCACGTGCGAAGGAACGCATCTTCTCGTTCCGCGATGAATTCGGCCAGTGGGACCCGAAGGCTCAGCGCCCGGAACTGTGGAGCCTGTACAACGCCCGCCTGCACAAGGGCGAGCATCTGCGCGTGTTCCCGATCTCGAACTGGACCGAGCTCGACGTGTGGCAGTACATCGCACGCGAGAATCTCGAACTGCCGTCGATCTACTACGCGCACCAGCGCGAGATCGTGCGCCGCAACGGGCTGCTCGTGCCGGTCACGCCGCTCACGCCGATGCGTGACGGCGAGACGAGCGAGCTCGCGCAAGTGCGCTTCCGCACGGTCGGCGACATCAGCTGCACGTGCCCGGTCGAGAGCGACGCGGACGACGTCGAGAAGATCATCGCCGAGACGGCGGTGACCGAGATCACCGAGCGCGGCGCGACCCGGATGGACGACCAGGCATCCGAAGCCGCGATGGAACAGCGCAAGAAGCAAGGTTATTTCTGAAGCACACGAGGACATTCACATCATGAGCATCATCGAGAACAACGAAGACCTCGGCGTGTTGCGCTTCATCACCGCGGGCAGCGTCGACGACGGCAAGAGCACGCTGATCGGCCGCCTGCTGTACGACAGCAAGGCCGTGCTGTCCGACCAGCTGTCCGCGCTGTCGCGCGCGAAGAACAAGCGCACGGTCGGCGACGAGCTCGATCTCGCGCTGCTGACGGACGGCCTCGAAGCCGAGCGCGAGCAGGGCATCACGATCGACGTCGCGTACCGCTACTTCGCGACCGCGAAGCGCAAGTTCATCATCGCCGACACGCCGGGCCACGAGCAGTACACGCGCAACATGGTGACGGGCGCATCGACCGCGCACGCGGCGATCGTGCTGATCGACGCGACGCGCATCACGGTCGAGAACGGCGTCGTGCAACTGCTGCCGCAGACCAAGCGCCACAGCGCGATCGTCAAGCTGCTCGGGCTGCAGCACGTGATCGTCGCGATCAACAAGATGGACCTCGTCGACTACAGCGAGGCGCGCTTCAACGAGATCCGCGACGCGTACGTCGCGCTCGCGAAGCAGCTCGGCCTGACCGACGTGCGCTTCGTGCCGGTGTCGGCGCTGAAGGGCGACAACATCGTCGGCGCGAGCGAGCGCATGCCGTGGTACGCGGGCGAGCCGCTGCTCGACGTGCTCGAGTCGCTGCCGGTCGAGACGCAGGCGCATGACGCGCTGCGCTTCCCGGTGCAGTGGGTCGCGCGCCAGGACGGCAGCTCGGCCGACGATTTCCGCGGCTACATGGGCCGGATCGAGTCGGGCGAAGTGAAGGTCGGCGACGCGATCGTCGTGCTGCCGTCGAACCGCACCGCGACCGTTGCCGAGATCGTCGCACCGGTGCCGGGCGGCACCGCGTCGGTCGCGCACGCGTTCGCGGGCCAGACGGTGACGATCCGTCTCGAAGAGGACGTCGACGTGTCGCGCGGCGACATGTTCGTCACGACGGCCGAGCCGGTCGAGCCGGCCAAGAAGCTGGAAGCCGACCTGTGCTGGTTCGACGACGCGCCGCTGTCGCAGCAGCGCAAGTACCTGCTGAAGCAGACCACCAGCACGGTCTTCGCGAAGATCGGCGCGGTCAAGCAGGTGCTCGACGTGCATACGCTGTCGCACGCGACCGACCGTCAGGAACTGAAGATGAACGACATCGGCCGCGTGGCGCTGACGCTGCAGAAGCCGATCGTCTGCGACACCTACGATGCGCACCCCGGTACGGGCGCGTTCGTGCTGATCGACGAGGCGACGCATCACACGGTCGCCGCGGGCATGATCCGCGCGTTCTCGGCGTAATCGTCAATCTGCGCGGCGGCGAACCGGCCGCCGCGGCAGGACCCTAGCGAAGCGACAAACATGGGCAAGGTATATCTGATCGGAGCAGGGCCGGGCGCCGCGGATCTCATCACGGTACGCGGCGTGCGGCTGCTCGAGCAGGCCGACGTCGTGCTGCACGACGCGCTCGTCGAGCCCGCGATGCTCGACTATGCGCCGAGCGCGCGCAAGATCGCGGTCGGCAAGCGCTGCGGGCAGCGTTCGACCGCGCAGCATTTCATCAACAAGCAGATCGTCGATGCGGCGCGCGAGCATGCATGCGTCGTGCGGCTGAAGGGTGGCGATCCGATGCTGTTCGGCCGAGCCGAAGAGGAAATGCGGGCGCTCGAAGCGGCCGGCATCGACTACGAGGTCGTGCCGGGCATCACCGCAGCGCTGGCCGGCGCGGCGACGCTGAAGCGTTCGCTGACGTTGCGCGGCGTGTCGCGCAGCGTCGCGTTCGCGACGCACAGCCGCGCACCGGGCAGCGACGAGATCCGCGAAGCCGCACGCGCCGATTCGATCGTCTACTACATGGGCCGCGACAGCGCGCCCGGCATCGCGCAGGAGCTGATCGACGCCGGCCGTGCGCCGGCGACGCCGGTGGCGATCGTCGAGGCCTGCAGCACCGCGCGCGAACGCACGCTGACGCTCACGCTCGCGCAGATGGCGGCCGGCGACGCGCAGGCGTGGCTCGATCCGGCGGAGCCGAGCCTGCTGATGATCGGCGATGCGTTCGCCGAACGCGCACGGCTCGCGCAGGCGGGCGATCCAATCCGCAATGCCGCCTGAGCGCGGCTCGAACGCAGTCCCCAACGAAAAAAGCGCTGGCGGATGCCGGCGCTTTTTCGTTGGGGACGACGAATGCGCCGGCTGCTACGTGTCGTCGCCGACCTGCTCGATGCAATAGCGCGCGACCGCGTCGAGCACGCCGTCGTCCTCACCGACCGCCGTCGCGCAACGGATCTCGACGCCCGGATGCGCGGCGCGGCATGCGTCGACGAGCTGCGGCAGGTCGCGGCGGACATGGCCGCCCTGGCCGAAGAATACGGGCACCACGGTGATGCGCGCGCAGCCGGCCGCGACTTGCGCGGCCACGGCCTCACCGAGCGACGGCGTCATCAGTTCGAGGAACGCGAGCGACACCTGCGCGGCCGGGGAGGCGCCGCGCAGCCGCGCGGCGAGCCGCTCGAACGGCTCGGCCCAGCGCGGGTCGCGGGCGCCGTGGCCGAACAGGACGATACCGTGCGAATGCATGTCGAAGCCTCCGTCGCGACGCGGCGCTCAGTGCCGGTCGACCCATTTGAGCGCGAACAGGCCGAGCGCGAGATAGATGAGGCCCGGCGTCGCGGCGGTGAGCGGCGCGGGCCACGTGTTCAGCGTGCCGATGTGCGAGAACAGCGTGTTGAGCAGCTGGAAGCTCATGCCGAGCATGATGCCGCCGAACACCTTCACGCCGACCACGCCGGCCCGCGTGTGCAGATACGCGAACGGCAGCGACAGCACGAGCATCACGAACACCGCGAACGGATACAGCAGCTTGCGCCACAGCGCGATGTCGTAGCGCTGCGTGTCCTGCTGGTTCTCGCGCAAGTGCTGGATGTAGCGGAACAGGTTGATGATCGACATGCGCTCCGGCGACACGAGCAGCACCGACAGAATCTGCGGCGTCAGGTCGGACCGCAGCCGGTATTCGGGCAGCGACACCTGCTGCGACCGGTACACGGGGTTCAGCGCATCGGCCGGCTGGCCGCTGATCGGCTTGATCGGCGTCAGCTCCGTTTCGGTGACGCCCGTCAGCAGCCAGTGGCCGGGCGGCTCGTAGCGGCCGGTCTGCGCGATCCGCACGTTCTGCAGCTGGAATTTCGAGTCGAATTCGTAGATGCGCACGCTGCTGATCGTCGAGTCGGGCGACAGGCTGCCGACGTTGACGAAGCGCGTGACCTGCTCGCCGTTCTCGCGGGCCGCGAGCGTGTCCTTCACCCACACGCCCGACTGGAAGTTCGACGACACCGATGCGCCGAGCGCCTGCAGCCGCACGCGTTCGGACAACTGGTCGGCGTACGGGCCGACGAATTCGCCGATCAGGTAGGTGACGATCACGAGCGGCACGCCGATCTTCAGCAGCGAGCGCAGCGCCTGGTTGGTCGCGAGGCCCGACACGCGGAAGATCGTGAATTCCGAGTTCGCGGCCATCTGCGCGAACACGTAGATCGCGCTGATCAGCGCGGCGACCGGGATGATCTCGTAGAAGCGCGACGGCGTCTGCAGCGCGACGCGCAGCACCGCGTAGCCGAACTTGTAGTTGCCGTGCCCGACCGAATTCAGTTCGCTGATCAGGTCGAAGAAGAAGAACAGACCGGAGAACGCGAACAGGATGAAGATGAACGTGACATAGATCTGCCGCGCGAAGTACTTTTCATAGAGCCGCATCGATCATGCTCCCGAGCGGCCGAACAGCGCGCGTGTCAACAGCGGACGATTGCGCACGCGCAACCAGAAAATGAATGCGACGATCGCCGCGACGAGCACGTGCAGGCCGACCAGACCGACGCCGAACGACATCTTGCCCTGCTCGATCTGCGCCTGCACGACGTTCAGCAGGTTCGAGTACGTGAGGTAGATCAGCACAGCCATCACGAGGTTGATCGTGCGGCTGCGGCGCGGGTTCTGGTACGAGAGTGGGATGCCGAGCACCATCAGGTTGATCGCGATCAGCGGCAGCCCCGCGCGCCACGCGAATTCCGCGAGGTTGTCGCGCGTCGGGTTGCGCAGCAGGTCGGGCGTGGGCGTGCTGTTGGTGGTCTGCACGTTGACGACCGGCTTGCTCGTGATCTTCACGCCGTAGCGCTCGAACTCCATGATCTTGAAGTTCGGCTGGCCGGGCGTACCGTCGTAGCGGCGGCCGTCCTCGAGGACGACGAAGCGATCGCCGTCCTTCGAGGTTTCCGTATGGCCGGTTTGCGACACGACCACGTTGAGCTTGCCGTTTTCCGTCGACGTGACGAAGACGTTCTGCACCTTGCTCTGGTCGGGCGACATCTTCTCGATGAAGAACACCCGATGGTTCGCGGCCGATTCGCGGAACTGGCCGGGCGCGAGCAGCGAGATTTCGTCGCGCTGCTGGAAGCGCGCCTTGATCAGCTTGCTCTGCTGGTTCGACCACGGCCAGCCGACGAACGCGAAGAACGTGATCAGCAGGATGATCGGCGCGGCGAACACGCCGATTGGCTTGATGAGGCGCGTGAGGCTCACGCCAGACGCGAGCCACACGACCATTTCGGAGTCCCGGTACCACCGGGTCAGCACGAACAGGATCGACACGAACAGCGTGACGACCAGCATCACGGCGAGATAGCCGATCACGGTCAGGCCGATCAGCACGAGCACGTCCCGCGGATCGATTTCGCCGGACGCGGCGTAGCCGACGATGCGAATCATCATCGTCGTGAGCATGATCGTGAGCAGCACCATGAACACGGCGCCAGCCGTATACGCAAGCTCGCGCTGGAGGGAGCGTTCGAAGATCATTCTTGATGAGAAGAGGGCGGGAGGCTGCGCACGCGTGGTGGGGCGCTCGCGCCGCCACGGGAAAAATAGCGGATAATTGCGGCTTTCATCCTTAGCCCAGATTTTATCCGAGGACAAGCGCGATGGACTTTAGCATAAAAGGCTGTGATTGGAGCAAAGGCGAAGCCAAGGGGTTCCTGACCGGGAAGTCCGACTGCATCGTGCTCGGCATCTTCGAGGCGCAGACGCTGTCGGGCGCGGCGCTCGACATCGACACGGCCACCAAGGGGCTGATCTCGCGCGTGGTGAAGGCCGGCGACATGGACGGCAAGCGCGGCAAGACGCTGTTCCTGCACGAAGTATCGGGCATCGGCGCGTCGCGCGTGCTGCTCGTCGGGCTCGGCAAGCAGGATGCTTTCAATCAGAAAGCCTACAACGATGCGGTGACGGCCGCGTGGCGCGCGCTGCTGGCGACCAAGGTCGTCCAGGTCACGTTCTCGCTCGCGCAACTGCCGGTCGACGAGCGCAGCTCCGACTGGGGCGTGCGCGCCGCGATCCTCGCGCTGCGCAACGAGACGTACCGCTTCACGCAGATGAAGAGCAAGCCGGAACCGGCGTCGCACACGCTCAAGCGCGTCGTGTTCAGCGTCGATCCGGCCGACGAAAAGGCCGCGAAGGTCGCGATCAAGCAGGCCGTCGCGCTCGCGAACGGGATGGATCTGACCCGCGACCTCGGCAACCTGCCGGGCAACGTCTGCACGCCGACCTACCTGGGCAACACCGCGAAGCAGATCGCGAAGGATTGGGGCCTGAAGGCCGAAGTGCTCGGGCTCAAGCAGATCCAGGCGCTGAAGATGGGGTCGTTCCTGTCGGTCGCGCGCGCATCGGTCGAGCCGCCGCAGTTCATCGTGCTGCACTACCAGGGCGGCGCCGCGAAGGCCGCGCCGGTCGTGCTGGTCGGCAAGGGCATCACGTTCGATACGGGCGGCATCTCGCTGAAGCCGGGCGAAGGCATGGACGAGATGAAGTACGACATGTGCGGCGCGGGCTCGGTGCTCGGCACGATCCGCGCGGTCGCCGAGATGGGCCTGAAGATCAACGTCGTCGCGATCGTGCCGACCTGCGAGAACATGCCGGGCGGCAACGCGACGAAGCCGGGCGACATCGTCACCAGCATGAAGGGGCTGACGATCGAGGTCCTGAACACCGACGCCGAAGGCCGCCTGATCCTGTGCGACGCACTCACGTATGCCGAGCGCTTCAAGCCGGCCGCCGTGATCGACGTCGCGACGCTGACGGGCGCGTGCGTGATCGCGCTGGGCGGCCACAACAGCGGGCTGTTCTCGACCAACGACGCGCTCGCGGGCGAACTGCTCGACGCATCGCGCGAGGCGAACGACCCGGCATGGCGCATGCCGCTCGACGACGAATACCAGGATCAGCTGAAGTCGAATTTCGCGGATCTCGCGAACATCGGCGGGCGTCCGGCCGGCGCCGTGACGGCCGCATGCTTCCTGTCGCGCTTCACCGACAGCTATCCGTGGGCTCACCTCGACATCGCGGGCACCGCATGGAAGGGCGGTGCCGCGAAGGGCGCGACGGGGCGTCCGGTGCCGCTGCTCGCGCAGTTCCTGATCGACCGCGCCGGCCAGTGATGGCGGGGCTGACGACGCCGCGGGTGCGCGGGCAATGACGCGGATCGATTTCCACTCGAACGTCGGCGATTCGCTCGCGTACGCGTGCCGGCTGCTGCGCAAGGCCTATCTGGCCGGGCAGCCGGTCGTCGTGCTCGCCGAGCCCGCGCGCCTGCGCGCGCTCGACGAGCGGCTCTGGACGTTCTCGCCGCTCGATTTCATTCCGCATTGCGGCGTCGACAGCGAGCACGCAGCCGGTACGCCGATCGTGCTGGCCGCCGATCTCGACCGCGCGCCGCATCATCACGTGCTGCTGAACCTCGGCGCGACCGTGCCCGCGCAGTTCGCCCGCTTCGAGCGCCTGCTCGAAGTGGTCGGCAACGCGCCGGACGAGCTGGCCGCGGGCCGCGACCGCTACCGGTTCTACCGCGACCGCGGCTACGCGCTGAACAACTACAAGCAGGGCGGCTAGCCGCAACCGTCGACGGAGTGTTCCCGTGACAGAAGCCGATTCATCCTCGATCCCGACGCTGACCGACGTGCTGGTGCCCGGCAAGCCGGCGCCGGCGCGCTCGCCCGCGTCTGCCGCACCCGGGCCGCACGGAAGCGCGGCGATTCCGGTGCTCACCGACGTGATCGTACCGGGCGCCGCCGCGGCCGCGCCGGCCGAATCCCGTCAAACCGAAGCCGACCCCGATTCCGTCGTGGTCGAACCCGTGCCGACACCGCACGTGCCGACCGTCGAGTTGCCGGGCGACGTGGCGATGGCCGCCGCTGCGGGCGACACCGATGCGCCGGCCGGACCCGGCGCATCGGAGCACGTGGTTGCCGAAGAGGTGGCGGTGATGACGGCGCCGCTGCGCTCGTCGCTGGTCGATGACGGTCTGCCGCAGCACACGTTCGCTCCGATTGCGCACGAAGCGGCCGGGCACGCGCCGGACGCGGCAATGCCGGAGGCGGTCCTGCCGAGCGCAGCGCTGCAACCGGAAGCATCGGACGCCGCCGCGCTGACGCCGGAAGATGCGCAGCACATCGCCGAACGGCTTCGCAATCGCCTGACGAACTATCTGACCGGGCCGGGGCGCGAGGCCATCGAAGCGCGTTGTCGCGATGCGCTGCACGAGCATTCGGCCTGGCTGGTCGGCCAGGTCACGCGCGAAGTCGCCCTCGCGCTGGAAACAGAGGTGATGGACTGGGTACGCGATGCGGTCGATGAAGAGATCGCCCGCCGCCGCGCCGGTCACTCCGGCTGAACGGCAATCGCTCGCGGCGGTGAAAAGGGGGCGGTCCAGTAAGGGCCTGCGAAGCCGGCGGTGATGCGCCGCCGGTCGGGCGGTACGCGGTTGCCTGCCTGCCACGCCCTGCACACCGCGTCGGTGCGTCGCGCGGATATCCGATTCAGCGAACCGACAGCACCCACTGGGCGAGCGTGCGGGCTTCGGTGCCCGTCAGTTGCGTGTTGGCGGGCATCGGCACGCTGCCCCATACGCCGACGCTGCCTTTCACTATCGATTGCGCAAGATAATCGGCGGCGTCGTTGCGCGTCGCGTACTTGCCGGCGATGTCGTGGAACGACGGACCCATCAGCGGCTTGCCGATCGCATGGCAGGCCATGCAGTTCTTGCGCTGCGCGAGCGCGAGCCCGTCGGCCTGGTCGGCGCGCGCCGCCGCCGCGCCGCCGGCCAGCAGCGTCGCGAGCAGCACGCGCAATATCGTCTGTTTCATGCGGTTCTCCGCCGGCGGGGATGGCCGGCTTCATGGTCCGCGCATTATAGAAGCAAAGGGGAAGCACGTTTTGCGCGTTCCCCCGGTGGTCCGTTTATCGGGGTCGCATGAGAGGGTGCCCTGCCTCAACCCGTGACCGCCCCTTGGTTCGCCGGCCGGGCAAGCGCCGCGAATTTCGCGAGCACGCCGCGCGTATAGCGCGGCGCGGGCTGCCGCCACGCGGCGCGGCGGCGTGCGAGTTCCGCATCGTCGACGTTCAGTTGCAGCAGCAGCCGGTGCGCGTCGATCGTGATCGAATCGCCTTCCTGCACCAGTGCGATCGTGCCGCCGACGAACGCCTCCGGCGCGACGTGGCCGACCACCATGCCCCAGGTGCCGCCCGAGAAGCGGCCGTCCGTGATGAAGCCGACCGATTCGCCAAGCCCCTTGCCGATGATCGCGGACGTCGGTGCGAGCATTTCCGGCATGCCGGGGCCGCCCTGCGGGCCGAGGTAGCGCAGCACGAGGATGTCGCCCGCCCGGATCCGGTCGCCGAGGATCGCATCCATCGCGCTCTGCTCGTCGTCGAACACGCGCGCCGGGCCCGTGATCACCGGGTTCTTCAGGCCGGTGATTTTCGCGACCGCGCCGTCTTCCGCGAGATTGCCCTTCAGGATCGCCAGATGGCCTTCCTTGTACAGCGCGCGGTCGATCGGAAAGATCACGTCCTGATCCGCGCGCGGCGCGGCCGGCACGTCCTTCAGCTCGTCGGCGATCGTGCGGCCGGTGATCGTCATGCAGTCGCCGTGCAGCAGCCCCGCATCGAGCAGGATCTTCAGCACCTGCGGAATCCCGCCGGCCCGGTGCAGGTCGGTCGCGACGTACTGTCCCGACGGCTTCAGGTCGCAGATCACCGGTACCCGCTTGCGGATGCGTTCGAAGTCGTCGATCGTCCAGTCGACCTCGGCCGCGTGCGCGATCGCGAGATAGTGCAGCACCGCATTGGTCGAGCCGCCGGTGGCCATGATCACCGACACCGCGTTCTCGATCGATTTCTTCGTGATGATGTCGCGCGGCTTCAGGTCGCGTTTCACGGCCTCGACCAGCACGCGCGCCGATTCGGCGGCCGAATCGACTTTCTCCTGGTCGGGATTCGCCATCGTCGACGAATACAGCAGCGACATCCCGAGCGCCTCGAACGACGAGCTCATCGTGTTCGCGGTGTACATCCCGCCGCACGAACCCGACGTCGGGCACGCGTTCTTCTCGACGCCTTCGAAATCCTCCTGCGACATCCGGCCCGCGGTGAATTCGCCGACGGCCTCGAACGACGACACGATCGTCAGGTCCCGGCCCTTCCAGTTGCCGGGGCGGATCGTGCCGCCGTACACGTAGATGCCCGGCACGTTCAGGCGCGCGAGCGCGATCATGCCGCCCGGCATGTTCTTGTCGCAGCCGCCGACGACTACCACGCCGTCCATCCACTGGCCCTGCACGCAGGTTTCGATGCAGTCGGCGATCACTTCGCGCGACACGAGCGAGTACTTCATCCCTTCGGTGCCCATCGACATGCCGTCCGAAATCGTCGGCGTGCCGAAGATCTGCGGGTTCGCGCCGGCCGCCTTCACGGCGTCGACCGCCGCGTCCGACAGCCGTTGCAGGCCGGAATTGCACGGCGTGATCGTCGAATGGCCGTTCGCGATGCCGATCATCGGCTTGTCGAAATCGTCCTTCTGGTAGCCGAGCGCGTAGTACATCGAGCGGTTCGGCGAACGGGCCACGCCTTGCGTGATGTTTTTAGAGCGGCGGTTGTACGACATGGGGAGCTCCATCGTTGTTTTGGCGACGCCGGCGCGAACAGTGCGCCGGGTGGGTCGATCAAGCATGGAGTTTCCGTTCTGGGATGTCCAATATATTATTTGTCGCCTATTAAGTCGTTTTACGAATGAGTCGAGCATGGCCGATCCGATCCCCGACCTGCGCCAGTGGCGCTATTTCGCGACCGTCGCCGACGAGCGCCATTTCGGCCGCGCGGCCGAGCGGCTGTCGATGACGCAGCCGCCGTTGTCGCAGGCGATCCGCGCGCTCGAGGACGCGCTCGGCGTCGCGCTGTTCGTGCGCACCAAGCGCTCGGTCGCGCTGACGGCGGTCGGCGCGGCGCTGCTGCCGGAGGTGCGCCGGCTGCTCGCGTCGGCCGATGCGCTGCCGCCGATGGCGCGGCGGCTCGCGCGCGGCGAGGCCGGCTCGCTGTCGCTCGCGTTCGTGTCGACCGCCGATTACGGGCTGCTGCCGTCATTGCTGCGCGCGTTCGGCGCGCGCTATCCGCAGGTGCGGCTGCAGCTCACGGAAGCGACGAGCGACGTGCAGATCGACGAACTCGTCGCCGGGCGCATCGACGCCGGGCTCGTCATTCCGCCCGTGCCGCCGCGCCACGCGGCCGGGCTGTCGTACCTGCCCGTCGTGCGCGAGCCGCTGGTGGCCGCGATGCCGGCCGGGGCGTCCGACGCGCCCGAGGACGAGCCCGTGCAGCTCGCCGACGTCGCCGCGTTTCCGCTCGTGATCTTTCCGCGCCGTTTGGCGCCCGGCTTTTATGACATCATTACGGGCTGCTACGGCGCGGCGGGGGAAACTCCGCGCATCGGCCAGGAGGCGATCCAGATGCAGACGATCGTCAGCCTCGTGTCGGCCGGCATGGGCGTCGCACTGGTGCCGCAATCGCTGCGTAACCTGCGGCGCACCGGCGTGGTCTACCGGCCGCTCGCCGGTCACGCGCCGGTCGTCGAGACGGGCCTCGTGTGGCGCACCGGCGACGTGAGCCCCGTGCTCGCCGGCTTCATCGACGTCGTGCGCGCGCAGGGTCCGGCCGCGTGACGTGAACGATGGCGCGCGGGCGCCGTCCAACGCGCGGTCCTGCACGTGTGCGACGGCCGTACCGTATTCGAAAACTTCTTCGCTAACCCATGATCATTCACCCGAATTTCGACCCCGTTGCGATCCATCTCGGGCCGCTGGCCGTGCGCTGGTACGGCCTCATGTATCTCGTCGGCTTCATCGCGGCGATCGTCGTCGGCCGGATCCGCCTGAAGCTGCCGTATGTCGCCGCGCAGGGCTGGACCGCGAAGGACATCGACGACATGATGTTCTACGGCGTGCTCGGCACCGTGCTCGGTGGCCGGCTCGGCTACGTGCTGTTCTACAAGGCCGATTTCTACTTCTCGCATCCGCTCGACGTGTTCAAGGTGTGGGAAGGCGGCATGTCGTTTCACGGCGGCTTCCTCGGCGTGACGCTCGCGATGATGCTGTTCGCGTGGCAGCGCAAGCGGCACTGGCTGCAGGTCACCGATTTCGTCGCGCCGATGGTGCCGTTGGGGCTGGCAGCGGGGCGGCTCGGCAATTTCATCAACGGCGAGCTGTGGGGCCGCGTGACCGATCCGACGGCGCCGTGGGCGATGCTGTTCCCGGGGGCGATGCGCGACGACGCGGCATGGCTGCCGAAACATCCGGCACTCGTCGAGAAGTGGCATCTCGCCGACGTGTTCATGCAATACCAGATGCTGCCGCGCCATCCTTCGCAGCTCTATGAAATCGCGCTCGAGGGCATCGCGCTGTTCTTCGTGCTGTTCCTGTTCGCGCGCAAGCCGCGGCCGATGGGCGCGATATCCGCGCTGTTCCTGATCGGTTATGGCCTCGCACGTTTCACGGTCGAGTTCGCGCGCGAGCCCGACGACTTCCTCGGCCTGCTCGCGCTCGGCCTGTCGA
This sequence comes from Burkholderia sp. AcTa6-5, assembly GCF_017815075.1. Classification (NCBI taxonomy): domain Bacteria; kingdom Pseudomonadati; phylum Pseudomonadota; class Betaproteobacteria; order Burkholderiales; family Burkholderiaceae; genus Burkholderia; species Burkholderia sp. AcTa6-5. Next base: position 256,280 of record NZ_JAGIQE010000003.1, on the reverse strand, counting down.
TGGGGCAGTGGTTGTCGCTGCCGATGATCCTCGCGGGTATCGCGATGATGGTCTGGGCGTATCGCCGTCGCGCGGCGAACGCGAATGCGGCTGCTTGAAGTGGCTGCGTGAGGTCGCTGCATGACGCGGTATCGATGTACGCGCGATCGGCGTGCGCATCGGTTACCCGGATGCACATGAAAAACGCCGGCCCTCGGGCCGGCGTTTTCGTTTCCGACAACGGCGCGATGCGCGTTACTGCGTTACTTCATCTGCACGGAGCCGTTGACGGTGACCGACACGGTGGCCTTGCCGCCTTCGACCGCGATCGGCGCACTCATCTTCGCGCTGTCCATCGGCGCCGCGGCCATCGCCATCATGCGCGGGTACGGCTGCACGTTGCGGCCGCTGCCGACGTTCACGTCGCGGATCGTGTAGCTGTTGTAGCCGAACGCCTTCGCGGCTTCGTCCGCGCGGGCGCGGAACGACTTGATCGCTTCGGTCGTGAGCTTCTGCTCGGCCGTGCGCTGCGCTTCCGGCGACAGCGAGAACTCGACGTTCGCAACCTGCATCAGGTTCGACAACTGGCCTGCCAGCTTCGACGCCGCGGCGAAATCGCGCGATTCGAGCGCGACCTCGGTGCGGCCGCGCCATGCGGAGATCTTGCCGTCGCGATCGGTGCTCGGATACACGGAGAACGCGCCCGTGTGCGCGGTGACGCCCGACACGCCCTTCGCCTGCGACAGCGCCGCATCCGCGCGCTGGTTCAGCTGCGCGGTGAGGCTGCCCGGGTCCTTGGCCTGCTGCTCGTAGAACAGCGTGATGTGGATGATGTCCTGCGGCACGTCGGCGCTGGCCTGCGACGAAAGCGACAGCACGCCGGCCGGCTCGGGAAAGTGCGGGTTCGCCGTCTGGGCGTGCGCGGCGGGCGACGCGAGCGTCAGCGCGACGGGAACGGCGGCGGCGAGAGCGAGCGACAGCGCGAGTGCGGATTTCTTGGTCATTGTTGGACTCCTTGTGCGAAGGCGCGCACGCGGATCACGCGTGCGCGACGCGGGCGTACCGCGCGACGAAAAAAACGACGGCCGGCCGATCGGCCGACAGCGGTTGCTTAGGCTGCGCGAAAGCGCCGCGAGTTCCGTTGCGGCAGTGCGTACTGAACAGATTTGACCTTTTGGCCGGCGCCTACTTCATCAACTTTTCGGTGATGAACCGCCATTCCGCGCGCGTGACGGGCGTGATCGACAGCCGGTTGCCGCGGGCGAGCACGCGCATGTCGGCGAGCTCGTCGTGCTCGCGCAGCGCGGCGAGCGGCACGAGCGGCGACTTCTTCACGAAGCGCACGTCGACGAGCAGCCAGCGTGGCGCTTCCTGCGTCGATTTCGGGTCGTAATAGGGGCTTTTCGGATCGAACTGTGTGGGATCGGGGTAGGGCGTGGACGATACTTCGGCGAGGCCCGCGATGCCCGGCTCGGGGCAGCTCGAGTGATAGAACAGCACGCCGTCGCCGATCTTCATCGTGTCGCGCATGAAATTACGCGCTTGATAATTGCGCACGCCGGTCCACGGCAGCGAGCGCTGCGGTGCGTTGGCGAGATCGTCGATGCTTGCTTCGTCCGGTTCGGACTTCATCAGCCAATATTGCATGGATCGTAATCGACGCAGAAGGGGCATGAGGGTCTGTTTGCATGCGGAACGCGCACCCCAAACGAAAAATACCATTCACGGGAATGCCCGAAATCGCCCGCATGGCGGCGTCGCTCGTCACTTGTTTGGCTCGGCCAAACGGCGCTCCTCACTTCTTGCCCTGCGAGCGATTTCGGGCATTCGCATGCGCGTTCCGCATGCAAACAGCCCCTCAAAAAGGAAACGGCATCGGGAGTTCCCGATGCCGTTGGATAGGCCCCCGCCTTGGCCGCTAGGCCGGCATCCTGAACCTGAGGTTCAGAATTGGTCGCAGTTAGCAGCACTTCGGGTACATCAGACAGAGTGACGCGCGCGCCCGTGCTACAAATTTCCGCAACCGTGCACATGGCATTGGTTCAAGGAATATATGACCTTGGCGAACCAGGCAGGGAAGCTGACTGAACTGTGTTTCGATGCGCCAATTTGACCACCGTTGACCGTCGAGATCAAGCGGAATCGACGCATCGTTTCAAACGTTACTGCGTCTCGTGCTGTGCGAGCACCGCGCCGAGCTGTTCGTTCATCTGGTGCATTGTACGACGGATTTCTTCCGCCGGAAATGCTTCACCGTGCCGCACGCTCGTTTGCAGCCGCAGCAATTCCGACGCAAGCGACAGCGCCGCCATCACCGCGATGCGATCGGTGCCGCGCACCGAGCTGTTCGAGCGGATTTTCGACATTTCGGCATCGACGCGCGCGACCGCTTCGAGCAGCGCCGCTTCGGTCTCGGCCGAACAGGCGAGCCGATAGGGCTGACCGAGAATCGAGACTTCGATCTGCTTGGTGCTCATGCATGTTCTCCGTGGCTGGCCGCGTCATCGCCATCCGTGCGCGCCTGCGCATCCAGCAGGTCGAGCTGGTTGTCGGCTTGCTCCGCGCTCTTCGAGCGCGGCAGCTTTTCGAGAATCGCGTTCAGTTTCACCTGGGCGTCGTCGATCTTCGCCGACAGCGTGTCGCGCTCGGCCGCGAGCGCATTGCGTTCGTCGCGCAGCTGCGCGAGTTCCGCGCGGACCGTATCCGCTTCCGCGCGCAATTGCGCGACCTGCTCCTCGAGCGCGAGCCGTTCCGAGTGATAGCGCTTGTTCAGCGAAATCAGACGGCCAATATTTTGAGACAGGGTTTCGAGTTCGTTGAGCATTTGCTGCGTCCTCTAAAGACCCAGCATTTTAGCGCGGAATACCGCGCAATCCGACATCTGTAACGTTTCCAGTCGTAACACCCCTGCTTCTTGCCGCGAATAGGCATGTCCGACGCCGGTCCGGACGCTTCCTTGACGCTCGCGCGACCGGCTCCTAAACTGGCGCCGCCTCGGTGCTCGCGCGCAGGATGCGCGGTTAAACGGGAAGCAGGGTGCGGGCTCCGCGAGCGCGCCAACCTGCGCTGCCCCCGCAACGGTAAGCGGCCGCGTCGCGTGACGCAGGCCGGCTCGGGCGCGTTTCGCGTGCAGGTCGCACGCAGGCGCGGGCCACTGCGCGTCATCGCGCGGGAAGGCGAGCCGGACCGCCGCCAGCCCGGATACCGGCCGAGACGGGGAGCCCGCAAGGGCTCCATGACGCGCGGCCTGCGGGGAAGCGGGGCGCGCAATGCTTCACGGAACGTTCTTCGATGCCGACCCCAATCGTTCGCCACGCGCCCCTGTCGCGCCCGGCCGGCCACCGCAAGCGGATGCACCGCGCGTCGGGCGCGCGGCCGTGCGCCGCATGAGCGCCGCACGCGCCACCGTCATCTGGGCCGCGCTGGCCGCCGTGGTCGCGCTGCTGTTCGTCGCGTCGCTGTCGATCGGCAGCGTGCCGATGTCGCCGTGGCAGGCGCTCGCGTCGCTCGTGCCGCACGGCGGCGATACCTTGTTTGCCGATATCGTCCGGACGCTGCGCCTGCCGCGCGCGCTCGCGGGTTTCGCGTGCGGCGCGCTGCTCGCGCTGGCCGGCGCGTTGTTGCAGGTGCTGCTGCGCAATCCGCTCGCGGAGCCGTACGTGCTGGGCGTGTCCGGCGGCGCGGCCGGCTTCGCGCTCGTCGCGATGATCGCGGGCGGCGCGTGGTGGCTCGTCGACGCATCCGCATTCGCCGGTTCGCTCGTCTCGGTCGCGCTCGTGCTCGGTCTCGCGAGGCGCGAGCTGTGGCGCGGCGAATCGCGCGACGCATCGCCGCGGCTGCTGCTCACGGGCGTCGTGATCGCGGCGGGATGGGGCGCGCTCGTCACGCTGTTGCTGTCGCTCGCGCCCGATGCACGGCTGCGCGGCCTCATCTTCTGGCTGACCGGCGACCTGAACGGCGCGACGGCGCCGTGGTTCGCGTGGGGCGCGCTGTTGCTGAGCGCATGCGCCGCGCTGCCGGCCGCGCCGCAACTGAACGTGCTGCTGCGCGGCGACGCGACCGCGCAGGCGCTCGGCGTGCCGGTCGCGCGGCTGCGCGTGCGGATCTATCTCGTCGCGTCGCTGGCCGCCGCGGCCGCGGTCACGACGGCCGGTACGATCGGCTTCGTCGGCCTCGTCGTGCCGCACGCGTTGCGGCTCGCGTTCGGCAACGACCAGCGGATGCTGCTGCCGGCCGCGATGCTCGCGGGCGGTGGCGGCGTGATGGCGGCCGACCTGCTCGCGCGCACCGCGATCGCGCCTGCACAATTGCCGGTGGGCGTGATGACCGCGTTGATCGGCGTGCCCGTGTTCCTGTGGATGTTGCTGAGGAGGCCGATGCGATGACAGGCACCGCAGCACCGCACGCCGCTGCCGGCGACATGCGCTACATGGCCGTCGACCTGACGCTGAAGGCCGGCGCGCGCACGCTGCTCGACCGCTTCACGCACGCGTTCCGCCCCGGCGAGATCTGGTGCGTCGCCGGGCCGAACGGCGCGGGCAAGACGACGCTGCTCGCCACGCTCGCGGGACTGCAGCCGCCCGCCGGCGGACACGTCGAGATCGACGGTCGGCCGCTTGCCGCATGGCGTCCCGAGCAACTCGCGCAGCGCCGCGCGCTGATGCCGCAGCAACTGCACGATGCGTTCAGCGCGACCGTGTTCGACACGGTGCTGCTCAACCGCTTTCCATATCTCGGCGGCTGGGGTTGGGAGCGCGACGGCGACCGCGCGGCCGCGCGCGAGGCGCTCGCGACATTCGACCTGAACCCGCTCGCGTCGCGCGACGTGATGTCGCTGTCGGGCGGCGAGCGGCAGCGGGTCGCGCTGGCCGCGACGCTGTGCCAGGATGCGCCGCTGATGTTGCTGGACGAACCGCTCGCGCATCTCGACCTGCATCACCAGATCGACTGCCTGACCGCGCTGGCCGCCTGGCTCGCGGCGGGCCCGCGTACGGTGATGTTTTCGTGTCACGACCTGAATCTCGCGCGGCGTTTCGCGACGCATGCGCTGTTGCTCGACGGCCGCGGGCATGCGTGGGCCGGCCGCGTGCATGATGTGCTGACGCCCGAGCGCGCGAGCGACGCGTTCGGCTATCCGCTCGTGCTGATCCGCGAGAACGGCCGCGATGCGCTGTTGCCGGCGTGGCCCGCGCGACAATGATCTTTCCCGTTCCGAATTTTCCGATGCGCGGCGCATGCCGCGCCCACCATACGGCCCCTCGATGACCACTTCGACCCAATTCCCGCCCGCGATCGCGCCGCTAGACGACGCGCTGCGCACGCGCCTGCAGCATGTGATCGACCACAAGACCAAGCCGCCCGGCAGCCTCGGCCAGCTCGAGGCGCTCGCGCTGCAGATCGGCCTGATCCAGCGCACCGAGCGGCCGGTCGTGCAGCGTCCGGTGACGATCGTGTTCGCGGGCGACCACGGGATCGCGGCCGAGGGCGTCAGCCCTTATCCGCAGGCGGTGACCGCGCAGATGGTCGCGAACTTCCTCGCCGGCGGCGCGGCGATCAACGCGTTCTCGGGCGTCGCGCAGAGCACGCTCGAGATCGTCGATGCGGGCGTCGCGTCGCCGCTGCCGCTGTCGGACCGGCTGGTGTCGGTTCCGGTCGCGCGTGGCACGCGCAACTTCGCGGCGGAACCCGCGATGACGCGTGAAGAAGCGATGACGGCGCTGGCCGCGGGCGCGGCGCGCGTGCGCCTGCACGCGTCGCTCGGCACGAACGTGATCGGCTTCGGCGAGATGGGGATCGCGAATACGTCGTCGGCCGCGTGCCTGATGAGCCGCCTGCTCGACGTGCCGATCGACGCCTGCGTCGGCCGCGGCACGGGCCTCGACGATCAGGGCCTCGCGCACAAGCGTGCGGTGCTCGGTCGCGCGCTCGTCAAGCACTCGCATGCGATCGCGCCGCTCGACGTGCTCGCGACGTTCGGCGGCTTCGAGATCGCGATGATGACCGGCGCGTACCTCGCGGCCGCGAGCGAGCGGATGACGATCCTCGTCGACGGCTTCATCGCGACCGCCGCGCTGCTCGTCGCCGAGCGCATCGCGCCCGGCGTGCGCGACTACTGCGTGTTCTCGCATACGTCGCACGAGGCCGGCCACCGGCGCATGCTCGAGCATTTCGGCGCGAAGCCGCTGCTCGCGCTCGACCTGCGGCTCGGCGAAGGCACGGGCGCCGCGCTCGCGCTGCCGCTGGTGCGCGCGGCGGCCGCGTTCCTCAGCGAGATGGCGAGCTTCGAATCCGCCGGCGTCGACGATCGTGACGCCTGAGCGCGTGCGCGGCATGCGCGCCGAGCTGCGCTACTTCTTCGTCGCGCTCGGCTATTTCACGCGCGTACCCGTGCCGCGCTCGATCGGCTACGCGGCCGGCGATCTCGACCAGGCCGCGCGCTATTTCCCGCTCGTCGGCGCGTGCGTCGGCGCGTGGGGCGCGCTCGTCTATCTCGTCGCGCTGCGCGTGCTGCCGCCATCGATCGCGGTCGGGCTGTCGATGGCCGCGACGCTGCTCGCGACCGGCGCGTTCCACGAAGACGGCCTCGCCGACAGTTGCGATGCGTTCGGCGGCGGTTACACGCGCGACGACGTGCTGCGCATCATGCACGATTCGCGGATCGGCACGTTCGGCGCCGTTGCGCTCGTGATCGCACTCGGCCTGAAATGGCAGGCGCTGGCGTCGATGCTGCCGCTGCGCGCCGCATGGACGATGATCGCCGCGCACGCGGCGAGCCGCGCGATGGCCGTGAGCCTGCTGATGACGCTCGACTACGTGCGGCCCGAAGGCAAGGCGAAGCCGGTCGCGCAACGAATGGACGCACGTGCGGCGTGCGTCGCGGCGGTGTTCGGACTGCCGTGGCTGTTCTGGCCGGACTGGCGCATGGGCGTTGCCGCCTGCGTGGCGCTCGTGCTCGTGCGCGCGTGGGCGGCCCGCTATTTCGTGAAGCGGATCGGCGGTTATACGGGCGACTGTCTCGGCTTCGCGCAGCAACTGGGCGAACTGGCGATCTATCTGGTGGTGCTCGGATGGACGTCGTCCTGATCCGTCATCCGGCCGTCGGCATCGAGCCGGGCGTCTGCTATGGGCGCAGCGACGTGCCGCTCGCCGAATCGGCCGATGGCGGCGCGCAGGCCGTGCGCATGCATCTGGCGGAACTAAGTGCGCCGTCGCCCGAACAGGTGCGGACGAGCCCGCTGACGCGCTGCGCGTCGGTTGCCGAACGGCTCGCGCGGGCATTCGACGTACCGCTGCTGGGCGATGACGACTGGCAGGAAATGGATTTCGGCGCGTGGGAAATGCAGCGCTGGGACGATATCGACCGCGCCGCACTCGATGCGTGGGCGGCCGACCTGATGCATGCGTGCGCGCACGGCGGAGAAAGCGTCGCGCGATTCGTCGCGCGGGTGGCGCGGCAGGCCGATGCGGTTGCGGCGTTCGACGGACCGCAATGGGTCGTCACGCATGCGGGCGTGATCCGCGCATTCGCGTCGCATGTGTTGCGCGTGCCGCTCGACACGTTGCTGTCGCGGCCGGTGCCGACGGGCGGGGCGGTGTGGCTGCGCAGGGAGGGCGCCGCGCGAACGTGGGAAGTCGTGCACTGGGATGCATAGGCGCACTTGCGTCTGCATGTGAACTGCGCTGCGCACGGAGCGATCTGTTTCGAGCACCGCACGCATCCGGCACCGGTGCACGATGCACCGCAACCCGCCGGAAATCAGCGCGCCGGCCGCCGCGCACGCGCGGCCTCCAGATCCTCGCACAGCGCGGCCGCACCCTGCGCGATCCGCGGCGCCGGCCGCGTCAGCAGATCGCCGTCGATCGCGAACAGGTTGTTGCGCGCCACGGCCGTCAGCGCGGGCCACGCGCGCCAGCGCGCGAGGCTCGGCAGCGGTTCGTTCGAACGGGTCGCGCCGGCACTCGTCGTGACGATCGCTTCCGGATTCGCCGCGAGCACCGCCTCGTCGGTCACGGTCGGCGCAAGCGGCTTGAGCGACGCGAACACGTTGCGGCCGCCGCAAAGTTCGAATACTTCGTTGATCAGGTGCGTGCCGTTGAGCGTCGTCAGCGGGCGGTCCCACACCTGGAAGAACATCGCGACGGGCGGGCGTGCCGCGTAGCGTGCGCGCAGTGTCGCGATGTCCCGCGTAAAGGCGGCCGCGGCGGCATCGGCGGCCGGTTGCGTGCCGAGCAGCGTGCCGAGCCGGCGCAACGACGACGACACGTCGTCGAGATGCTTCGGTTCGCTGAAGAACAGCGGGATGTGCAGCGCGCGCAGCGCGTCGGTCTGCCGCTCGGCGTTGCCGTGCCGCCAGACGACGATCAGGTCGGGCTTCAGCGCGGCGATGCGTTCGAGATCGAGCGCCTTGTTGTCGCCGACGCGCGGCACCGCTTGCGCGGCGGCCGGATAGTCGCTGTACGTGACGGTGCCGACGAGCTTCGCACCGCCGCCGGCCGCGTAGACGAGCTCGGTCGCGTGCGGCGCGAGGCTGATCACGCGCTGCGCGGGCGCGGGCAGCGTGACCGTATTGCCGGCGTCGTCGCGGGTCGTGACGTTGGCGTGGACGAGCGGCGCGTGAGCGAGCGCGACCAGCAGCGCGGCTGGCGTCGGCCGATGGAACACGCGTGAACTCATGCGGAGGCCCGCCGCAGCAGCGGTGCGCAATGTGCGAGCGCATCGCCGAGGCGCCGCCATTCGGCTTCGCTGCCCGGCAGGCCGATGCGCACGCTCGACGGCGTCGGGAAGTACCGCGTCCAGATCCCGCGCGCCGCGAGCGCCGCATGCAGCGCCGCGGCGCGCGGATCGTCGGTCCAGCTGAACAGCGGCGTCGCGCGCACCGCGAAGCCGTGCGCGCGCAGCAACGCGGCCAGTCGTTCGCCGTCGGCCCCGAGCCGCTCGCGCGCGGCGGCCTGCCATGCGCGGTCGGCGAATGCCGCGGCGACCGCATGGCGTGCGGGGCCGCTGACGGTCCACGCGCCGAGCATGTCGCGCAGCGCGGCGATCAGCAAGGGATCCGCGAGCACGAAGCCCGCGCGGATCCCGGCCAGCCCGAAGAACTTGCCGACCGAGCGCAGCACGACGAGCCCCGGACGATCGACCTGCGGCGCGAGCGATGGCGTCGCGCCCGTATCGGCGAACGCTTCGTCGACGATCAACGCGCCGCCGCGTGCCGCCAGTTGCGCGTGCCAGCCGAGCAAGCGCGCGGTCGGCACGAATTCGGCGGTCGGATTATTCGGATTCCCGACGATGACGTGGCGCAGCGTCGCGGGCAGCGTATCCGCGCGGATGTCGAGCGCGACGACGCGATGGCCGTGGCGCGCGAACGCGGGCGCGTATTCGCCGTACGCGAGCGCCGCGACGCCTGCGTCGCCGGCCGACAGCAACGCCGGCAACGCGCGGATCGCGGCCTGGCTGCCGGCAACCGGTAGCACGTGCGCGGCGTCGGGAGCATGGTAGTACCGCGCGGCGCAGGCCGCGAGGCCGTCGCCGTCGTCGGGCAGCCGGCGCCACGCGTCGGCCGGCACGGGCGGAACCGGGTAGCCGACCGGATTGATGCCGGTCGACAGGTCGAGCCACGCGTCGTACGGAATGCCGTGGCGGCGGGCGGCTTCGTGCAGGTTGCCGCCGTGCGCGATGGATGAATCAGACATGATGGGAGGCCATGACGAGTGCGCCGCTCGCGACCAGCAGCGCGAGCCACAGCGCGAGCGTGCGCGTGACGAGCGACAGCGCGGCGACGATGTGAAGGGCGGTGGCCGTGGCGCCGGTGCCGAGCGCCGGCCGATCCTCGATCTCGCCGTGATAGACGGCCGGGCCGCCGAGCTGCACGTTCAGGCTGCCGGCGCCCGCGGCCATCACGGGGCCCGCGTTCGGGCTGTCCCAGTGGTGCGCCTGCGTGCGCCAGCAGCGCCACGCGGCGGCCGTGTCGCCGAGCAGCGCGTAGCTCGCGGCGGTGAGGCGCGCGGGAATCCAGTTCAGCGCATCGTCGATGCGCGCGGCGGCCCAGCCGAAGGTCAGGAAGCGCGGCGTGCGGTAACCCCACATCGCGTCGAGCGTGTTCGCGAGCCGGAACAGCAACGCGCCGGGGCCGCCCGCGACGACGAACCAGAAGAGCGCGCCGAAGATCGCGTCGTTGCCGTTTTCGAGCGCCGATTCGACGGCCGCGCGCGACAGCGCACCTTCGTCCGCGTTGCTCGTGTCGCGCGACACGATGCGCGCGGTCAGCGTGCGCGCCGCGTCGAGGTCGTGCCGCAGCAGCGCGGCGGCGATCGGCGCGACGTGGTCGGCGAGGCTCTTCGCGCCGAGCGTGAACCACAGCAGCGCGATGTGCAGCGCCGCCGCGAACGGCCAGGGCAGCACGGCGACGAGCCATGCCGCGACGGCCACCGGCGGCACGACCGCCGCGAGCCACGCGGCGACGCCGACCACGCGGCCGCGCCGGCCCGTGTTCAGCGCGGCTTCGATGCGCGCGGCGACGCGGCCGAACGCGACGAGCGGATGCCAGCCGGCCGGCTCGCCGATGGCGCGGTCGACGATCGCGGCCGCGACCGCCAGCATCGCGACGACGGGCAGCGACAGCATCAGCATGACGGCGCGCCCGCCTTGAGGTCGAGCGGCAGCCCGGCAACCAGCAGCGTGACGCGCGTCGCGAGCGCGGCGACGCGCTGGTTCAGGCGGCCGAGCTCGTCGACGTAGCGGCGCGTGACCGACCCGAGCGGCACGACGCCGAGCCCGATCTCGTTGCTGACGACGATCACCTTCGCGTGCGCGCCGCGCAGCGCGTGCTCGAGCCGCTCGACCTGGGCCGCGTACTGCGCGTCGTCGAGCGGCGCGCCGTCGGCGGGGCACAGCAGGTTCGTGAGCCACAGCGTCAGGCAGTCGACGAGCAGGCACGCGTGCGGATCGTCGAGCCGCGCGAGCGTGCCGGCGAGATCGACGCTCGCGTCGGCGAACCCCCAGTCGGCCGGCCGGCGCGCGCGGTGATGCGCGATGCGCTGCGCGAATTCGGGATCGGCGGCGGTCGCGGTCGCGATGTAGGTGACGGGGCGGCCGCTGTCGGCGGCGAGCCGCTCGGCATGCGCGCTCTTGCCCGAGCGCGCGCCGCCGAGGACGAAGGTGAGGTCGTGCGGAATCATCGCGTGATTGTAACGGCGCGGGCGACCCGGCGCGGGCGATAATGCCGCCTTTGCTTCGCGACACCTTTCACACGATGAATGCACCCGAGCCGCGGCCGCGCGGCACGCTGATGATCCAGGGCACGACGTCCGACGCGGGCAAGAGCACGCTCGTCGCGGGCCTGTGCCGCCTCGCGCGCCGCGGCGGCGTGCGCGTCGCGCCGTTCAAGCCGCAGAACATGGCGCTCAACAGCGCGGTGACGGTCGACGGCGGCGAGATCGGCCGCGCGCAGGCGTTGCAGGCGCTGGCCGCCGGCGTCGCGCCGCATACGGATTTCAATCCGGTGCTGCTGAAGCCGACGAGCGACCGCGGCGCGCAGGTGATCATTCACGGCAAGGCGCGCATGAACCTCGACGCGCGGGCGTATCACGACTACAAGCCGGTCGCGTTCGATGCGGTGCTCGAGTCGTATGCGCGCCTGCGCGCCGGTTACGACACGGTGATCGTCGAAGGCGCCGGCAGCCCGGCCGAGATCAACCTGCGCGACGGCGACATCGCGAACATGGGCTTTGCCGAGCGCGTCGACTGCCCGGTCGTGCTCGTCGCCGACATCGATCGCGGCGGCGTGTTCGCGCATCTGGTCGGCACGCTCGCCTGCCTGTCGGACAGCGAGCGCGCGCGCGTGCGCGGCTTCGTGATCAACCGTTTCCGCGGCGACCTCAAGCTGCTCGAACCGGGGCTCGACTGGCTGCGCGCGCAGACGGGCAAGCCGGTGTTCGGCGTGCTGCCGTATCTGCACGGGCTGCTGCTCGACGCCGAGGACATGCTGCCCGCGCAGGCGCGCAGTGCCGCCGCCCGCGGCGATGCCGGCGTGTTGCGCGTCGTCGTGCCCGCGCTGCCGCGCATCAGCAACCACACCGATTTCGATCCGCTGCGCGCGCATCCGCAGATCGAATTCACGTACTGGAAGAGCGGCCCCGTGCCCGACGCCGACCTGCTGATCCTGCCCGGTTCGAAGAGCGTGCAGCGCGATCTCGCGTGGCTGCGCGATGCGGGCTGGGACGCGCTGATCCGGCGCCATCTGCGCTACGGCGGCAAGGTGATCGGCATCTGCGGCGGCATGCAGATGCTCGGCCGCACGCTCGACGATCCGCTCGGCCTCGAAGGCGCGCCCGGCAGCGTGCCGGGGCTCGGGCTGCTCGAGTTCGACACGACGCTGCAGCCCGACAAGACGCTGAAGAACGTGACCGGTCGACTCGCGCTGCCGGGCGCGGCGGCCGTGCGCGGCTACGAGATTCACATGGGCGACACGCGCGGGCCGGCGCTCGCGACGCCCGCGCTGACGCTGGCCGCCGATGCCGCGCAGGACGGCATGCGTCCCGACGGCGCGAGATCGGCCGACGGCCAGATCCTCGCGACCTACGTGCACGGGCTGTTCGACGCGCCCGCCGCCTGCGCGGCGCTGCTCGCGTGGGCGGGGCTCGACGGCGCGGCCCGCATCGACTACCCGGCGCTGCGCGAGGCGTCGCTCGAGCGGCTGGCCGACACGTTCGCCGAGCACCTCGACCTCGACGCGCTGTACGCCGAGTTTCGTTGAAACCGCGCCGGTCGACTCTCGCTTTTTCCGCGCGATCGCGTACAACAGAGGAGGGCGGAGGTCCGCCCGAAGGAGGGCGACGATGAGGGCTCGATGGTGGTGGAGCGTCCTGCTCGCGGCGCTGCTGGGCGCGTCCGCGGCCGCGCATGCCTGCGATTCGTATGCGCCGGGCGGCGGCCAGTCCGGCGGTGACGCCACGCAAGGCAAGAGCGGTTACTGAGCAGGAAGGACGCAGGGCATGATCGGTCATGCCCTTTTTTTGCGTCGATTCATTCCTGAATGGAGGTAATTTAAGCGGGCTGGCGCGTTTATCGGCCGAATGGATTCGAATAGAGTGCGATCCATTCCATCCACTCACCAAGGAATCCGTCATGAACGCCAATCGCCTGAACGATTTCGCCGCGACGCTGCTGCGCGTCGCCCTCGGCGTGCTGTACCTCGCGCACGTCGCACAGAAAGTATTCGTCTTCACGCTGCCGGGCACCGCGCAGTTTTTCACGTCGATCGGCCTGCCGGGCTGGCTCGCGTACCTGACCACGTTCGTCGAACTGGCGGGCGGCCTCGCGCTGCTCACGGGGTTCCGCGTGCGCATCGCCGCGCTGGTGCTGCTGCCGTTCATGCTCGGCGCGGTCGCCGCGCATCTGCCGAACGGCTGGGGCTTCTCGTCGCCGCACGGCGGCTGGGAATATCCGGCGTTCTGGGCCGTCACGCTGGCCGTGCAGGCCCTGCTGGGCGGCGGCGCGTTCGCGCTCGGCGCGCGGGAGGCCGCGGTCCAGCGCGCGTGACGTGAAGGAAAGCAGACGAAAGGGGCACAGGTTCGGTGCGACCGGTTCCGGTGACCCCCCGTTTGCCGATATCATCGCTCCCTGTATCCGCAATCGAGCGGCGCCTGCCATGCGGCCGGCGCCGCGCGGCTTTTTCGGGGGAATTCATGACGGTCATCGTGGTGGCGAATCCGAAGGGCGGCGTGGGCAAGAGCACGCTGTCCACCAATCTAGCCGGCTATTTCGCGGCGCAGGGCGCATGGGTCGCGCTGGCCGACCTGGACCGGCAGCAGTCCGCGCATGCGTGGCTCGACCTGCGGCCGGCCGGCTTGCCGGCGATCGAGGCGTGGGCGCTCGATCCGGAGGCGCCGTCGAAGCCGCCGCGCGGCCTCGAATACGCGGTGATCGATACGCCGGCCGGCCTGCACGGCACGCGGCTCAACGTCGCGCTGCAACTGGCCGACAAGGTGATCGTGCCGCTGCAGCCGTCGATGTTCGATATTCTCGCGACCCAGCAGTTTCTGGAACGCCTTGCCGGCGAGAAGGCCGTGCGCAAGGGCAGCGTCGAGGTCGGGATCGTCGGGATGCGGGTCGACGCGCGCACGCGCTCGTCCGACCAGCTGCACCGGTTCGTCGAAGGGCTCGGCCTGCCGGTGCTCGGCTACGTGCGCGACACGCAGAACTACGTGCAGATCGCCGCGCACGGCCTGACGCTGTGGGATGTCGCGAAAAGCCGCGTCGAGAAGGATCTCGAACAGTGGCGGCCGATCGTCGAATGGGCCGAGCGCCGCGCGCCGAAGGCCGAGAAGGCCGTCAAGGCCGCGTCCTGAACGCCCGGCCGTCCGGCCGGCGCGACATCCAATGAGAAGGGCCGGATCCCGTCGCGTACGGTGTCCGGCCCTTCGGTCGCAGGCGGCATCGCTGCACCGCATGCCGCGGCATGCGGGCGTGCCCCGCTCAGGTCACGTCCAGTTCTGCGTCGGCACGTGATCGCGGTGGCCCTTGATCTTGTTGCCTTCGTCGATGAACACGAGCTTCGGCTTCCAGCCGGCCTGCAGTTCCGCTTCGTCAACCATCGCGAATGCCGCGATGATCACGAGGTCGCCGAGCTGCGCGCGGCGTGCGGCCGAGCCGTTCAGCGAGATCATCCCGCTGCCGCGCTCGCCCTTGATCGCGTAGGTCGAGAAGCGCTCGCCGTTGTTGATGTTCCAGATGTCGATCCGTTCGTTTTCGATGAGGCCCGCCGCTTCGAGCAGGTCTTCGTCGATCGCGCACGAACCTTCGTAGTGCAGTTCGCAGTGCGTGACCGCCGCACGGTGGATCTTCGATTTGAGCATGTGGCGCTGCATGGTGTCTCCGTGATGCGTCGTGAGAGGCGCGGCGGGCCGCGCGTCAGATTTCCAGGTTGTCGATGAGGCGCGTCGCGCCGAGCTTCGCGGCCGCGAGCACGACGAGCGGTTCGCCGGCTTCGAGTTCGGCTGCGCTCGGGGCGATCAGGTTCGCGCGGCGGCGGATCGCGATGTAGTCGGGCACCCAGCCGCGTTCGGCCAGGTGCGCGTGCGCATGCTGCTCGAGCTTGCCGAGATCGCGTTCGCCGCCGAGCACGCTGTCGCGCACGCGCTGCAGCGTTTTCGCCAGTTCGGGCGCTTCGTTGCGCTCGTCGGTCGTCAGGTAGCGGTTGCGCGACGACAGCGCGAGGCCGTCGTCGTCGCGCACGGTTTCGGCGGCGATGATGTCGACCGGCAGCGCGAGCTGCTGGCACATCCGGCGCACGATCATCAACTGCTGGTAGTCCTTCTTGCCGAACACGGCGACGCGCGGCTGCACGCAGGACATCAGCTTCGTGACGACCGTGCACACGCCGGCGAAGAAGCCGGGCCGGAACTCGCCCTCGAGGATCCCGCCGAGATCGTCCGGCGGCAGCACGCGGTATTCCTGCGGCTCAGGGTACATGTCGCGCTCGGTCGGCGCGAACAGCACGTACACGTTTTCCTGCTGCAGCTTCTCGATATCGTCCTGGAGCGTGCGCGGGTACTTGTCGAAATCCTCGTTCGGGCCGAATTGCAGCCGGTTGACGAAGATGCTCGCCACGACCGGGTCGCCGTGCTGGCGCGCGAGGCGCATCAGCGACAGGTGCCCTTCGTGCAGGTTGCCCATCGTCGGCACGAACGCCGTGCGGTTCTGTCCGCGCAGCTGGTCGCGCAGTTCCTGGATCGAGCTGATGACTTTCATGATCGGGTAGCGGGTTCCTCGCGCAGGCGCGCGTTGACGCCGCGGCAGCGGCATCGGGGTCGAAGCGGAGAACGCCGGCGCGCGGGCGGCGCATCGGGTGTCGGCGGATTGTAGAGGATTTGGCCGCGCGACGCATCGATAAAAGAACGATCGTTCACTTTATAGTGGGACGTGCCGGATACCCGCCGGACGGCCATTCGCCGCGGCGAAGCGTCGAGCGTCGGGATACACCGGGGAACGGGGAGCGGCGGGGCGGCCCTTACGCGGGCAGGTAAGCGAGACGCACGTAGATCGGCGCGAACGGTTCGGCCTGCGTGATCTCGAGCAGCGATTCGCGCGCGAGTTCGAGCATCGCGATGAAGTTCACGACGACGACCGGCACGCCGCGCGACGTGTCGAACAGCTCGGCGAATTCCATGAAGCGCGCGTTCTGCAGCCGGCGCAGGATCAGGCTCATGTGTTCGCGCACCGACAGCTCCTCGCGGGAGATCTTGTGGTGCTGGACGAGCTTCGCGCGCTTGAGCACGTCGGCCCACGCGGCGCGCAGGTCGTCCGAATTCACGTCGGGAAAGCGCGGCGTGACGCTCTGCTCGATGTAGACCTCGGCGCGCAGGAAATCGCGGCCAAGCTGCGGCAACTGGTCGAGCCGCTGCGCGGCGAGCTTCATCTGCTCGTACTCGAGCAGCCGGCGCACGAGTTCGGCGCGCGGATCCTCGGCTTCCTCGCCGGTGTCGGCCTTCTTGACCGGCAGCAGCATCCGCGACTTGATCTCGATCAGCATCGCGGCCATCAGCAGGTACTCGGCCGCGAGCTCGAGGTTCGACGTGCGGATCTGGTCGACGTAGCCCAGATATTGCGCGGTGACCTGCGCCATCGGGATGTCGAGCACGTTGAAGTTCTGCTTGCGGATCAGGTACAGCAGCAGGTCGAGCGGGCCTTCGAACGTCTCGAGGAACACCTCGAGCGCGTCGGGCGGGATGTACAGATCCTGCGGCAGCTTGAACAGCGGCTCGCCGTACAGGCGAGCGAACGCCGCGACACCGTCGACCGTGTCGGGCGTCGAATCGGCGCCCGCGGGCGCGGCGATCGCGTCGTCCTGCCGGGCGGCGCTGGCCTCGTCGGCGGCGCTCACGTCGTCAGAAGTTCTGGTAGTAGACGTACGACGTTTGCTTCACGCGCGATTCCTGCTGCTCGGCGCGCTCTTCGAGATCGATCGGCTGCTTGTCCCACAGCAGGGAACGGCCCTTGCGTTGCTCTTCCTCGAGCGTCGGCTTCTGCTGCTTGAGCTGGTTCAGGAACTGCGTGACGTCGGACTGGTACGGCATGGCTGGATCTTCCGTTTCGGGCGGCGCACGATGCGCCGGATTCTCGATGGCGGGATTTTACCGCATCGCGGGGAACAGCCGGCGCCAATCGAGCGTCGAATCCGCGGGCCGGCGCTGGCGGGCGTCGTGCGGTGGCCCTGCCGCGGCCTTGGCACTCTTTCACAATCGTTTGGCCGTGACGTCGGCGCCCTGTGGTCAAATACAGGGTTTTCCACGAAACCGTAACACACCAGGACGGCGAGGTCATATTTGGCGGGGCAGTCGAACCAGCAAGCACACACGGCGCATCACGCGGGCCGGCGCGCGGCACGCGATCGCGCCGACGCCGCGGCCCGCGTCGCGCGGGCGGCCCTCGCGGGTTGCCTGGCCGCGTGCTTCGCGCTGCCGGCCCACGCGAAGTACGACGTCGACATCGACGCGCCGCGCTCGATCCGCAAGCTCCTGAAGACGCATCTCGACATCGCCCGCTTCGCGAAGCGCGACGACATCAGCGACGACCAGTTCGACTTCCTCGTGACCGCCACGCCGCAGCAGGTGCGCGACCTGGCCGCGACGGCCGGCTATTTCTCGCCGGTCGTGCGCACCGACGTGCGCACCCGCGACGGCAAGCGCGACGTGCGCATCGCGGTCGATCCGGGCAAGCAGACCGTCGTGTCGACGGTCGACCTGACGTTCAAGGGGCCGGTGGAAACCGAGGATCCGAAGCAGGAGACCGCGACGCGGTTCGCGTTCTCGATGAAGCCGGGCGACCCGTTCACGCAGTCCGACTGGGACGACGCGAAGGGTGCGGCGCTCCGGCAACTGCAGTCGCGCCGCTATCTCGGCGCGAAGATCGCGTCGTCCGAGGCGCGCATCGATCCGCGCACGCAGCGCGCGACGCTCGCGGTCGCGTTCGACAGCGGTCCGACGTTCACGATCGGCAAGGTCGACGTCGACGGCGTGCGCCGTTATCCGGAAAGGATCGTCACGAACGTCAATCCGCTGTCGGAAGGCGAGATCTACGACGTGCGGCGGATCACCGAACTGCAGCGGCAGCTGCAGAACACGCCGTACTACGCGAGCGTCGCGATCGACGTCGGCGACGATACGTCGAAACCCGATCGCACGCCCGTGCACGTGAAGGTCAGCGAGTTTCCGTACAACAACATCCGCGGCGGCGTCGGCTTCGCGACCGACACCGGGCCGCACGTGCAGGGTTCCTATACGTATCTCGACACGTTCGGCGCCGCGTGGCCGCTGACCGTGTCGGGCCGGGTCGACCAGATCCAGCAGTACGGGCAGGTCCAGCTGTCGATGCCGCCGGGCGAGAAGGGCTGGACCAACAGCGTGCTCGCGTCGTACACGAACACCAACGTGTCGGATACGCGCATCTACAGCGCGCGGATCGGCGCGCAGCGCACGCGCACCGGCCAGTTCATCGACTATGCGTATTCGCTGATGTACTACCAGGACCGGCTCGACCAGAACGGCGCGGGGCCGACCACGAGCCGCGCGCTGGTGCCGCAGTGGGCGTGGACCCGCCGCAACGTCGACGATCCACTGTTTCCGCGCTCGGGCAACCTGATTCACGCGGAGGCCGGCTTCGCGGTCAAGCACGTGCTGGCCGACGAAACCTTCATCCGCGGCTACGCGCGCGGGCAGCAGTATTTGCCGATCGGCAAGCGCGACCTGTTCGTGTTCCGCGCGGAGCTCGGCGGCGTGTTCACGAGCGGCAGTTCGACCGGCGTGCCGGCGTCGCTGCTGTTCCGTGCCGGCGGCTCGAATTCGGTGCGCGGTTACGGCTACCAGAGCATCGGCAACAGCGTCGACGGCTCCGTCTTGCCGACCAAGTACCTGATGACGGGGACGGCCGAATACCAGCACTGGTTCAACCGCGACTGGGGCGCCGCGACGTTCTTCGACATCGGCACCGCGACCGATGCGTGGGGCGAGCGCGTGTTCTACCCGGGCGTGGGCGTCGGTGCGCGCTGGCGCAGCCCGGTCGGTCCGATCAACGTCGACGTCGCGTACGGGTTGCGCAACCACAGCGTGCGCCCGTACCTGACGCTCGGCATCGCTTTCTGAACCTGCCGCCCTATTGACGACGACCGCACGACGAACCGCATGACGAAGGACCCGAACGACACGCCGCCGCCTCACGATCCGGATTCGCCCGACGGCGCGCCCGGCACGCCGCCGCGCGTGCCGCGCCGCGGCCGCGCGTGGCGGGCCGTCGCGTGGACGCTCGCGACGGTCGTGCTGCTCGTCATGCTGGCGGCGGGGCTCGTGCTGGGCGCGGTGACGACCGAGCGCGGCACGCGGCTCGCGTGGCAGGTAGCCGGCAAGGTGCTGGGCACGCGGCTCGCGGGCACGCTCGAAGGCGGCTCGCTCGCGACCGGCGTGCGCTTGCGCGGGTTCGCATGGACCAGCCCCGACGGCACCGGCACCGAGGTCCGCATCGACCGGCTCGACGGCCGCTGGGCACTGACGCGCGCGCCGTGGCGGCTGTCCGTCGCCTATCTGCGCGCCGGCACGATCGACGTGCGGATCGTGCCGGGGCCGTCGACGCCGAGTACGACGCCGCAGAATCTGAGCCTGCCGCTGCAGGTGCGGATCGACGACCTGCGCGTCGCTCGCCTCGCCATTCACGAAGGCGCGTCGACGACGCAGCTCGACCATCTCGCGCTGAACGGCCGCAGCGACGGCCGCCACCATGAACTCGTGCTCGACGGCGTCGATACGCCGTACGGCGCGCTGACCGCGCGCGCGAAGCTCGACGGCGTGAAGCCGTTCGCGCTGACGGGCGACGCCACCTACGTGGGCAAACTCGCCGATGAACCGGTCAACGCGAGCGCGAACGTGTCGGGGTCGCTCGAAGCGCTCGTCGCCGACGTCTCCGCGAGCGGGATGAAGCTGAACGGGCGCGCGCACGTCGAGGCTGCGCCGTTCGGCACGGTGCCGCTCACGCGTGCGTCGCTCGCGTTCGACCACGTGAACCCGCAGGCGCTGTCGCCCGGCGCGCCTGCGGCCGATCTCGCGGTGCGCGCGGAACTCGCGCCGGTGAGCGCGCCGGCCGGCGCGGCGCCCGCGAAGGGCTTCGCGGTGACGGGCCCGGTGTCGATCGTCAACGCGAAACCCGGCACGCTCGGCGACCATCTGCTGCCGGTGATCGACGCGCACGCGAGCGTGCATCTCGACGCGCACGCGCAGCGCATCGACGGTCTCGCGCTGAAACTGATCCGCGACGGCAGCGTGACCGGCGGCGGCACGCTCGCGGGTGGCAAGGGCCGCTTCGACCTGAAGGTCGCGAACCTCGACCTGAACGCGTTCGTCGCCGAGCTGCGGCCGATGCGCCTCGGCGGCCCGCTCGGCGTCACGCTCGCGGGCGACGTGACGACCGTCGATTTCAACCTGAACGACCCGAAGCTCGCGCTCGGCGCGCGGGCCAAGGTCGCGCTGACGCAGCAGCAGACCGTGCTGACCGATACGCGCGTGACTGCGGGCAAGGGCCGCATCGACCTGACGGGCGTGTTCCGCCACGACGCGCATTCGACCTATGACGCGAAGGCGACACTGACCGCGTTCGATCCGCTGCTGCTCGCCGCGATGAGCGCGCCGAAGGCGGGCGGCAAGGCGCCTGCGAAAGCGGCCAAGGCGCCGGCCAAGCGCGGCGAGACGCGCGTGTCCGGCACGCTGACCGCGTCGGGCGCGTTCGCGCCGCAGGTATCGACGAAGGCGACCTTCAAGCTCGCCGACAGCCTGTACGACGGCGTGCCGCTGACCGGCGCCGGCGTCGTGCAGCTCGCCGGCTCACGAATTCTGCCGAGCAACGCGAACCTGTCGATCGCCGGCAACCACGTCGACCTGCGCGGCAGCTTCGGCGCACCCGGCGACCGGCTGCGCTTCGTCGTCGACGCGCCGCAGCTCGACCGGCTCGGCTTCGGCGTCGAAGGGCTCGTGCAGGCGCAGGGCGACCTGACCGGCAGCTTCGCGCATCCGAACGTGACGGCCACCTACAAGGCCGAGCACGTCGTCGTCGGTTCGAACCGGATCGGCACCGCCCAGGGCCGCGCCGACATCCGCGACGGCGCGCACGGCGCGCTCGTGTTCACGGCCGACGCGGCCGACATCGCGCTCGGCTCGTTCAAGCTGAAGTCGTTGCGCGCGAACCTCGACGGCACGCGCGCGAAGCACACGCTCGACGCGTCGGCGCTCGGAATGGCCGGCGGCCGCGTGATCGACCTGACGCTGGCGGCGAACGGCGGCGTGGTCGAGAACCGCGACGGCATGCGCTGGGACGGCACCGTTACGCGGCTCGCGAATCGCGGCACGCCGGCGCTTGCGCTGCAGGCGCCGCTGACGATCTCGGCCGGCGCCGGCCGCGTGACGCTCGGCGCGACGCGGCTCACGCTCGAAGGCGCGGCGATCGACCTGAAATCGTTCGTGTTCGATCGCGGCCAGATGCGCTCGGCCGGTTCGGTGACCGGCGCATCGGTCGCGCGTTTCCTCGAGGTTCGCCAGGTGCTGACCGGCCAGCGGCCGCCGGTGCGCACCGACGTCGTGCTCGATGCCGACTGGGATTTCTCGCTCGGCGTGAACGCGACGGGCTACGTGCAGGTGAAGCGCCGTGGCGGCGACGTGACGATCGAGACCGGCCGCGGCATCGCGTCGCTCGGCCTGACCGACCTGTCCGCCCGCGCGAGCTTCGCGCCCGGCAACCGGCTCAACGTGACCGGGCTCGCAAAGGCGAGCCGGATCGGCACGCTGGACGCGAACGTCACGGTGCCGTTCGCGCTGCGCGACGGCGTGTTCGGCATCGTCGACGACGGTCCGCTGTCGGGCCGCATCGATGCCGACATCCCGGCGCTGAAGACCACCGGCAACCTGTTCGGCCCGAGCTACCTGCTCGGCGGACGCGCGGCGCTGAAGCTGACGGTGTCCGGCACGCCGGTGAAACCGAACTTGTCGGGGACGCTGACGGGCGACGAGCTGTCCGCGACGTTGATCGACCAGGGCGTCCAGTTGAAGGACGGCATCGTGCGCGTGAAGCTGTCGGACAACCTCGTCGAATTTCAGCAGGTCGAGTTTCACGGCGGCGACGGCACGCTGCGCGCGCTCGGCCGCGTGCGCCTCGACGGCGAGGCGCCGGACCTGACCGCGAGCATCGTCGCGGACAAGCTCGAACTGTTCGCGGCGCCGGATCGCAAGCTGTCGCTGTCGGGCAAGGCCACCGTCGCGAACGACGGGCCGCGCGGCGCGCTGGCGATCGACGGCAAGTTCGTCGTCGATCGCGCGCTGTTCGACCTGCCCGAGCAATCGGCGCCGCATCTGTCGGACGACGTCGTGATCGTGCAGCCGGACGGCACGGTGCGCGGCGAGACGCCCACCGGCACCGCGGCCGCGAAGCCGAAGCCGGTCGAGAACAAGCCGGCGCCGTCGCTGGCGCCGCGCGCGAACATCGACGTCGGGCTCGGCAACAACTTCCGCTTCAAGGGCCACGGTGCGGATCTCGGGCTGCGCGGCACGATCACCGTAATGAGCGCGCCGGGCGTGCCGCTGCGCGCGATCGGCAACGTGCGCGTGACCGAGGGCTCGACGTACACGACGTTCGGCCGCAAGCTCGCGGTCGAGAACGGCTTCTTCACGTTCAACGGCCCGGTGGCGAACCCCGGCGTCAACATCCTCGCGATGCGGCGCAACCAGGAGGTCGAGGCTGGCGTGCAGGTGACGGGGACGATCCAGTCGCCGACGGTCAAGCTCGTGTCGGAGCCGAACGTGACGGACAACGAAAAGCTGTCGTGGCTGCTGTTCGGGCACGGCACCGACCAGGGCAACAACGTCGGTCAGCAGGGGGCGATGACGGCGGCGCTCGGGCTGCTCGGCAGCGTGACCGGCAAGCGGGTCGCGCAGACCTTCGGTCTCGACGAGGTGTCGGTCGGCCGCAGCGAAGTCGGACTGACCGATCCGCAGGTCGTGCTGGTGTCGAAGGCGATCAACGAGCGGTTCGTGCTCGGCTTCGAGCAGGGGCTGCAATCGGCGAGCAACGCGTTCAAGGCGACGATCAACCTGACGCGCTTCTGGTCGGTGTCCGCGTACGGCGGCACGTTCCAGGGCGTCGACTTGAACTACACGCGGCGCTTCGACCGGTGGTTCGGGCAGCGGTGACGGAGGGCCGGCGTACCGGACAGCGATAAAAAAGCCCCGCACGATTCAAACCGTGCGGGGCTTTTTTGCGCCAGCAGCAGCGCGTTTCGCTTACTTCACGCGCATGCCCGGCTTCGCGCCGCTGTGCGGCTCGAGGATGTAGAGGCCCGGTTCCGCCTTCTCGTCGGTGGCCGACGCGGCGAGCACCATCCCTTCGGACAGGCCGAACTTCATCTTGCGCGGCGCGAGGTTCGCGACCATCACCGTCAGCTTGCCGACGAGCTGCTCGGGCTGGTACGCGGACTTGATGCCCGAGAACACGTTGCGGGTCTTTTCCTCGCCGACGTCGAGCGTGAGCTGCAGCAGCTTGTCCGAGCCCTCGACGGCCTGGCACGCGACGATCTTCGCGATGCGCAGGTCGATCTTCGCGAAATCGTCGATCGAGATCGGTGCATCGTCGGCGCCGTTCGCGGCGGCCGGCTTCGCGTTCGCCTTCGCGTTGTTTTTCGCATCCTTCGCGGCGTTCGCGCTCGCGGCGGCCGCACCCGTTGCCTCGGCCTGCAGCGAATCGCGGTTCGCGGCGAGCAGCGCTTCGAGCTGCTTCGCGTCGACACGCGTCATCAGGTGCTGGTACGCCTTGATCGGCTGCGCCGACGACAGCGGCTTTGCGGCATCGGCCCACGCGAGCGGCGCGATCCCGAAGAACGCCTCGACCGCTTCGGCGACGCGCGGCAGCACCGGCTTCAGCGCGAGCGACAGCAGGCGGAACGCCTCGAGGCTCACGCTGCAGGTTTCGTGCAGCGCGACCGCGTTGGCCGGATCCTTCGCGAGATCCCACGGTTTCGCGCCGTCGACGTACGCGTTCACTTCGTCAGCGAGCTCCATCGTGTGGCGCAGCGCGCGGCCGTATTCGCGTGCTTCGTAGCTCGCGGCGATTTGCGGAATCGCATCGCGCAGCTTCGCGACGAGCGGATGATTCATCGCGCTGTCCTGCACGCGGCCGTCGAAGCGCTTGATCAGGAAGCCGGCTGCGCGGCTCGCGATGTTCACGTACTTGCCGACGAGATCGCTGTTCACGCGCGCCTGGAAGTCGTCGAGGTTCAGGTCGATGTCTTCCATCGTCGCGTTCAGCTTCGCCGCGAAGTAGTAGCGCAGCCACTCGGGGTTCAGGCCCGTGTCGATGTAGCTCTGCGCGGTGATGAACGTACCGCGCGACTTCGACATCTTCGCGCCGTCGACGGTCAGGAAGCCGTGCGCGAACACGTTGGTCGGCGTGCGATGGCCCGAGAACTCGAGCATCGCGGGCCAGAACAGCGTGTGGAAGTACAGGATGTCCTTGCCGATGAAGTGATACTGCTCGGCCGTCGAGCCCGGGCGGATCCACGCGTCGAAATCGATGCCGTTACGGTCGCACAGGTTCTTGAAGCTCGCGTAGTAGCCGACCGGCGCGTCGAGCCACACGTAGAAATACTTGCCGGGCGCGCCCGGGATCTCGAAGCCGAAGTACGGCGCGTCGCGCGAGATGTCCCAGTCGGCGAGCTTGGCTTCGCCGGCGTCGCCGAGCCATTCGCGCATCTTGTTGGTCGCTTCGGGCTGCGCGAGGCCGCTCACCCATTCGCGCAGGAACGATTCGCAACGCGGGTCGGACAGGCGGAAGAAGTAGTGCTTCGAGGTCTTGCGCACCGGCGTCGCGCCCGACACGACCGAATACGGGTTCAGCAGTTCGGTCGGCAGGTACGTCGAGCCGCACACTTCGCAGCTGTCGCCGTACTGGTCCTTCGCGTGGCACTTCGGGCACTCGCCCTTGATGAAGCGGTCCGGCAGGAACATTTCCTTGACCGGATCGTAGGCCTGCTCGATTTCGCGTTCGGCGATCAGGCCGGCTTCCTGCAGCGCGAGATAGATCTTCTCGCTCAGCACGCGGTTCTCGTCCGAATCGGTCGAGTAGAAGTTGTCGAACGACACGCCGAAGCTGTCGAAGTCGCGCTTGTGCTCGGTCCACACGCGGTCGATCAGCTGCTTCGGCGTCACGCCTTCCTTCTCCGCGCGCAGCATGACCGGCGTGCCGTGCGTATCGTCGGCGCCGATGTAGTAGACCTCATGGCCATGCATTCGCAGCGTCCGCACCCAGATGTCGGTCTGGATGTACTCGACCAGGTGGCCGATGTGGATCTGCCCGTTGGCATAGGGCAGTGCGGACGTAACGAGGATCTGGCGGCTGCCTTGCGGCGCCGCAGCCTGCACGGAGGTGAGGTCGGATGCGGACATAGTGTCTGGAGAAGAACAGCGGGAAAAACGACGGGAAACCGCGATTCTAGCAGGGGCGCGGGCCAGCGCGGCGGGCGGGCGCCGCGGACCGGGCGCCGGAACGGGCAGGGGCGCCCGCGCGGCGTGCCGGGGGGGTGTTGTGCTGCAGCGCAACACGAATTCTGCGGGCAAAAAAAACCGGGGCGGATACGGCCCCGGAGCAACAACGACAAGAGGAGAATGGTGACGCGCCGGCAACACCAGCCGCGTACCGTAAATACTGACCACGGCCTGCGACAGAAGTTCGAAAATTTTTTCGATTTGTTACCGGCCCCGCCCAACGCCTTGTCAGGCGGGGCTGTGCGGGCGCGGCGCCCGCACGTTTCCTCTCGTGGTCGCGCTTATTGATGCTGTTGCGGCGCGCGCAGGTAGATCTCGACGCGGCGGTTCTGCGCGCGGCCGGCTTCGGTCGCGTTGTCCGCGATCGGGTTCGACGGGCCCATGCCTTGCGCGGACAGACGGCCGCCGTTCACGCCGCGCTGCACGAGCGCGTTCACGACGCTTTGCGCGCGGTTCTGCGACAGCGTCTGGTTCAGCTGCGCCGAGCCCGTGCTGTCCGTGTAGCCGACGATCGACGCCGTCACTTGCGGGTTCTGGTTCAGCGTGGTCGCCAGGTCGTTCAGCAGCGGCGTGAACGCCGGCGTGATCGCGTACTGGTTCGTCGCGAACGTGACCGAGCTCGGCACGTTCAGCTTCAGCGAGCCGTCCGGCTGCTCGGTGACCTGCGTGCCCGTCTGCGCTGCCGACGGCGCGAGCTTGTTCTTGATCGCTTGCCAGTTGTAACCCGTCACGCCGCCGACCAGTGCGCCGACGCCCGCGCCGATCGCCGCGCCCTTGCCGCCACCGGCCAGTGCACCGATGCCCGCGCCCAGCGCCGCACCCGTGCCGGTACCGACGGCCGTGTTGTTACCTTGCTGCGTGGCGCAGCCTGCCAGCAGCGCGCCGGCGAGTGCGAAGACGGACAGGCGAGTCGCGATTTTCATGTTCATCTTGGATTCCTCTCTTGGTTGAACGAGTCGACAACGACGACAAACAACAGTGATGGCTCCCTGCGCGGGCCGTCCGAAAAAGGAAGGCCGGCCGGCGCTCGCGGCAGCCGCCGAGGCGCTCGCATGCCCTGTCCGTCAGCGTGGCTGTTCGGGCAGTGCGACGCGTCAGCCTCTACAATATAGGCGGTGAGTGGCCGATTTGGCCCTATAGCATGCCGCACGCGAAGAGTGCGCCGGGTCGCGCGTTCGCGCAATGGCGTGCAACAGATTCTTTCACTTTTCCCGAATTTCGCCGCGGAATTTGATATTTTTTGACGTTTTGCGCGCGAGAAAAACGTTTTCACGGAGTTTCGATGAGCATTGACCGGGCCCAAGTCGACGCCGCGCTGGCGGCAGTCGTCGACCCCAATACCGGCCGCCCGTACGCGGCGAACAAGGGCGTGCGCAACGTCGCGATCGACGGCGATGTCGTGGCGCTCGACGTGGTGCTCGGTTATCCGGCGCGCAGCCAGCACGACGACGTGCGCGCGCGCGTCGCCGCAGCGCTCCAGGCCGTGCCGGGCGTGCGCGACGCGCGCGTCGCCGTGTCGCAGGAGATCGTCGCGCATACGGTACAGCGCGGCGTGAAGCTGTTGCCGAATGTGAAGAACATCGTCGCGGTCGCGTCGGGCAAGGGCGGGGTCGGGAAGAGCACGACGGCCGTCAATCTCGCGCTCGCGCTCGCCGCGGAAGGCGCGTCGGTCGGCATTCTCGACGCCGACATCTACGGCCCGTCGCTGCCGACGATGCTCGGCATCCACGGCCAGCGCCCCGAGTCGCCGGACAACCAGTCGATGAACCCGCTGGTCGGCCACGGGCTGCAGGCGAACTCGATCGGCTTCCTGATCGAGGAAGACAACCCGATGGTGTGGCGCGGCCCGATGGCCACGTCCGCGCTCGAGCAGCTGCTGCGCCAGACCAACTGGCGCGAGCTCGACTACCTGATCGTCGACATGCCGCCGGGCACGGGCGACATCCAGCTCACGCTCGCGCAGCGCGTGCCCGTCACCGGCGCGGTGATCGTCACGACGCCGCAGGACATCGCGCTGCTGGACGCGAAGAAGGGGCTGAAGATGTTCGAGAAGGTCGGGATCCCGATCCTCGGCATCGTCGAGAACATGAGCATCCACGTCTGCTCGAACTGCGGCCACGAGGAGCACATCTTCGGCGCCGGCGGGGCGGAGCGGATGGCGAAGGATTACGACGTGACCGTGCTCGGCAGCCTGCCGCTCGACATCGCGATCCGCGAGCGCGCCGACAGCGGCACGCCGACGGTCGCGGCCGATCCCGAAGGCGCGCTCGCGCGTCGTTACCGCGACATCGCGCGTGGGGTCGCGCTGGCGATTGCCGAGCGATCGCGCGACATGACGTCGAAGTTCCCGTCGATCGTTGTTCAAAATACGTAAAACCCTTGCGGGGCGGGGCCTCACGCTGTTTGCTGCGCCGCGAGGCGCGGTATCATGGCGACTTTTCCCGGGTCCCTTTACCCGCCCGGCGCGGCCGTCGTCTCGAACGGTCGCCAGCCGGCATGAGGATCGAATGAAACAACGACATCACGGCGTGCGCGCCGGCCGCGCGCGGCGCGCGCTGCTGGCCGCCGCCGCGCTGGGCCTGCTGGCCGGCTGTACCTCCTTTTCCTCGTCGCACGAAAAACGGGCCGACGCGCAACTGCAGCCGACGGTCGGCTCGCAGGCGCGTGGCGCGGTGACGTTCGTCGAGCGCCCGGACGGCGTGCAGGTCACCTACAACCTGGTCGGCCTGCCGCCGAACAGCGATCACGCGCTGCAGGTGCACGAACGCGGCGACTGCAACGCGGGCGACGGCTCGAGCGCCGGCCAGGTGTTCGCGCCGGCCGCCGACCGGTTGCGCGCGGGCGCGCGCGTCGCCGGCGATCTCGGCAACATCCACGCGGATGCGAACGGCGTCGCGGCCGGCTTCATCGTCGCGCCCGATCTGGCCCTCGATGGCGTGCGCTCGGCGATGAACCGCGCGGCGCTGGTGCACCGCGACGCGAGCGACCCCGCGTTTTCGCAGCATGGCGCGGGGCCTGCGCTGGCCTGCGGCGTGATCCGTTGACGGCCGCCGCGTGCGTGGGCCGATGATCGCGTAAAATGTCCGCCTTTCCCGGCCGCCGCCTCGCGCGAGCGGCCCTCCCTGATTGTCACGCAGCGTTTCCAGGCGCCCAGATATGAGCATCAAGTCCGACAAATGGATTCGGCGCATGGCCGAAGAGCACAAGATGATCGAGCCGTTCGTGCCCGATCAGGTCCGCGCGTCCGAGGACGGCCGCCGGATCGTCAGCTACGGCACGTCGAGCTACGGCTACGACATCCGCTGCGCGGACGAATTCAAGATCTTCACGAACATCAACTCGACGATCGTCGATCCGAAGAACTTCGACGAGGGTTCGTTTGTCGATTTCAAGGGCGACGTGTGCATCATCCCGCCGAATTCGTTCGCGCTGGCCCGCACCGTCGAATATTTCCGCATCCCGCGCACCGTGCTGACCGTCTGCCTCGGCAAGTCGACCTATGCGCGCTGCGGGATCATCGTCAACGTGACGCCGTTCGAACCCGAATGGGAAGGCTACGTCACGCTGGAATTCTCGAATACCACGCCGTTGCCCGCGAAGATCTACGCGAACGAAGGCGTCGCGCAGGTGCTCTTCTTCGAAAGCGACGAGGTGTGCGACGTGTCGTACGCCGATCGCGGCGGCAAGTATCAGGGGCAGCGCGGTGTCACGCTGCCGAAAACCTGATCTGGTTGCATAACGTCTCACCAGTTTCCGGGTGACCGCTGCGCGTGACGCGCCGCGGTCGTTCTTTTTGGAGAATCGCCCATGAAGTTTCGTTTCCCCGTCGTCATCATCGACGAAGATTTCCGCTCCGAGAACATCTCGGGCTCCGGCATCCGGGCGTTGGCCGAAGCGATCGAGAAGGAGGGCGTCGAAGTCCTCGGCCTCACGAGCTACGGCGATCTGACGTCGTTCGCGCAGCAATCGAGCCGCGCGTCGTGCTTCATCCTGTCGATCGACGACGACGAACTCATGCTCGGCGAAACCGGCCCGGACGGCGAGCTGCCGGAGCTCGCGACCGCGATCATCGAGCTGCGCGCGTTCGTCACCGAAGTGCGCCGCCGCAACGCGGACATCCCGATCTTCCTGTACGGCGAGACGCGCACGTCGCGCCATCTGCCGAACGACATCCTGCGCGAACTGCACGGCTTCATCCACATGTTCGAGGACACGCCGGAGTTCGTCGCGCGCCACATCATCCGCGAGGCGAAGGTCTATCTCGATTCGCTCGCGCCGCCGTTCTTCAAGGAACTGGTGAAGTACGCGGACGAAGGCTCGTACTCGTGGCACTGCCCCGGGCACTCGGGCGGCGTCGCGTTCCTGAAGAACCCGCTCGGCCAGATGTTCCACCAGTTCTTCGGCGAGAACATGCTGCGCGCGGACGTCTGCAACGCGGTGGACGAACTCGGTCAGCTGCTCGACCACACGGGCCCGGTCGCGGCGTCCGAGCGCAACGCGGCGCGCATCTTCAGCGCCGATCACCTGTTTTTCGTGACCAACGGCACGTCGACGTCGAACAAGATCGTCTGGCACGCGACGGTCGCACCGGGCGACATCGTGCTGGTCGACCGCAACTGCCACAAGTCGATCCTGCACGCGATCACGATGACGGGCGCGATCCCCGTGTTCCTCACGCCGACGCGCAACCATTTCGGCATCATCGGGCCGATCCCGCGCGACGAATTCAAGCCGGAGAACATCCGCCGGAAGATCGAGGCGAACCCGTTCGCGCGCGAGGCGCTGCGCCAGAACCCGGACATGAAGCCGCGGATCCTGACGATCACGCAGAGCACGTACGACGGCGTCGTCTACAACGTCGAGATGATCAAGGACCTGCTCGGCGACCTGCTCGACACGCTGCACTTCGACGAAGCGTGGCTGCCGCACGCGACGTTCCACGATTTCTACCGCGACATGCACGCGATCGGCGACGGCCGTCCGCGCACCGGCGCGCTCGTGTTCGCGACGCACTCGACGCACAAGCTGCTCGCGGGCATTTCGCAGGCGTCGCAGATCGTCGTGCAGGATTCCGAGAACCGCACGTTCGACAAGCACCGCTTCAACGAGGCGTACCTGATGCACACGTCGACGAGCCCGCAGTACGCGATCATCGCGTCGTGCGACGTCGCGGCCGCGATGATGGAGCCGCCGGGCGGCACCGCGCTCGTCGAGGAATCGATCGCCGAGGCGATCGACT
The DNA here is from genome assembly GCF_017815075.1 of Burkholderia sp. AcTa6-5. NCBI lineage: Bacteria > Pseudomonadati > Pseudomonadota > Betaproteobacteria > Burkholderiales > Burkholderiaceae > Burkholderia > Burkholderia sp. AcTa6-5. Next base: position 225,499 of record NZ_JAGIQE010000003.1, on the reverse strand, counting down.
TCCGCCGCGCGATGCGCAAGGTCGACGCCGAATACGGCGACGACTGGTTCTTCAGCGTGTGGGGGCCGGACAACCTGTCCGAGGAAGGTATCGGGTCGCGCGAAGACTGGATGCTGAAGCCGAACGACCACTGGCACGGCTTCGGCCCGCTCGCGGAAGGCTTCAACATGCTCGACCCGATCAAGGCGACGATCATCACGCCGGGGCTCGACGTCGACGGCGAGTTCGGCGAGACCGGCATTCCGGCCGCGATCGTCACGAAGTACCTGGCCGAGCACGGGATCATCGTCGAGAAGACCGGCCTGTACTCGTTTTTCATCATGTTCACGATCGGCATCACGAAGGGTCGCTGGAACTCGATGGTGACCGAGCTGCAGCAGTTCAAGGACGACTACGACAACAACCAGCCGCTGTGGCGCGTGCTGCCGGAATTCGTCGCGCAGCATCCGCGCTACGAGCGCGTCGGCCTGCGCGACCTGTGCACGCAGATCCACGACGTGTACCGCGCGAACGACATCGCCCGCCTGACGACGGAGATGTACCTGTCGGACATGGAACCGGCGATGAAGCCGTCGGACGCGTTCGCGAAGCTCGCGCACCGCAAGATCGACCGCGTGCCGCTCGACGAGCTCGAAGGCCGCGTGACGAGCATCCTGCTCACGCCGTACCCGCCGGGCATTCCGCTGCTGATCCCGGGCGAGCGCTTCAACAAGACGATCGTGAACTACCTGCGGTTCGCGCGCGACTTCAACGAGCGCTTCCCGGGCTTCCACACCGACATCCACGGCCTCGTCGCGGAAGAGGTGAACGGCCGCGTCGAGTACTTCGTCGATTGCGTGCGCGACTGATGGCGGCGCACGGACGATTCCGGACGATGCGCGCGGCGCTGGCCGCGCTCGTCGTCTGGGCGGCAGGATTGGCGGGGCTCGCCGGCGCGGGCGTCGCCCATGCGGAAGTTGCGGCGGCCGACCCGATCGACGTCGCGATGCGGCAATGCCTCGCGCGGCGCGACCGGTCGTCGCCGGCCGGGCAGATCCAGTGCATGGGCGAAGCGCAGCAGCAGTGGCAGGCCGTGATGGACGGCGCGTACCAGCGCCTGTTGAAGGATGCGCCGGCCGACGCGAAGCGCGGCTGGCAGGACAGCCAGCGCCGCTGGCTCACGTGGCGCAAGGACGAAGTGCTGCTGCTGAAGGCCGTGTACGACACGACGCGCGGCACCGCGTATGCGATGTCGAGCGCCGACCTGCAGTTGCAGCCGGTGCGCGATCGCGCGCTGGCGCTGCGCGGCGCGGCCGATCGCTATGCGCCGCCGCCCGCCGCCGTGCCGGTCGCGGCGACGAGCGGTGCGCCGGGCGGTGCCGGTGGGGTCGCGCCGGCCGGCGCCAAGCCGGCGAATGCGCCGCGCGATCCGGCGATCCGCCGCGTGCGGCCGTGCGCGCAGGACGCCGCATGCGAACACGCGTTATTCGACTTGAACCGCTATTACCAGAAGCTGCACCGCAAGATGCCCGCGCATTCGGCCGCGACGCTCGTGCGCGCGCAGCGCGCGTGGGTGGCGTTCCGCGATGCGACGGCGCCGCTCGTCGGCGAGGACGGACGCGTCGACCTGATCGGCGCGCGCATCGCGACGATGAAGCGGCTGTCGGAGACGGCCGGCAATCGGTAAAGGCGCGCCGCTTTTGACTGCGGCGACATGATGAAACGGGCACCCTCGGGTGCCCGTTTTGCGTTGGAGCGGTGTATCGCCTACGCGGGCTGCGACATGCCCTGCAGCCCGAACCACGACGGCACGAGCGCGACCGCGTCGTCGAGCGACGCGAGCACGTGCAGGCTCAGCGCGACGATGTCGGGCGTCGGCGCTTTCAGGTCGGGCACGGTGACGACCGCGGCGCCGGCGCCGGCGGCCGACTGCGCGCCGAAGTCGCTGTCCTCGAACGCGACGCACGCGTGCGCCGGCACGCCGAGACGCTCGGCCGCGAGCCGGTAGACGGCCGGGTCGGGCTTGCCGCGCGCGACTTCGTCGCCGCCCGCGATCGCGCGGAAGAACGGCAGCACGCCGACCGCGTCGAGCCGCGCACGGATCACGTCGCGCGCGGACGACGACGCGACCGCGCACGGAATGCCGGCCTGCGCGAGCGTTTCGAGCAGCGCGAGCGCGCCCGACTTCAGCGGAAACTTCGGATGGGGTTCGGGCGCGGCGAGTTGCTCGCGCACGCGGATGCGCACCACGTCGAACGTGTCGGCGTCGCCGATGAGCCGCGCGAGGATCACCTGGCCTTCGGCGAACGAGCGGCCGACGATCTGCAGGTAATCGATCTCGGTCAGCACGACGCCGTGCGCGTTCGACACGTCGATCCACGTGTTCATGATGGTCCGCTCGGAATCGACGAGCAGGCCGTCCATGTCGAAGAGCGCGGCGGAGAAGGTCATCGTGGGCGTCCGTGAAGCGGGGAAGCGACGGGCGGCGCGACGGCCGCCCGAATGAAAAACGGACGCCGAAGGCGTCCGTCCGGGACGGCGGGCCGTTACTTGCCGATCGCGGCGCGGGCAGCCTTGACGGCCGCGCGCACCTGGTCGGGCGCGGTGCCGCCCGGATGGTTGCGGCTCGCGACCGACCCTTCGAGCGTCAGGTAGCCGAACACGTCGTCGCCGATCAGGTGCGCAACGTTCGGCAGCTCCTGCTTCATTTCGTCGAGCGTCAGGTCGGCGAGGTCGATCCCGCGGTCGTCGCAGATCTTCACCGCGTGCGCGACGGCTTCGTGCGCGTCGCGGAACGGCAGGCCGCGCTTGACCAGGTAGTCGGCGAGGTCGGTGGCGGTCGAGAAGCCCTGCAGCGCGGCCGCGCGCATCGCATCCGGCTTCACGGTGATGCCGGCGACCATTTCCGCGAAGATCCGCAGCGTGTCGGCGACGGTGTCGACCGTGTCGAACAGCGGTTCCTTGTCTTCCTGGTTGTCCTTGTTGTACGCGAGCGGCTGGCCCTTCATCAGCGTGAGCAGCGCCATCAGATGGCCGTTCACGCGGCCGGTCTTGCCGCGCGCGAGTTCGGGCACGTCCGGGTTCTTCTTCTGCGGCATGATCGAGCTGCCGGTGCAGAAGCGGTCGGCGATGTCGATGAAGCCGACGCGCGGGCTCATCCACAGCACGAGTTCTTCGGAGAAGCGCGACACGTGCGTCATCACGAGCGCGGACGCCGCCGTGAATTCGATCGCGAAGTCGCGATCGGACACCGCGTCGAGCGAGTTCGCGCAGATGCCGTCGAAGCCGAGCGTCTTCGCCACTGCATGACGGTCGATCGGGTAGCTGGTGCCCGCGAGCGCGGCCGCGCCGAGCGGCAGGCGGTTCACGCGGGTGCGGCAGTCGCGCATGCGTTCCGCGTCGCGCGAGAACATCTCGACGTACGCGAGCAGGTGGTGGCCGAACGTGACCGGCTGCGCGACCTGCAGGTGCGTGAAGCCCGGCATGATCGTGTCGGCGTTCTGTTCCGCGAGGTCGATCAGCGCGCCGCGCAGGTCGTTCAGCAGGCCGCCGATGCGGTCGATCTCGCCGCGCAGCCACAGGCGGATGTCGGTCGCGACCTGGTCGTTGCGCGAGCGGCCCGTGTGCAGGCGCTTGCCGGCATCGCCGATCAGCGCGGTCAGGCGCGCCTCGATGTTCAGGTGGACGTCTTCCAGGTCGAGCTGCCATTCGAATTCGCCACGCTCGATCTCGCCCTTGATCTGCGCCATCCCGCGTTCGATCGCGGCCAGGTCGTCGGCGCTGATGATCTTCTGCGCGGCGAGCATGTTCGCGTGCGCGAGCGAGCCGGCGATGTCGACGAGCGCGAGGCGCTTGTCGAAAAACACCGACGACGTGTAGCGCTTGACCAGCTCCGACATCGGTTCCGAGAAGCGGGCCGACCAGGCCTCGCCCTTTTTGTGCAGTTGGGACGTCATGGCGATTCTTCGAAGGGGAGTTGGGCGGCTGGGCGCCGCCGAGGGAATCCCGCGATTCTAACATTCGCGAAGCGGGCGGCCGGCGCGCGCTACCGAGGGCCGCAGGTCAGCGGGCCGATGCGCGGCAGCGTGCCGTCGTCCGGCCGCCGGTACGCGAATTCGACGGTGCAGTCGCGGCCGCCGCCGGAGATCTCCAGGTGGTTGGTCTCGACGAGGCCGTCGACGAAGGTCAGGCCGTCGTAGCCGACGATCGTGCGCTGGCCGCTTTCGACGTGGCGGACCGCGAGCCCCGGCGGAAGCGGCGTGCCGTCCGGCGCGTGCAGCGCAATCGACGCGGCGCTGTAGCGCGTGATGGCGAAGTGCGCGAGCACGCCGGAGCGGGCCTGCGGCACGACGTCGAGCGTCGTGTCGGCGATCCGCGCGTCGGCCGGCAGCGCGCTGCCGTCGATCGCGACGCGATTGTTCTGGTACGCATTCAGGTCGGGCACCAGCAGGTAGCCGGCCCGGTCCGTCGCGCCGATCGGCCGGTTCTGGTGCAGCACGGGCACGCGCCCCGTGTCGGTCGAGACGAGCGCGAAGCCGTCGTCGACGCGGCGCGCCGTCATCACCCGGCCGTCCATCAGCACGAACGCGCCCGTGATGTCGGCCGCCGCGTTGCCGCGCCCGTCGAACGATTGCGCGAGCAGCGTGAGCTGGCCGGCGCGGCCGAGATACTGCAGCTGGCCCTGCCCGTAGCGCGTGCCCGCGTTGGCGCCGGCCTGCACGTTCCAGCCGAAGCCGCCGCCATAGTCGGGCGGCCGCGATGCGTTGAGCGTGTAGGTCGATTCGCCGTTCTGCCGCCCGGCGTTCGCGGAGACGGACGTGTTGCCGCCGAGCCCGATGCTCAGGCTCACGAAGAAGCCGCGCGCGTCGCGTTGCCGGAAGTCCTGGAAGCCGCTGAACGTGATCGAGGTCAGGCCGCCGAGGTTGACGAGGTAAGCGAGCGAGCCGATCCGCGACGCGGCGACGCCCGGATACTTGAGGGCCAGATAGCTGAACGACAGCGTTTGCGCGCGCAGGAACGGGAACGACACCGTCACGCGATCGGTGGCGCGCGAGACCGGCACGCCTTCGCGGCTGCCCAGGTCGACGTAGTCGCCGAATGCGCGCAGCGTCTGTGCGTCGATCGAGAAGCGCGACGTCACGTACTGGTAGCCGATGCCGGCCTGCACGCCGGTCCTGCCCGGCGCGCTGAGCGCCAGGGACGCGTTCGCCACGCCCCGCTCGCCGAGGCGCGCGAGCACGCCGGCGCCGGCGTTGTAGACGCCGGCCGTCGCTTCCCCGTGCGCTTCGACGGTCAGCCGCTCGCTGATCCCGTAGCGCAGCGAGGCGCTCGCCGCCGGCGTGCGCGCGTAGTCGAACGAATCGGTGCCGTACGCGCGGCGCAGGAAACCGGCTTCGACCGAATAGCTGGCGAGGCCGGGCGCGAGCAGGCGCGTATCGACGTACAGCGGAATCGACGTCGCGATCGCGCGGCCGAGCGCGTCGCGCGTGACGACCGTCGCGTTGCCCGCGCCGGTGATGCCCGGCACGCTGTTGATCACGAACGGCCCGCTCGGCACGTTGCCGCTGAACTGGCGCACGTTGTTCACGTACAGGTCGACCGACGTCGGCACGACCGCGCTGCCGGACAGTGCAGGCACCGGAAACGTGACGAGGTCGGGGCGCAGGCCGAAATTGCTGCGCCACTGCACGCCGCCCAGGCGCAGCGAGCGCGTCCAGGACAGCGACGACGAAATCGTGTCGCCGACCTGGGTCGTCGTGAGCGTGCCGGGATGCGAGCGGGTCCAGGACGTGTCGTAGCGCACGTAGCGCCGGCGATCGTCGTACAGGTACGCGATGCCGGTGCTGCTGAGTACGCCGGCCGGATCGAAATAGCGCGCCTCGCTCCAGACCGCGAGCGGTGCGCGCGCGACGGTTTGCGCGTACGCATCGTAGTTCAGCACGAAGCCGCGGCCGGACGTGGCCGGCGGCGCGGCGGCGAGCGCGCGCGTATCGAACGTGTGCGGAATCCGCAGTGCATCGGGCACGCGCAGGTCGAGCGTCTGCCGGCCGGCGTCGTAGTCGTAGTGCAGCCCCGCGAGCGTATCGAGCGCGACGAGCGTGTTCGACGGCGCGTTCGCGGGGCCGCCGGTCGCGATGCCCAGGTCGTTCAGGTCGGTGGACGCCGCATACAGCCGCCCGTCGATCTGCCGGAACCGGGCAATCCGGTGCGTCGGTTCGCCATTGACCGACACGTCGAGATACAGCCCGTCGGCTTGCGCCGCGGCTTCGGACGCGGCGGCGGGCGGCACCGGCGCCGGCTGCGCGCATACGACGAGCGCGCGCAGCGCCAGTATCAGCACCAGCGCGAGCGGCGCGGCGGTGGGCCGGCCGGGCCCGGCGTGTCGCACGGGGCAGTCGGGCCGGAGGGTCTTGCTCGGCGTCGGCACGGGCACCGTCGTGCGATCCTGCTCGGGTGGCTCAGGGCGCCGTCAGCCGGGCTTCGACCGGCTGCGCGTTGACGGTCGCCTGGATCTTGACGAACGGCGTGCCGGCGTCGAGCTTGAGCGGCCAGCGTCGCGTACTGCCCGCGAGCGCATAACCGAGCAGCCCGCGCGTGACCTCGTGGACACCGCCTCGCGCATCGACCAGCCGGACCGCGGAAATCTGCGCCCGCCGTCCGCCGCGATTGTCGACCGTGAGCCGCATGCCGGTCCCGTCGGGTTCGACGCGCCAGTCGAGGCGCGGGGACGCTGGCGCGGCATCGGGCTCGACGAATACGGGCACGGAATAGCGCAGCCGGATCGTCACGCCGTTGTCGACCGGCGTGCCCGGTGCGGGCAGTTCGTCGATCAGCACGCGATAGCTCTCCTCGGCGGCCGGCGTGCCGCGGCTCGTGCGTACGAGCCGGATCAACTGCTCGGCGTTCGCGTCGATCTGCAGCAGCGGCGGCGACGCGGCGAGCGCGTCGGTCGGCGTCATCACGTCGGTGCCGTTTTCCTGCGTCCAGCGATAGGTGCGGACCTGGCCGTAGATCGGCCGTCCGCCCGGGTTGCTGAGCGTCATGCTCGCGGCGGCCGCCGATGGCGGCAGCTCGATCGTCACGGGCGTGATCTGCAGCGTGGCGGCATGCGAGACCGCCGCCGCCCATCCGACGTACAGCGCGGCCAACGCGCGCGGGAACAATCGCACGGCCCGTTAGAAATAGACGGTGGCGGTGACCGAGGCCTGGTAGGTGTCGGGCTTCGGCGTCGCCTGCGCGGGCACCTGGCCGTACACGTTCAGCACCTGCGCGGAACCGGTGCCGGTGCCGCCCACCGTGTCGGTGCCTTGCGTATTGCCCCAGATCGTCGAGTGGCCCGAGTCCTGATAGAGCTGGTAGCCGACCGTCGTGCCGGTATTGCCGGTCGTGGTGCCGCCCATCAGCCGGCTGGCGACGGTCGAGCCGCTCACCGTGCCGGCGTCGAGCCCGACGTTGTAGGGCGTCGAGTTCGTGCAGGTGACGGAGACCGTCGTCTGCTGGTTGAGCGTCGACGCGAGCACGCCGGTCGTGCCGAATGCAAGCGGGTTCGCGGCGATCGTGCAGTTCGCCTGAATCGTGAGCGTGACGTTGAATTGTGCGGTGGCCGTGCCGTTCGAATAGACTGCGGCAACGGTGACGGGCTGCAGCACCGGCGCGAACGCGAACGTGGCTGCGAGCATGACTGAAAAAACACGACGTCGGGAATCTATCATTATGATTGTCTCCTGCCGTTCAAGGGGTCGCCCGGCCGCGGAGTGCCTGCCGCGTGGTCTGTTGCCGGTCGCCGTTACCGCTCTGTCGTTGGAGGAAGACTACTCCACCGGTTCGGTCGCGCGCAATGGAGAAAACGCCGACCTGGCGGGCATTGTCCGGGGGGGGCGGACGGATTCCATCGGCCTATTGATATGGATCAAGTAACAGTGCGAACGATCGATGCGCGGACCGATACGATGACGGCGCGACCCGGTCCGCGAACCCGATCGGGCGGACGGTTTTTTTCGGGGAGATGCATGGCGGATGACGGCTTCGACGTGGCGCGCCGCTGGATGCGCGCGCTCGCGTACCTGCTGCTGGCCGCGCTGCTCGGCATGCCGTGGATGCCCGCGCGTGCGGATACGTGCACGGTGACGCCGCCGGCGCCGAGCTTCGGCTCGGTCAGCCCGATCACGCAACAGGCGTACACGACGACCGGCACGATGACCGTGAACTGCACGTGGGACGTGCTGAGCCTGAACACCGGCGTGCTCGTGTGCGTGAACCTCGGCGGCACGAGTCCGCGCTACCTGAGCAACGGGACGAACCAGATGCAGTACGACCTGTATCAGGATGCGGGCTATTCGCAGCCCTGGGGCGCCGTGAGCAGCGGCACGACGCCGATCTCGCTGACGTTGACGAAACCGGCGCTCGGCACGTCCGCGAGTGCGAACGTGACCATCTACGGCCGCATCGCGCCGAACCAGCCGACCGTGCCGACCGTGAACAACGACAGCACCGTCTATACGCAGAGTTTCAGCGGCAACCAGGCCGCATACAGCTACAGTTTTTCGCTGCTCGGCGTGCTGCCGACACCGTGCGTGTCGCAGTCGACGGCCGGCACGATGACGGTTACGACGACCGCCACCGTCGTCAACAACTGCATCATCAGCGCGACCGGCGTCGCGTTTCCGCCGGCAGGCGTGCTGGCGTCGGCGCTGACCGCGAGCGGCTCGATCAGCGCGCGCTGCACGAACGGCGACGCATTCCGGATCGCGTTGAACGGCGGCGGCAGCGGCAACGTCGCCGCACGCACGATGCAGCGCGCGGGCGGCGGGTCGGTCAGCTACCAGCTCTATCAGGACAGCGGCTTCACGCAGCCATGGGGCGACGGCACCGCCGGCACGTCGATGGCGACCGGCACCGGCAGCGGGTTCGCGCAGGCGATCACCGTGTACGGCCGCGTGCCCGCGCAAGCGACGCCGGCGCCCGGCAACTACAGCGACACGATTACCGCGACGATCAGCTTCTGAGCCGCGCTCAGTCGCGCACCAGCACGACGAGCTTCAGGTCCTCGCGGTGCGCGGGCTTCAGCGTGATCTGCTGATACACGACGCGGCCGTCGGCCGGATGGTCGAATTCGCGCAGCCCGCCTTCGCGCTCGAACACGTCCTGCGACGCCCAGTACTGCGCGAACGCGTCGCTGCCGGCCGTCAGCGCGTCGATCAGCGCGCGCGTCGGCGCATCGGTCAGGTGGCGGATCGCATCGGCGCGGAATTCGGCGGCGAGCCGCCGGGCGCGGGTTTCCCAGTCGACGATCAGCGTGCGGGCGGCCGGCGACATGAACGTGAAGCGCAGCAGGTTGCGGTCGTGTTCGCCGTCGAGCCAGCCGGAAAAGAGCGCGGCAGCCGGCGCATTCCACGCGAGCGCGTTCCATTGTCGGTCGAGCACGTAGGCGGGCGTCGCGATCGCCGCGACGGTCGCGGCGAGCGTCGGCGGCAGGTCGCCGCCCGCGACGTCGGGCTCGGCCGGGTCGCGCTGCGCGGCGAGCTCGAACAGATACGCGCGCTCGGCCTTCGACAGCTGCAACGCGACCGCGATCCGGGCCAGCGCGTCGGCCGAGGCCGACACGGGCCGACCCTGTTCGATCCACGTGTACCAGGTCGGGCTGACGCCGCACAGTTGCGCGACTTCCTCGCGCCGCAGCCCCGGCGTGCGTCGGCGCGGGCCGGGCGGCAGGCCGACGGCCTGCGGCGACAGCCGCTCGCGGTGGGCGCGGATGAATTCGCCGAGCGCGCGGGCAGGCGTGGCGTCGAGCGGCGGGACGGGGGCGGAGGAGAGTTGGCTCATGCGGAAACGGCAAAGTGGAAGCGAAAACGCGGCAACGATCGAACGATCAGACAGGTGGATCGAATACCAGAATAACTGCTTAACTTGTACTGGTACACACGCCGGCCTATTGTAGCGGCTCGCGCGCTGGCAGGGCAGCGGGCGTCCCCCACAATACGTTGCACGGGGCCGGATCGCGCGCCGAAGCGTCGGTCGGCCGACTGCATCCAGGACAGGAGCGAACGATGAAACACCACGACCAGGTCGCCGACGCATTCGGCACGACGGCCGCCGCCTATCTGACCAGCACGGTTCATGCGACGGGCGCCGACCTGCAGACGCTCGCCGACGCGGTGCGTGCGACGCCCGATGCGGCGGTGCTCGACCTCGGTTGCGGCGCCGGCCACGCGAGCTTCGCGGTCGCGCCGCACGTGCGCGACGTGGTCGCGTACGACCTCGCCGCGCCGATGCTCGCGACCGTCGACGCGGCCGCGCGCGAGCGCGGGCTCGCGAACATCCGCACGCAGCAGGGTCCGGCCGAGCGGCTGCCGTTCGACACCGCGACGTTCGATTGGGTCGTGAGCCGGATGAGCGCGCATCACTGGCACGACGTTCGCGCGGCGCTCGCCGAGGTGCGCCGCGTGCTGAAGCCGGGCGGCCGCGTGCTGATGATCGACATCGCGGGCAACGACCATCCGTTGCTCGATACGTACCTGCAGGCCGCGGAAGTGCTGCGTGACGCGTCGCACGTGCGCGACTACCGTGCGGACGAATGGCTCGCGATGTTCCGCACCGCCGGTTTCGACGCGCAGGTGCACAGCCGCTGGCGGCTGCCGATCGATTTCGACACGTGGGTCGCGCGCATCCGCACGCCGGCCGACAGCGTCGCAGGCATTCGCGCGCTGTGGGCGCATGCGCCGGACGAGGTGCGCGGCTATTACGCGGTGCGGCCCGACGGTTCGTTCGAGCACGATGCGTTGCTGATCGACGCGCACTGAGCGTGCGGCGCGCGCTGCGCCGTTGCGCCATTTCGTCGCCGCATGAAAAAAGCCGCGATACGCATCGACGCGTATCGCGGCTTTCGTTATCCCGGCCGGCGCCGAACACGTCCGGCGCCGCGCGGCCCGCGGATCAGCCGGTGTTGCGCAGGCCGGCCGCGATCCCATTGATCGTCAGGTGAATCCCGCGGCGCAGCCGCGCGTTCGTGTCGCCCGCGCGGTGACGCTTGATCAGCTCGACCTGCAGGTGGTTCAGCGGATCGAGATACGGGAAGCGGTTCTTGATCGAGCGCGCGAGCAGCGGGTTGGTCGCGAGGCGGCCTTCCTGCCCGGTGATTTCCGCGAGCGCCTGCGACGTGCGCTCCCATTCCGCGACGATCCGCCCGAACACGTGCTTGCGCAGCTTGCGGTCGGACACGAGCTGCGCATAGCGCGACGCGACCGCGAGATCGGTCTTCGCGAGCACCATGTCCATGTTCGACAGCAGGTTCGCGAAGAACGGCCAGGTCTTGTTCATCTTCTTCAGCAGCGTCACGCGTTTCGCACGTTCGGCGTCGTCCTGCGCGCCGTCGAGATACGCGCTCACCGCGCTGCCGAAGCCGTACCAGCCGGTCAGCAGCAGCCGGCACTGGCCCCACGAGAAGCCCCACGGAATCGCGCGCAGATCCTCGATCTTGCGCTGCTTCGGATCCTGCAGCTTGCGCGACGCCGGGCGGCTGCCGATGTTCAGCTCGGCGATCTCGGTGATCGGCGTCGACGAGAAGAAGTAGTCGGTGAAGCCCGGGGTTTCGTAGACGAGCGCGCGGTACGCGGCCATCGCCGAATCGGACAGCGTCTGCATCGCGGCCTCGAACGCGGGCAACTGTGCCGGCGCGTTCGACTGCGGCAGCAGCGACGCCTCGAGCGTCGCGGCGACGACCGTCTCGAGGTTGCGCCGGCCGATCGACGGGTTCGCGAACTTGCTCGCGATCACCTCGCCCTGTTCGGTCAGGCGGATCTGGCCGTTCACCGTGCCCGGCGGCTGCGACAGGATCGCCTGGTAGGTCGGGCCGCCTCCGCGGCCGACCGTGCCGCCTCGGCCATGGAACAGCCGCAGCGTGATCTTGCGTTCGCGGAACAGGTCGACGAGCGCGAGTTCCGCACGATACAGCTCCCAGTTCGACGTGAGGAAGCCGCCGTCCTTGTTGCTGTCCGAATAGCCGAGCATCACTTCCTGCTCGGTGCCCTGGTGCGCGATCAGCGCGTCGATGCCCGGCAGCGCGAAGTATTCGCGCATGATGCGCGACGCGTCGCGCAAGTCGGGAATCGTCTCGAACAGCGGAATCACCATCAGGCTGTTGCGCGCGTCGCTGCCCGGCACGCCGAGCGTGCCTTCGAGCAGGCCCGTCTCCTTCTGCAGCAGCAGTACCTCGACGAGGTCGCTGACGGTTTCCGTGTGCGAAATGATGTAGTTGCGTACCGCACGCGCACCGAATTGCGCGCGGACCTCGCGCGCCTTCTCGAACACGCCGAGCTCGCTCTGCGCGAGCGCCGAGTAGTCGAGGTACGGCGAGCGCAGCGGGCGCGGATCGGCGAGCGCGGCGAGCAGCACGCGCAGCTTGTCTTCCTCGGCGAGCGCCGCATAGTCGGCCTCGACGCCCGCGCGCGCGAACAGCTCGGCGACCACCGCCTCGTGGATGTCGGAACTCTGGCGCAGGTCGATGCTCGCCAGATGGAAGCCGAACACTTCGGCCGCGCGCACGAGCGGCGCGAGGCGCGGCGCGGCGAGCGACGCGCCGTGGTGCTCGTCGAGCGACGCGGTCAGCACCTTCAGATCGGCGACGAATGCTTCGGAATCCTCGTACGGAATCGCGCGCACCGGCGGCGCGCCGCGGCCCGCGCTGCGCACGGGCACCGTGCCTTCGCCGACACGCACGCGCGCGCTCGCGGCGAGCCGCGTGTAGATCCCGATCAGCGCGCGGCGATACGGTTCGTCGACGCGATGCGGCGACTGGTCGGGCGATGCTGCCGCGAGGGCCTTCACTGCGTCGTTCGCGCCGACCAGCAGGTTCGATACCGACAGCTCGGCGCCGAGCTTGTGCACCTGTTCCAGATAGTGCTCGAGGATCACCGCGGCCTGGCGGTTGATCGCCTCGTCGAGCGTCGCGGCCGTCACGTTCGGGTTGCCGTCGCGATCGCCGCCGATCCAGCTGCCCATCTGGAAGAACGCGGGCACGCGGGCCGACAGGCCGTGCTCGGCGAGCGCGGCCTCGATGTCGCCGTACAGCGCGGGCAGTTCGTCGAGGAACGTCGCGCGGTAGTACGACAGCGCGTTCTCGATCTCGTCGCCAACCGTCAGGCGCGAGTCGCGCAGCATGCGCGTCTGCCACAGCGCGGTCACGCGTGCGCGCAGCATCGCTTCGTTGTACTGGCGCTCGCGAGCGGTCAGCTCCTGGTCGCGCTCGGCGAGCAGGCGCGCGATGTCGTGCTGCGCGTCGAGGATGCTCTTGCGCTGCACTTCGGTCGGGTGCGCGGTCAGCACCGGCACGATCAGCGCATCGTCGAAGAAGCGCTGCAGCAGGCGCTTCGACGCGTTGCCGGTGGTTTTCAGCTGGTCGAGCGCATACGCGACCGTGCCAGGCTGCGGCGCGGAGCCGGCCAGCGCGTGGATGCGGCGGCGGCGGTTGTGGTGACGGTCTTCCGCGATGTTCGCGAGGTGCGAGAAATAGCTGAACGCGCGCACGACGCTCACCGTCTGCTCGGGCGTCAGCTTGCGCAGCTTCTTCTCGAGGGTCTGCGCGGCTTCGCTGTCGTCCTCGCGGCGGAACTTGACCGCGGTCTGGCGGATCGTCTCGACGACGTCGAACACCGTATCGCCTTCCTGTTCGCGCACGACGTCGCCGAGCAGGCGGCCGAGGAAGCGGATGTCCTCGAACAGCGGGCGGTCCTTGTCGTCGCGCGTGCGGGTGCCGGCCTTCGGCGCGACGGCCTGGCGGGCGGCGGGGCTGGAGGCTTTCGTCGCGCGTTTTGTCTGACGTATCGGGTCTTTCGGTTTCGTTGCCGTGGGTTTCGTTGCCGTTTTCGCACGGCCGTTCGCGGCGGTCGCGAGCGTGGCCGTCGGGGCGTCGGGGGAGGGCAAGGCAGCATTGCGGCGCGCCGTACGCGCCGATCCGGAAGACTTCACGATGGGTTTCCTTGGGAAAGCTCGAGTCAAAAGGAACTGCGGAAACTGCGGGAACTGCGGTCAAGCAACCAGCTACGTGCGACACATCCGCACAACGGCGCCGCGACCCGCGCGGAAGCAGGCCGGGCGCAGGCTTCGGGCCCGGGCGGGCCGGGGCGTGCGTGCTACCATTGTTCGATCTTCAATCCCGTCCTTCGATGTTCCAGCAATGAATTCCGAGACCCCCGCGGCCGGGCCGCAGCAGGCACAGCCGCCCGCGACGTTGACGATTGCTTCGCGCGAGAGCCGCCTGGCGATGTGGCAAGCCGAACATGTGCGTGATGCGCTGCGCAAATTATATCCAGCTTGTGACGTGAAAATCCTCGGGATGACGACGCGCGGCGATCAGATTCTCGATCGCACGCTGTCGAAGGTCGGCGGCAAGGGCCTGTTCGTGAAGGAACTGGAGGCCGCGCTGGCCGACGGCCGCGCCGATCTCGCCGTGCATTCGCTGAAGGACGTGCCGATGGCGCTGCCCGACGGCTTCTCGCTCGCCGCGATCATGGAACGCGAAGACCCGCGCGATGCGTTCGTGTCGAACGACTACGCGTCGCTCGACGCGCTGCCGGCCGGCGCGGTCGTCGGCACGTCGAGCCTGCGCCGCGAGGCGATGCTGCGTTCGCGCTATCCGCATCTCGAGGTCCTGCCGCTGCGCGGCAACCTCGACACGCGCCTCGCGAAGCTCGACCGCGGCGACTACGCGGCGATCATCCTCGCGGCCGCCGGCCTGAAGCGCCTCGGCCTCGAAACGCGGATCCGCGCGCTGCTCGATGTCGAGGCCAGCCCGCCTGCGGCCGGCCAGGGCGCGCTCGGCATCGAGATCGCCGCGCACCGCGACGACGTCGCCGCGTGGCTCGCGCCGCTGCACGACCCGCGGACCGCGCTCGCGGTCGAGGCCGAGCGGATGGTGTCGCGCGCGCTCGGCGGCAGCTGCGAGGTGCCGCTCGCCGCGCACGCGGTGTGGCGCGCGGGCGAGCTGTACCTGACGGGCCGCGTGTCGACCACCGACGGCAAGCGCGTGCTGACGGCCGACGCGTGCGGCGCGGTCGTGACCGTCGCCGATGCGCTCGCACTCGGCCGCGCGGTGTCCGACGAACTCGAGGCGCAAGGCGCGCTCGACATCGTCCAGGCGCTGCTCGCGAGCTCGCAGGCCGCGGGCAAAGGCGACGCCTGATGGCGGGCGGCGCGCGCGCGTTCACCGCTGTCCTGACGCGTCCGGACGGCCAGTCCGACGCGCTTGCGTCGCAACTGGCCGACGCCGGCTGCGACGTGCTCGAATTCCCGCTGATCGATATCGCGCCGGTCGACGATCCGGCGCCGCTCGACGCCGCGTTCGCGGCGCTGGCCGACTACGCGCTGGTGATCTTCGTGTCGCCGAACGCGATCGACCGCGCGCTCGCGCGCTACGGCGCGATCTGGCCGAACGCGCTGCCGGTCGGCGTGGTCGGGCCCGGCAGCGTCGCGGCGCTCGAGCGCCACGGCATCGCGACGCCCGCGCATCGCGTGATCGCGCCGCAGGCGCCGGCCGACGGCGGCGTGCCCCATTACGATTCGGAAAGCCTGTTCGCGAGCATCGACGCCGCGTTCGGCGGCGCGCAGGCGCTGGCGGGCGAGCGCGTGCTGATCGTGCGCGGCGACGGCGGGCGCGAATGGCTCGCCGAGCGTCTGCGCGAGGCCGGTGCGGACGTCACGCTCGTCGCCGCGTACCGGCGCGTCGTGCCCGAGCCGCGCGTCGGCGCGTGGGAGCGCGTGCACGCGCTGCTCGACGGCCGGCCGCACGCGTGGCTCGTCACGAGCTCGGAAGGCGTGCGCAACCTGCACGCGCTCGCGCGGGCCCACCTGAACGATGCCGAGATCGACGCGCTGAAGCATGCGCCGCTCGTCACGCCGCACCCGCGGATCGAGCAGACCGCGCGCGCATTGGGTTTTGATAGGATTACGCTGACCGGCGCGGGCGATGAGCGCATCGTCCGCGCGTTTCGAACGATGGCCGACGAGGCCGTCCAACCGGCGACAGCCGCACCGGTGACTAAACGCATGACAGATACCAACGATTCCAAAAGCGTCGCTTCCCAGCCGGCCGCTGCCTCCGCGCCGCCGTCCAGCCCTCCTTATCGCGCGCCCGAACCGCGTGCGCGCCGCGGCGGCAGCGCGGTGCTGTGGTTCGTCGTCGTCGTGCTCGGCTGCGCGGCGGGTGTCGGCGGCTACGCGCTGAACCGCAAGATCGACCGGCTCGACGGCACGTTCGTCGCGCGCCAGAAGGCGCTCGACGCGCAAGCGGCCGAAACGCGGACGAAGACCGAGCAGGCGCTCGCCGGCACGCACCAGGTCGACACGCAGCTCGCGCAGCTCGACGGCAAGCTCGCCGATGCGCAGAGCGCGCAGCAGGCGCTGCAGCAGCAATACCAGGACCTGTCGCGCAACCGCGATGCGTGGATGCTCGAGGAAGTCGACCAGATGCTGTCCAGCGCGAGCCAGCAGCTTCAACTGACCGGCAACACGCAGCTCGCGCTGATCGCGCTGCAGAACGCCGACGCGCGTCTCGCGACGTCGCAGAGCGCGCAGGCCGTCACGGTGCGCAAGGCGCTCGCGCAGGACATCGAGAAGCTGAAGGCCGCGCCGGCAGCCGATCTCACCGGCCTCGCGATCAAGCTCGACGACGCGATCGCCAAGATCGACGCGCTGCCGCTGTCCGGCGAGGCGATCGTGCCGCACGCGGCGCCGAAGGCCGCGCCGGCCGACGCCGCGTCGTCGGTCGCCGCCGGCGAGCCGCGCTGGAAGGTGTGGTGGCACGCGTTCTCGGCCGGCCTCGGCCAGCAATTGAAAGGCCTCGTGCAGGTGCGCCGGATCGACAACGCGGACGCGATGCTCGCGTCGCCCGACCAGGGCTACTTCGTGCGCGAGAACGTGAAGCTGCGCCTGCTCACCGCACGGCTGTCGCTGCTGGCGCGCAACGACAGCGCGATGAAGGCCGACCTGCACGCCGCGCAGGCGTCGCTCGGCAAGTATTTCGATCAGGCGTCGAAGGACACGCAGACCGTCGAGGATCTGCTCAGGCAGGTTGACGGCGCATCGCTGACGGTCGCGGTGCCGAACCTGAACACGAGCCTGAACGCCGTTCAGCAGTTCAAGAGCCGGGGGTAACGATGACGCTTCGAGGAATCGTCTGGCTCGCGGTCCTGTTCGCGATCGCCGCGGCGCTCGCCACCGTCGGCCGTTTCGACGCGGGGCAGGTGCTGCTCGTCTATCCGCCGTACCGGATCGACGTGTCGCTGAACCTGTTCGTGATCGCCATCGTCGTGCTGTTCATCGTCGTGTACGCGCTGCTGCGCATCGTGCGCAACATCTGGCGTATGCCGCAGCGGGTCGCCGCGTATCGCGCGCGTTCGCGCAACGAGAAGGCGCAGGCGTCGCTGCGCGATGCGATCGCGAACCTGTACGCGGGCCGCTTCTCGCGTGCGGAGAAGGCCGCGCGTGAAGCGTTGTCGGTCGATGCGAACCTGGGCGCCGCGAGTCTCGTCGGCGCCACGGCCGCGCACCGGATGCACGAGTACACGCGCCGCGACGACTGGCTGTCGAAGGTCGACGCGCCCGAATGGCAGGATGCACGGCTGCTCGCCGCGGCCGACATGCGCGCGGACGCCCGCGACGCGGACGGCGCGCTTGCCGCGCTGGCCGACATGCAGGCCGGCGGCAAGCGCATCCATGCGCAGCAGATCGCGCTGCGTGCGCAGCAGCAACTGAAGAACTGGGCCGAGGTGCTGAAGCTCGCGAAGGCGCTCGAAAAGCGCGAGGCGCTGCATCCGGCCGCGGCCGTGCGGCTGCGCCAGCAGGCGGCGGAAAACCTGCTGCGCGAACGCCGGCACGACCCCGAAGCGCTGCTCGAAGTGTGGCAGTCGCTGTCGCCGGTCGAGCGCCAGTCGCCGCGCCTGGCCGATCTCGCGGCCGAGCTGCTCGTGCCGCTCGAGCGCCGCAACGAAGCGCGCCGTATCGTCGAGGACGCGCTCGCGCACAACTGGGATGCGCGCCTGCTGCGCCGTTACCCGGACACGGCCGGCGCCGATGCGCTGCCGCTGATCCAGAAGGCCGAAGGCTGGAAGAAGGATCATCCGGAAGATGCCGACCTGCTGTTCGCACTCGGCCGCCTCTGCCAGCAGCAGCAGCTGTGGGGCAAGGCGCAGTCGTTCCTCGAATCGGCGCTGAAGCTGGCCGACAACGAGGCGCTGAAGGTGCGCGCGCATCGCGCGCTCGCCCGCCTGTTCGAGCAGCTCGGCGAAACCGACAAGGCCGCGAAGCACTACCGCGAAAGCGCGCTGGCGATCACCGTGGCCTGACGCCGCGCTGCGTAAAAATGCCCCGAACGCCGATCGGCCTTCGGGGCTTTTTTTCGTCCGTCGCGAGGCAGCGGGGCGCGTGGCGCGTTATGCGCCGAGCCTGCGCAGCAGGTCGTTCTCGCTCGGGACGAACCAGACCGATTTTCCGCGATTGGACTCGCGAACGAGCGCGCGCAGCGCTTCGCTGCGCGCGAGCCAGCGGTCGATATCGCCGATCACGCCGAGCCGGACGCCGTAGTTGGTCAGCTTTTGCAGCACGGCGCCGGCCAGCCCGCTGTCGAGCCGGTAGAAGTCGTCGTGCAGCGCGTCGGTGGCGACCGCGATCCAGTCGGCTTCATGCTCGTGCGCGAGCGCGATGAGGTCGAGCGCATCGCTTTCCCGCTGCACGAGGCCGGCGGAAGGATCCCGGACCAGCACACGGCTGCCGGCGGCCTGGACGATTCGATGTGGCATGCGGGTTGGCTCCGTCGACATGATCGTTACGCGCCGCGCATCACTTGTCGACGAGCCGCTTCGGCACCGACAGCGCCAGCAGCCCGCCGAGCACGAGGAACCCGGCCAGCATGTACATGCCCGCATCGTTGCTGCCCGTTACCTGCTTGAGCCAGCCCATCAGGTACGGGCTCAGGAAGCCCGCGAGGTTGCCGATCGAGTTGATCATCGCGATGCCGGCCGCGGCGGCCGTGCCGCCGAGGAAGGCGGTCGGCAGGCTCCAGAACAGCGGCAGCGTCGTCAGGATGCCGATCGTCGCGAGCGTGAGGCCGAGCATCGCGAGCGCGGTCTGGTGGGCCCAGATCACCGACAGCACGAGGCCGAGCGCGCCGATCGCGGCCGGAATCGCGAGGTGCCAGCGGCGTTCGCGGCGCTTGTCCGCGCTGCGCGCGATCAGGATCATCGCGACCACCGCGGCCGCATACGGAATCGCCGACAGCAGGCCGATCATGACCGTGTCGGTCACGCCCGTCGCCTTGATGATCGTCGGCAGCCAGAAGCCGACGCCGTAGAGCCCCATCACGAACGAGAAATAGATCAGCGCCATCAGCCAGACGCGCGGGCTCGACATCACGGCGCCGAGCGGCGGGTCTTCCTTGGTGGCTTCCTCGGCGTCGACGTTGCGGGCGAGCAGCGCCTTTTCTTCGTCGGTGAGCCACGTCGCCTTCGCGATCCGCTCGTCGAGCGCGAAGAACACGAGCACGCCGGCGAGCACCGACGGAATGCCTTCGAGCAGGAACAGCCATTGCCAGCCGTGCCAGCCGCTTACACCGTCGAACGCCTTCAGGATGAAGCCCGAGATCGGCCCGCCGATCACGCCGGACAGCGCGACGGCCGTCATGAAGAACGTCGTCATCCGGCCGCGCCGGTGCGCGGGATACCAGTAGGTGAGGTAGAGGATCACGCCGGGGAAGAAGCCTGCTTCCGCGACGCCGAGCAGGAAGCGCATCACGTAGAACATCGCGGGCGTCGTGACGAACATCGTCAGGATCGAGATCACGCCCCACGTCGCCATGATGCGGGCGATCCACACGCGGGCGCCCACCTTGTGCAGGATGATGTTGCTCGGCACCTCGAACAGGAAATAGCCGAAGAAGAAGATCCCCGCGCCGAGCCCGTACACGGTATCGCTCAGGTTCAGGTCGCTCGCCATCTGCAGCTTCGCGAACCCGACGTTCACGCGGTCCAGATACGCGACCACGTAGCACAGCAGCAGCAGCGGCAGGAGCCGCCACGACACCTTGCGATAGGTTGCTTCCTCGAATGCGCCGGACGAGCCCGGCAGCGATTGCGTCGATGTTGCCATGTTGTCTCCTGTCGATCCAAGTTGGCGCTTTAGCGCTTACTTGGATCCCATGCTTTGCGGTCGATCCAAGTTGGCGCTTTGGCGGTTACGTGGATCCCATGTACCGCTGTCGTTGTAGTTGGCCGGCGCAGACGCCGCGGCGTCCGATCCGGTTTCGTGCGAAGCAAGACGGGGCGATCGAGCGTCCCGGTACGACTAGATGCAGCGTCCGCCGTCGACTTCGAGGCACACGCCGGTGATGAATTCGGCTTCGTCGGACGCAAGATACAGCGCGGCGTTCGCGATGTCCTGCGGCGTCGAGAAGCGGCCGAGCGGGATCGTCGCGAGGAAGCGGCGGCGATTGTCCGGTGTGTCCTCGCAGCCCATGAACTCGGTCATCAACGCGGTTTCGCCGAGCACCGGGTTGATGCAGTTCACGCGGATGCGATCGGCGCCGAGCTCGGCCGCGAGCGACTTGCTCGCGGTGATCATCGCGCCCTTCGTGCTGTTGTACCAGACGAGGCCCGGGCGCGGCCGCACGCCGGCCGTCGACGCGACGTTCACGAACACGCCGCCGCCCTGTGCGCGGAAGTACGGCACGAACGTCTGCACGCACCAGAACAGGCTCTTCATGTTGACCGCGTACACGCGGTCGAATTCGGCTTCCGTCACGTCGAGCACGGGCTTGTTGCGGTGCGTGGTGCCCGCGTTGTTCACGACGATCTGCACCGCATGGAAATCGTCGAGCGCGGCCTGCAGCAGCGCGCGCCAGTCGTCCTCTTTCGACACGTCGCCGGCCACCGCGATCGCCTTGCCGCCCGCGAGCGCGATTTCGCTCGCGACGCGCTCGGCCGCCGCGCCGTTCAGGTCGTTGACGACGACGTTCGCGCCTTCGCGCGCATACGTCTTCGCGATGCCTTCGCCGAACCCCGAGCCGCCGCCCGTGACGATGGCCGTCTTGCCGCTCAACCGCATGGTGTGTCTCCTGTGCTGGTAATGAGAGTCGTCGTGTGCCGACGGGCGGCCGGCTGCTGCCGGCTGCCTGTGGCGTGCCGTGCACTCAGCCGTGCCGGATCGCGATCGTCTTCAGCGCGGTGAAACCGTACAGGGCCTCGAAGCCTTTCTCGCGGCCGTGGCCCGAATGGCCGACGCCGCCGAACGGCAGTTCGACGCCGCCGCCCGCGCCATAGTTGTTGATGAACACCTGGCCGGCGCGCAGGCGCCGCGCGAGCCGCATCTGGCGGGCGCCGTCGCGTGTCCAGATGCCCGCGACGAGGCCGTACGGCGTGCCGTTCGCGAGTGCGACGGCTTCGTCCTCGTCGACGAAACGCATCGCCGCGAGCACGGGGCCGAACACTTCCTCCTGCGCGAGCCGGTGCGACGGCGGCACGTCGCGCAACAGCGCGGGCGCCTGATAGAAGCCGCTTTCGGGCGCGTCGGCGACGACCTGCCCGTGGCCGGCCATCGGAATGCCGTCGTGCTGCGCGTCGGACAGGAAATCCCACACGCGCTGCTGCTGCTTCGCGTTGATCAGCGGGCCGCAGTCGAGATCGGCGCGGCTCGGGCCGACGCGCAGTCCGTTGAATGCGGTGGCGAGGCGCTCGACGAGCGGCTCGTACACCGCGCGCTCGATCAGCACGCGGCTGCCGGCCGAGCACGTCTGCCCGCCGTTCTGCACGATCGCGGACACGAGCACGGGCAGCGCCGCGTCGAGATCGGCATCGGCGAACACGATTTGCGGCGACTTGCCGCCGAGTTCGAGCGTGACCGGCACGTGGTTCTCGGCCGCCATCTGCGTGACCAGCTTGCCGGTGGCCGGCGAACCCGTAAACGAGATGTGATCGATGCCCGGATGGCGGGCGAGCGCGGCGCCCGCTTCATGGCCGTAGCCGGTGACGACGTTGAGCGCGCCGGCCGGCAGCCCGGCCTCGGCGGCCAGCTCGGCGACGCGCAGCACGGACAGGCACGCGTCCTCGGCCGGCTTGACCACGCATGCGTTGCCGGCCGCGAGCGCCGCGCCGACGCTGCGCCCGAAGATCTGCATCGGGTAGTTCCACGGCACGATATGGCCCGTGACGCCGTGCGGCTCGCGCACCGTCAGCACCGTATAGCCGGCCTGGTAGGGGAGGGTTTCGCCGTGCAGCTTGTCGGCGGCGCCCGCGTAGAACTCGAAGTAGCGCACGAGCGCGGCGGCATCGGCGCGCGCCTGTTTCAGCGGCTTGCCGGTGTCGCGCGCCTCGATCGCGGCGAGTTCCTCGATCGAATCGGCCACGCGAGCCGACAGCCGCATCAGCGCGCGGCCGCGTTCGGCGGCGCTCGCGGCGCCCCACGGGCCCGCGAACGCGTCGCGGGCGGCGGCGACCGCGCGCTCGATGTCGGGCGCGGTGCCGCGTGCGATCGTCGCGAACGGCTGGCCGTCGGACGGATCGACGACCGCGATGGTTTCGAGTTGCGCGGGCAACGTCCATTCGCCCGAGATGAAGTGCTTCGCCTCTTCCATGCGTCCTCCTGTCGACCCAAGTTAGCGCTTTAGCGCTTACTTGGGTCCCATGCATAGCGGTCGATTCAAGCAAGCGCTTCAGCGCTTGCCCGGCCCCCACGCACCGCGGTCGACCCGGGTCGGCGCCTTGGCACCGCCTCGGGCCCATGCATTGTGATCGACGTGCCACGCCGCCGCCGGTTCGGCGGTCGACATCCGGAACGATTATCGCGCCGATCGTCATCCGGACGCCACCGGTCGATTGGCTATAATGGCGCATTCCTTTTTGGGGGACGCCCGCGGCCGTGCATCGGCCGCGGCGCCCTGTCCCGAATTCCCATCGACCTACAGAGAGTGCTCATGAGCTTCAATCATGTTCCGGCCGGCAAGGACCTGCCGCAAGATTTCAACGTGATCATCGAGATTCCCGCGCAAAGCGATCCGGTGAAGTACGAGGCGGACAAGGAACTGGGCCTCCTCGTCGTCGACCGCTTCATCGGTACGGGCATGCGCTACCCGGTGAACTACGGCTACATCCCGCAGACGCTGTCGGGCGACGGCGATCCGGTCGACGTGCTGGTGATCACGCCGTTCCCGCTGCTGGCCGGCTCGATCGTGCGCTCGCGCGTGCTCGGCATGCTGCAGATGACCGACGAGTCGGGCGTCGACGCGAAGCTGGTCGCGGTGCCGCACGACAAGATCTGCCCGATGACGGCGAACCTGAAGACGATCGACGACGTGCCCGAGTACCTGAAGGACCAGATCAAGCACTTCTTCGAGCAATACAAGGCGCTCGAGAAGGGCAAGTGGGTGAAGGTCGAAGGCTGGGCCGGCATCGAAGCCGCGCACAAGGAAATCACCGACGGCGCCGCGAACTACAAGAAGTAAGCGGCGTGCCGGCCGACGGCCGGCTCGTACGGAACGCGAACCGCGCGTGTCTCGTCAGGAGGCCGCGCGGTTTTGTTTTGCGCGCGCGGTTTTCCGGCGGGCGGACGCGGAGACGGGCGGCAGCGAGGTAGCCGGTGCGTTCTTCGCGCGTTTCGCGCGGGGCGCGGCAACGGACGGCGCGGTCGCTTCGGCGGCTTTCGTGGCCGAACGACGGCGGGCCGGTGCGGAAGCGGCGTCTTCGCGTGCGTTCGCGGCGGGTTTGCCGGCGGCGGCCGGTGCCTTCCTCTTTGACGACGCGGATGCGGGCAGGTCGGTTTTCTTTACCGGTGTGCGACGCGACGAGGTCTTTTTTGCGGCTGCATCGCCGACGGGTTTTGCACGTTTCGCGTCCGGTGCGGCTTGACTCGCCTTCGTCGACTTCGATGCTTGTTTGCCCTTCGCAGGCTTCGCCGTCTTCGCGGCCGTTGCTGCCCCGACCACTTTCCCGGCCTTCACCTTTTTCCCGGCAACCTGTTCCGTTGCAGCCGTCTCCGCCGCAGCGTCGACATTTTCCGCCTTCACCTTCTTCCGCCCGCGCGCCGTCGCCTTCGTCCCGGTCGTGTCGCCGCTCTCGTCGAGCGTGACCACCGCCGGCAGCACCGATTCAAGCGTCCGCAACCCGGCCGCGAGTTCGCGCTTTTTCGCGGGCGTGAGCCGCTTCACCCAGTATTCGGCGCGCGACGCGCTCGACCGGTCGGGCAGCGCAAACGCCGCGAGCACCGCGCGCGGCTTGCGCGAGCGCGTGTAGCGCGCGCCCTTGCCGGACGCGTGTTCGTCGAAGCGCGCGGCGACATCGGTCGTGATGCCCGTGTAGACGCTGTCGTCGGCGCATTCGATCAGATACAGAAACCAGGACATGGCAGGGCGGCGGGATGCGAAGCCGCCAGTGTCTCAGAAAAACCGTGCATCAACGCCGTCGGTCGCCGTGCCCGTCGCGAAAGCGGCTGGGCGCCGCGCCGAGTTCGCGCGTGAAGAAGCGCGTGAACGCGCTCGTCGAACGGAAGCCGACGCGCACGCCGATCTCGCCGATCGGCAACTGCGTGTTGAGCAGCAGGTCGCGCGCCTCGCCGAGCCGCGCCTGCGCGACGAGCGCATGGAAACCGACCGCTTCGCGATGCAGGCGCCGGCGCAACGTCCAGCGCGACATCGCGAAGCGCGTGCAGACGTGCTGCATCAGCGTATCGGTCGGCACGTCGGCGTCGTCGGACGTGCGCAGCCAGTCGCGCACGCATTGCTCGACCGACGAGCCGAACGTCGAGCGAGCGCGCACGCGTTCGCGCGCGGCGTCGGCCGCATGCCGCTGGATGCCGGCGAGCGGCGCGTTGTAGCGCTCGAACGGCGTGTCGAAGTGCGCGGAGCGCAGCACGATGCGATTGTGTGAGGCATCGAACGACACCGGGGCGCCGAGCATGTCGCGCACCGCGGCAACGGGCGCGAACGCGCGGCCGGCGAATGCGGCGTCGTCGACGCGCACGTGCGGGTCGTACAGGCGCGCGAGCGCCGCGAGGATCGCGAGGTTCGCGAACGCGCTGCCCGCGTGCCGGCCGTCGCCTTCGTTCACGTACTCGAGCGCGATCGCGTCGCCGTTCTCGTGCGCGAACACCCAGTCGACGTTGCCGATCAGCTCGCGATAGTGCAGGTAGCCGTGCAGCGCGTCGCGCAGCGTCGCCGCGTTGCACGTGATGCCCGCGAGTTCGGGAAACGGCACGAGCCACGGCACGACCTGCGGCGGCGGGCGGTGCCACGACAGCGGCCAGTCGTCCATCAATTGCAGCGCGGCCACGTGCCGATCGCCCGCGATGCGGCGCGTGTCGTCGGCGAGCTCGGCCGGCCCGATGCCGAGTGTTTCGTAAAGCGGTGCGGGATCGATGCCGTTCGCACGCGCGTCTTCGCACAGCCAGCGGTAGATCCGGACGGATACCGATTTCTGCTGCAACTCCATGTCTGTCTCCCTGTCGTCATGCCGTTCGGGTTTGTCCCCGCTGCGAGAGGTCAACGCATGCTCCTGCCGGTCAAGCGTGGTGACCGGTCGATTTTTAGACTTGGAGTGGCCACAAGTACAACAGAACGATTCTGGAGGATCAATGAAAACTTCGCTGTTCCGGTGTTCGACGATTGCGTCCGCGTGCGCGCTCACGGTGCTGCTCGCGTCGTGCGGCGGCGACGACATTCACGCCCCGACCGACCCCGACGCGGCAGCCGACCAGCGCGCGGCCGCGCTCGTCGCGCAACTGACGACCGACGAAAAGCTGCAGCTCGTGCATGGCACCGGCATGCCGGCGCTCAGCCTGGGCGGCCCGTTTCCGGCCGACGCGCTGAACGGCGCGAGCTACATCCCGGGCGTGCCGCGGCTCGGCATTCCGGCCGTCAGCAGCGCCGATTCGGCGGGCGGCGTGAACGTGAAGAATGCGCGCGTGACCGCGCTGCCGGCGCCGGTCGCGCTCGCGGCGACGTGGGACCCGGCGCTCGCGGGCACCTACGGCACGCGCATCGCGCTCGAACTGCGCGCGCTCGGTTTCGCCGAAGGGCTTGGCGGCGGCGTGAACCTCGCGCGCGAGCCGCGCAACGGCCGCACCTTCGAATACATGGGCGAGGACCCGGTGCTCGCGGGCACGCTGAGCGCCGCGCGCACGCAGGCCACGCAGGCGCGGAAGGTGATCGCGACGATCAAGCATTTCGCGTTCAACGACCAGGAAACCAACCGCATGACGGTCGATTCGGTCGTCGACGAGCGGACCATGCGCGAGGCCGAGCTGCTCGCGTTCGAGATCGGCGTGAAGGACGGCCAGCCGGGCAACGTGATGTGCGCGTACAACAAGCTGAACGGCGTGTATGCGTGCGAGAACCCGTATCTGCTGACGACCGTGCTGAAGAACGAATGGGGCTTCAAGGGCGTCGTGCAGTCGGACTGGGGCGCGACGCATTCGACGGTCGCGGCCGTGCAGGCGGGGCTCGACGAGGAACAGCCGGGCGCGGCCGACGACGGCAACGCGCCGCTCGGCTCGTACTTCAATGCGAAGCTGCGCGCGGCGCTGCAGGCCGGCAGCGTGTCGGTCGCGCGGCTGAACGACATGGTGCAGCGCAAGCTGCGCACGCTGATCCGCATCGGCGTGATGGATGCGCCGCCGAAGCCGGGCGGCGCGATCGACGAGGCCGCCGGCAATGCCGACGCGCTCGCGATCGCACGGCAAGCGGCGGTGCTGCTGAAGAACGCGGCCGCGCCGGGCGACACGCAGCCGGTGCTGCCGCTCGCCGCGGGCACGCTCAAGTCGGTCGTCGTGATCGGCGGGCATGCGGACGCGGGCGTGCTGTCGGGCGGCGGCTCGGGCGCGGTGCCGGCGATCGACGGCAACGCGGTGACGTCCTGCCAGCAACCGGCGGGCATGCTGTTCGGCGGGTGCGCGACCTGGTACAAGTCCGCGCCGCTCGCGGCGATCCGCGCGAAGGCGCCGAACGCGTCGGTCAGCTATCTCGACGGGACCGACGCGAATGCCGCGGCGAGCGCGGCCGCACAGGCCGACGTCGCGATCGTGTTCGCCACGCAGTGGCAGACGGAAGGGCTCGACCTCGCGAGCCTGTCGTTGCCCGATGCGAAGGCGGACCCGTACAACCAGCAATACGACCAGAACGCGCTGATCGCCGCGGTCGCCGCGAAGGCGAAGCGTGTGATCGTCGTGCTCGAGAACGGCAGCCCGGTGCTGATGCCGTGGCTCGCGAACGTGCATGGCGTGCTGGACGCGTGGTATCCGGGCGCGCAGGGCGGCCAGGCGATCGCCGACCTGCTGTTCGGCGACGCGAACCCGTCGGGCCGGCTGCCGCTCACGTTCCCGAAGCAGGAGGCCGACCTGCCGCAGCCGACGATCGATCCGTCGAACCTGCAAAACGTCTATGCGGAAGGGCTCGCGTACGGCTATCGCTGGTTCGACGCGAAGGCGATCGAGCCGCTGTTCCCGTTCGGCTACGGGCTGTCGTACACGACGTATGCGTTGTCGGCGATGTCCGCGCAGGCGGACGCCGCGGGCAACGTGACGGTCGGCGTGAGGGTGACGAACACCGGTGCGCGCGCCGGTACGCAGACGGTGCAGATCTACGCGGCGCTGCCCGCGTCGCTTGGCGAGCCGCCGAAGCGGCTCGTCGGCTGGACCAAGGTCGCGCTGCAGCCGGGCGAGGCGCGCACGGTCAACGTCGCGGTGCCGGCGCAGCGCTTCGCCGTGTGGGATCCGAGCGCGCACGCATGGCGGATCGGCGCGGGCAGCTACGGGCTGTCGGCGGCCGCGTCGTCGCGCGATCCGCAGGCGCTGTCGCAGACGGTGACGCTCGCCGCGCACTGAACGCGCGGTAGCCGGACGGCAGGCGGCGAGGCCCTTGCGTGGCTTCGCCGCCTGCGCGGCGCGCCGGACGGCGCTAGCCGGTGTTGCGCCGGAACGGATCGTGTTCGCGCAGTTCGTCGACGTACGCGTGGATATGCTCGGTCTCGCGCTCGAGAAAGCGCGCGACCGCATCGGAAAACGCCGGATGCGCGAGCCAGTGCGCGGAGTGCGTGACGGTCGGCAGGAAACCACGCGCGAGCTTGTGCTCGCCCTGCGCGCCGCCTTCGAACGTGTCGAGTCCGGCCTCGATGCAGAATTCGAGCAACTGATAGTAGGCGGTTTCGAAATGCAGGCAGGGCACGTGTTCGATCGCGCCCCAGTAGCGGCCGTACAGCGTGCCGCCGCCGTGCTCGCCGCGCCGGTACACGGCGAGCGCGCTCGCGATCGGTTTCCCGTCGGCTTCCGCGATCACGAGCAGCAGGTTCTCGGGCATCGTCGCGCCGATCGTGCGGAAGAAGTCGAGGTTCAGGTACGGGCTCGAATAGTGCTCGCGGTACGTTTGCCGATAGCAGCGCGAGAAGAAGCGCCAGTCGGCGTCGGTGATCTGATCGCCGGTCAGCCGCCGGAAGGTCACGCCCGCGTCGTGCACCTTGCGCCGCTCCGCGCGGATGTTCTTGCGCTTCTTCTGCTCGAGTGTGGCGAGGAAATCGTCGAAGTGGCGGTAGCCGTCGTTGAGCCAGTGAAACTGCACGCCTTCGCGCAGCATCATCCCCATCGATTCGAGCAGGCGCGCTTCGTCGCCGGTCGGAAACAGCACGTGCAGCGACGACACGTCGCTCTGCTCGGCGAACGCGAGCAGCGTGGCCGCGAGCCGGCGGCGCGCGTCGTCGTCGGCCGCGAGCAGCCGCGTGCCCTGCACCGGCGTGAACGGCACCGCGCACAGCAGCTTCGGGTAGTAGGGCAGGTCGTTGCGCTGGTACGCGTCGGCCCACGCCCAATCGAACACGTATTCGCCGTACGAATGCTGTTTCGCGTAGACGGGCGCGGCGGCCGCGAGGCGGCCGGTGCGCGTGTCGGTCAGCGTGACGAAGTGCGGCGACCAGCCGGTGTCGTCCACCGCGCAGCGCGCGACGTGCAGCGCGTCGAGGAATTCGTGGCGCAGGAACGGCGTGGGCTGCGCGTCGCCCGCGAGCAGCGCGTTCCATTCGTCGGCCGGCACCTCGGCGGGGGACGACAGGATGCCCGTGCGATAATCGATGCGTTCGTGTTTCAAGCGTGAATCCGTACCGTTGGATGTTGCCGGATGCGGGCCGCCGTGGCCCGCGCCCGGATCGATTTCGTCAGCCGTTCAAGGCGCGCCGCCGGGTTGCGCCGCTCCCGCCATGAAGACCCGACTCGCTCTCGCCCAGATCAACGTCACCGTCGGCGATTTCGCCGGCAACGTCGCGCGCATCGTCGCGGCCGCGCGCGCCGCGCACAACGATGGTGCGCAACTGATGGTCGCCCCCGAACTCGCGTTGTCCGGCTATCCACCCGAAGACCTGCTGCTGCGACCCGCGTTCTACGCGGCGGCGGCCGCCGCGCTCGACGCGCTCGCCGACGCACTGAAGGCGTTCGACGGGCTCGCGGTACTGGTCGGCCATCCGTTGCGCGGTGCGGGGGCGGGCAGCGCGTCAGCCGTCGATGGTAATGCAAACCGCCCGATCGAGCGCGGCGTGCCGCCCACCGATACCTTCAACGCGGCGTCGCTGATCGTCGGCGGCGAGATCGTCGGCACGTACCGCAAGCAGGATCTGCCGAACGCCGAGGTGTTCGACGAGAAACGCTACTTCGCGACCGATACCGAGCCGCTCGTGTTCGAGCTGAACGGCGTGAAATACGGCGTGATCATTTGCGAGGACGCGTGGCATGCGTCGGCCGCGCAGATCGCGAAGGCGGCCGGCGCGCAGGTGCTGCTGATCCCGAACGGCTCGCCGTATCACATGAACAAGGAGGCGGTGCGCATCGACATCCTGCGCGCGCGGATTCGCGAGACCGGGCTGCCGATGGTCTACGTGAACCTCGTCGGCGGCCAGGACGAACTCGTGTTCGACGGCGGGTCGTTCGTGCTCGACGGCGACGGCGCGCTCGTCGCGAAGATGCCGCAGTTCGACGAAGGGCATGCGATCGTCGAATTCGATGGCGCGCGGCCGCTGCCTGGCGCGATCGCGCCCGAGTTGTCGACGCACGCGCAGGTGTACCGCGCGCTGGTGACCGGCGTGCGCGACTACATCGGCAAGAACGGCTTTCCCGGCGTGCTGATCGGGCTGTCGGGCGGCGTCGATTCGGCGCTGGTGCTGGCCGTCGCATGCGATGCGCTCGGGCCGGAGCGCGTGCGCGCGGTGATGATGCCGTCGCGCTTCACGGCCGACATCTCGACCACCGATGCGGCGGAAATGGCGCGGCGCGTCGGCGTGCGCTACGACGAGATCGCGATCGCGCCGATGTTCGATGCATTCCGCACCGCGCTCGCGGACGAATTCGCGGGCCGCGCGGAAGACGCGACGGAGGAGAACATCCAGGCGCGCATCCGCGGCACGCTGCTGATGGCGCTGTCGAACAAGTTCGGCTCGATCGTGCTGACGACCGGCAACAAGAGCGAGATGGCGGTCGGCTACTGCACGCTGTACGGCGACATGGCCGGCGGTTTCGCGGTGATCAAGGACATCGCGAAGACGCTCGTGTACCAACTCTGCCGCTATCGCAACGAAACGACCGATTACGCGCTGCGCGACGTGATTCCCGAGCGGATCCTGACGCGCGCGCCGTCGGCGGAGCTGCGCGAGAACCAGACCGACCAGGACAGCCTGCCGCCGTACGACGTGCTCGACGCGATCATGCGGATGTACATGGAAGAAGACCGGCCGCTCGCCGAGATCGTTGCGGCCGGCTACGCGCAGGCCGACGTCGAGCGCGTGACGCGGCTCATCAAGATCAACGAATACAAGCGCCGCCAGGCGCCGATCGGCATCCGGGTCACGCATCGCGCATTCGGGCGCGACTGGCGCTACCCGATCACATCACGTTTTACCGAACGGCTCGATTGACCGGTGCTGGGCCGGAGGCGGCCCGCCGGCTTACAATCGGGAACGCGATTTTTCATCCAAACGAGCATTGAGGGACAACCATCATGAAACGCATCACCGCCATCATCAAGCCGTTCAAGCTGGACGAAGTCCGCGAAGCGCTCGCCGAAGTCGGTCTCACGGGCCTGACCGTGACGGAAGTGAAGGGCTTCGGCCGTCAGAAGGGCCACACCGAGCTGTATCGCGGCGCCGAATACGTGGTCGACTTCCTGCCGAAGATGAAGATCGAGGTGGTCGTCGCGGAAGCGCAGGTCGATCAGGTGATCGACGCGGTGATCGGTGCGGCGCGCACCGGCAAGATCGGCGACGGCAAGATCTTCGTGTCGGACGTCGAGCGCGTGATCCGCATCCGCACCGGCGAAGAGAACGAAGCGGCCGTCTGAGCGCCGCCGCTTCCGCGCCGTTCAATCACTTCCCGGCCGCTTCGGCCGAGCGGGCCACGGGTCGCAAGAATCCGCCGCCCAAGAAAAAACGGTGCGGATACCCGGTTGGGTACCGCACCGATACGCGCCTCTCGCAGCAGCGTGGAAAGTGTTGTCGAATCGTTCTTTGACGGCGCCTGATCAGAACAGGTGCTGGATGCCGGCGTAGACGCCGGTCTGGCTGCCGCCCGGATGCGGGTTGCCGGTCGACACGGCGGTGCCCGCACCGTTCGCGTTCAGGCCGAAGTTGGCCGACGAGCTGTTGCGTACCGTCGCGGCCTGCAGGTCGAACAGCGTGCGCTTCGAGATGTTGTACGAACCGCCGATCGTGTAGATGTTCGCGTTGCCGCCGCCGTGGTTCGCGTTCACGTGATACACGGCCGCGATCAGCGCCGCTGCCGGCGTCGCCTGCCACGTCACGCCGCCCCACACCTGTTGCGTACCCGTCACGCCGGCGTTCACTGCCGGGCCGCCGCTGCCGTCCGCGCGCGATGCCTGGTAGGCCGCCTGAACCTTGAACTGGCCGAGGAACACGTTCACGCCCGCGAAGTATTCGCGCGAGTAGTTGAACACGTCCGAGAAGCGGCCGTTGCTGTCGCGCGTTTCGTCGTAGATGCCGCGCAACTGGAACAGCGAGTTCGTGTAGGTGACCTGACCGCCCATTGCACGACCCGGTTGGCCGGCCGTCGTGTTGCCGTTGAAGCTGGTCGAATTCGAGAACGAGAACTGGCCGTAGAAGTCGAGGCCGTAGAGCGACGGCGACTGGTACGACACGTTGTTGCTGGTCTTGTTCCAGTTGCGGCCGCGCACCAGCGAGGCCGTCGACCAGGCCGACTGGCCGAACGGGTCGAAATCCCACACGCCGTTGGCGATCGCGAGCTCGCGACCCAGCAGCAGCGTACCGTAGCGGTCGTTCGAGATACCGACGGTCGCGAAACGATCCCAGATCGAGCCGCTGAAGCCGCCCGTCATCGTGTTGAACGCGCCTTCGATGTGGAACAGGACCTTGTTGCCGCCACCGATGTCCTCGCTACCCTTCAAGCCCCACAGGCTCGTGCCCCAGTCGCCGCTTTCCGCGCGCACTTGGTGGCCGTTTTGCAGGCCGTTCATGTACTCGATACCTGCATCCAGGCGGCCATACAGCGTGACGCTGCTCTGCGCGTGCGCCGTCACCACCCCAGCAGCCATCAGCGCCGCCGCGACCAAAGCTTTCTTCATCATCTCCTCCATACCCTGTCAAAAAGTCAACCCAGACTGCACGAGATGCCCGGAGCGCGAGCGCCGGGCAAAAGCGGGATAACCAGGGAGACCTCGTGCAGGGCCGGTAAGCGCGGCACGCGGGCAAGCAGACGGAAAACCGTTGAGCGGTCCCGCGCAGCCGGGTCGGCCTGCGGGGTCTCCTTGTTGTGTCGTGAAGCTAAACTACATTTCACGAACTTCGTTTTGCTACTTTGGTTACTAATTTAGCAAAAATACAATTTTGTGGCGACGGAAATCGTTGTTTGACTAACCGCTGTCGCCAAATTGCCATGCAACACGGTGCGCAACAGGGCTCCCAAGGGTTCTCGATTACCGGAAAACCCTTGTCCCACAAGGGAGACATGGATTCGGCGGATAGGGCTCAAGGATTGCCACTATTGACGTTGCAAAGGCGCCGGCGTAAGCGCGAAAGTCGCGAAATGGGTAAGTATTTCGTAATGATTCGGGCGATTGTCGCCATCGCGGATCGACGCCGGAAACGCCCGGCCGAAACGCGCTGTGGCTAGTCCGCGCTCGGCCGTGCGTCGAGCAACTGCGCGCGGATCCAGCGATGCGCGTCGGTGCGCGCATGCTTCGCATGCGAGTAGACCTTCACCGTGTAGCGCGGGATTTCGAACGGCGCGGGGAAGATGCGGATCGGCGCCGCGTGCCGCAGCGCCTGCGCGGCGCGGTTCGGCGCGGTCATCAGGAGTGCCGACTCCGCGATCACGAACGGCGCGGCCAGCACGGTCGGCAACTGCACGGCGACGTGCCGCGCGACGCCGAGCCGGTCGAGCACGTAGTCGACGACGCCACGCGACTCGTTCCACGGCGTGACGACCACGTGGCGCGCCGCCAGGTACTGGTCGAGCGTCAGCCGCCGGCGGATGTCCGGATGCGTGGCGCTCGCGATCACGACGTAATCGTCGGAGAACCAGTCGACATCCTCGATTCCCGGTGCGTCGGCCGCCGATTCCTCGTGGTAGCCGAGCGCGAAGTCGATGCGGCCGGCCGCGAGTTCGTCGACGGAAATCTTGCGGTCCGAATGGACGACGCGGATGCGCAGGTGCGGCGCCACGTGCTGGATGCGGGCGACGAACGCCGGCAGCACCGCGAATGCCGTGTAGTCGGTCGCGGCGAACACGAACGTACGGTCGCTTTGCGCCGGATCGAAGCGGCGCGCGCGGGCGAGCCCCTTCGACATCGCGTCGAGCGCGTCGCCGGCCCACGTGGCGATGTCGTCGGCGCGCACGGTCGGCTGCATCTCGTTGCCGAGCCGCACGAACAGCGCATCGCCGATCGCGTCGCGCAGCCGGGCGAGCGCATGGCTCAACGCCGACGGGCTCAACGCGAGCTCGTGCGCGGCCGCTGCGACCGACCGGTGGCGGTACAGCGCGTCGAACACGAGCAGCAGGTTCAGGTCGAGGCGGCGCAGATCGGGATGCATCGTGTTCAGGTCCGGATGAAGAACCTGCACTTCCTGCAGGCATCGCATGAACGTAGCATGACGGTTTGAACGGCGCCAGCGCGGCTGCGGGCTGCGCGGCGCCGTTTTCCGTTTCACATCCCGGGCCGGAGGAGGGCTCAACCCGTGCAAATCGATATCCGTTCCGCCACCGTCGCCGACGTGCCGCAGATCCTGCGCTTCATCACCGAACTGGCCGTCTACGAGAAAGCGGAGCACGAAGTCGTCGCGACGCCCGAATCGCTCGAACGCAGCCTGTTCGGCGAAGGCTCGCCGGCGCGGGCGCTGATGTGCGAGATCGACGGCGAGCCGGCCGGCTTCGCCGTGTATTTCTTCTCGTATTCGACGTGGCTCGCGCGGCAGGGGCTGTATCTGGAGGATCTGTACGTATCGCCGCGTTTTCGCGGCGCCGGCGCGGGGCTGCGGCTGCTGAAGGCGCTCGCGCGGATCGCGGTCGACTCGGGCTGCGGGCGTTTCGAATGGAGCGTGCTCGACTGGAACGAGCCGGCGATTCGCTTCTACGAAAGCGTCGGCGCGGCGCCGCAGAGCGAATGGGTGCGTTACCGGCTGGCGGGCGACGAACTGCGCGCGTTCGCCGACGGCACGCCGGTGAGCGCCGCGTAAACGCAAAACGGGCGCCGCGCGGCGAACCGCGGGCGCCCGCTCGGGCGTGGCGCGTGACGGGCGTTACTTGAGGCTGCCCGACAGGAAGCCGCGCAGGCGGTCGCTCTTCGGGTTCGCGAACACCTCGGCCGGCACGCCTTGTTCCTCGACGCGGCCCTGGTGCAGGAACATCACGTGGTTCGACACGTTGCGCGCGAAGCCCATCTCGTGCGTGACGACGATCATCGTGCGGCCTTCCTCGGCCAGCTTCTGCATCACCTTCAGCACTTCGCCCACCAGTTCCGGGTCGAGCGCGGAGGTCGGCTCGTCGAACAGCATCACGTCCGGATGCATCGCGAGCGCCCGCGCGATCGCCACGCGCTGCTGCTGGCCACCGGACAAATGCGACGGATACTGCTTCTCGACGCGCGGCGCGAGGCCGACCTTCTCGAGATACTCGCGCGCACGGTCCTCGGCTTCCTTCTTCGGGATGCCGAGCACGTTCACCGGCGCTTCCATCACGTTCTCGATCACGTTCATGTGCGACCAGAGGTTGAAGTGCTGGAACACCATCGACAGCTTGGTGCGCACGCGCTGCAGCTGTTTCGAATCGGCCGCGCGCAGTGCGCCCGTCTTGTCGAGCGCGGTGCGCACTTCCTCGCCGTCGACGAAGATGCGACCCGCGTTCGGCTGCTCGAGGAAGTTGATACAGCGCAGCATCGTGCTCTTGCCGGAGCCGGACGAGCCGATCACGCTGATCACGTCGCCCGAGTTCGCCCTCAGCGACACGCCTTTGAGCACCTCGTTGTCGCCGTACCGCTTGTGGAGATCGTCGACGAAAAGCTTCTGGGTCTGGGAGTTCATTCGATAGTCCTGCGGAAACTTACTTGCCTTGCGGGCGCAGATACGCGAGCCAGCGGCGCTCGGCCTGGCGGAACAGCCACACGAGCGTGAACGAGATCACGAGGTAGAGCAGCGCGGCGATGCCGAACGCGTGGAACGACATGTAGGTCGCCGAGTTCACGTCGCGCGCGATCTTCAGGATGTCCGGCACGGTCGCGGTGAAGGCCACCGTCGTCGCGTGCAGCATCAGGATCACTTCGTTGCTGTACAGCGGCAGCGCGCGGCG
Organism: Burkholderia sp. AcTa6-5; assembly: GCF_017815075.1. Classification (NCBI taxonomy): domain Bacteria; kingdom Pseudomonadati; phylum Pseudomonadota; class Betaproteobacteria; order Burkholderiales; family Burkholderiaceae; genus Burkholderia; species Burkholderia sp. AcTa6-5. Next base: position 189,709 of record NZ_JAGIQE010000003.1, on the reverse strand, counting down.
CAGCGCCGATGGCAGGATCACGCGGCGATACATCGTGAACGGCGACATCCCGTACGCGCGCGCGGCTTCGATCTCGCCGTACGACGTCGCCTTGATCGCGCCCGCGAAGATTTCGGTGGTGTACGCGCAGGTGTTCAGCGTGAACGCGAGCAGCGTGCAGTGCATCCCGTCGCGGAAGAACGCATCGAGCATCGGCGTGCCGCGCACCGCCTGCAGGCTGTACAGGCCCGTGTAGCAGAGCAGCAGCTGCACGTAGAGCGGGGTGCCGCGGAACACGTACGTATACAGCCACACGGCGCCCGCCAGCCACTTTCGCTTCGACACGCGCGCGACGGCGAGCGGCACCGACAGGCAGAAGCCGAGGCCGATCGACACGACCAGCAGCCACAGCGTGATCGCGACACCGGTAATGCGATAGCCGTCGGTGTACAGATAGTTGCGCCAGTATTCTTGGATGAGTTCGATCATAGGTCAGCCTTGCGGACACCGGTCGAGTAGCGCTTTTCGAGCCACATCAGCACGAAGTTCGAGATCGTCGTGATGGCGAGGTAGACCGCTCCCGCGATCAGCGTGAAGAAGAAGAATCGCAGCGTGCCCTTGCCGGCGTCCTGCGACGCCTTCACGACGTCGGCCAGACCGATGATCGACACGAGCGCGGTCGACTTCACGAGCACCTGCCAGTTGTTGCCGATGCCCGGCAGCGCGAAGCGCATCATCTGCGGGAACATGATCCGCGTGAATACTTGCCAGTTCGTCATCCCGTAGGCGCTGCCGGCCTCGAGCTGGCCGCGCGGCACCGACAGGAACGCGCCGCGGAACGTCTCGGTGAAGTACGCGCCGTAGATGAAGCCGAGCACGAGCACGCCGGCGAGGAATGGGTCGATGTCGATCTGGTCCCAGCCGAGCGCGTCGGTCGCCATGTTCAGCCAGATCTGCAGGCTGTAGAACAGCAGCAGCATCAGCACGAGATCGGGCACGCCGCGGATCAGCGTCGTGTAGACGGTGCCGACGCCGTTCGTCACGCGGTTGCGCGACAGCTTCGCGCCGGCGCCGAGCAGCCCCAGCAGGAACGACAGCGCAAGCGAAAGCACCGCCAGTTTGACGGTTTGCCAGGTGCCGGCGAGGATCAGCGGGCCGTAGCCTTGTAGAAACATATGGGGTCCCTGGTGTGGTCCCTGACGGCGCACGCGGTGCGCCGCGAAACACGCGTCCGCCAAGCTGCGCGGAACGCCCCGTGCGTATCATGACCGTCCGCCCCGGCAACGGTGCTGGGCCCGCCCGTCGCGCGAGCGACGGGCAAGAGGCGGGCGGCGCGTGGTTGACTGCCTGTACTGCCCGGACGCGGGGCCGCCCCCGCATCCGATGCTTCTGCTTGGGCCGCGTTCAGCGGGCCGGCGCCGAATAGACGCTGAACGAGAAGTACTTGTGCGACAGCCGGTCGTAGGTGCCGTCCTTGTGCATGTCGGCCAGCGCCCGGTTGATCTTGAGCTTCAGGTCGGTATCTTCCTTGCGCAGGCCGATCGCGGTGCCGTCGCCGATCGTCTTCGGATCCTTCACTTCCGGCCCGGCGAACGCGAAGCCCTTGCCGCGCGGCGTGCGCAGGAAGCCGTAGTCGGCCTGCAGCTCGTCCTGCAGCGTCGCGTCGAGGCGGCCCGTGCCGAGATCGGTATAGACCTGGTCCTGGTTCTGGTAAGGAACGATCGTCACGCCCTGCGGTTCCCAGTACGCCTTCGCGTAGGTTTCCTGCGTCGAGCCCTGCTCGACGCCGACGCGCTTGCCCTTCAGCGACGCGACCGTCGGCAGCAGCGGCGAGCCGGTCTTCGCGATCATCCGTGCGGGTGCGTCGTACACCTTGTCGGAGAAGTCGATCTGTTCGCGACGCTTGTCCGTGACGGTCAGCGACGACACGATGACGTCGTACTTCTTCGCCTTCAGCGCCGGGATGATTCCGTCGAGATCCTGCGCCACCCACACGCATCTCACGTTGATCCGCTTGCAGATTTCCTTGGTGAGATCCACGTCGAAACCGACGATCTCGCCGCTCGGCGCGGTCGACTCGAACGGCGGGTAGCTGGCGTCGACGCCGATCCGCACGGTCTTCCACTCCTTCGCGAAGGCGCTGCCCGCCACGAGGGCGAGGGCGGCGCACAGGGCGGCCTTCTTCATTTCCATCCTTCTGTTGCTGACTTTCCGGGGGCGCTCGCGGCCGGTCGAACCGGGCGCCGCGGCGTATTCTAGACGGCCAAAAATCGCCGATCGGCGCTCTGACGTTGGCGGCCGCCGGAACGGCGAACGCCAAAAGGGCGGTATTTTACCCGAACGCGATACCCGGAAAACGGCAATCCGGCACGGTCGACCGATTCCTCGAATCGGCTGTTGCGGTAATCGCGGTATTCGCAACGAATATTTCGGCAATTGGTTCCGCGGCTGCAACGATGCGGTGCGCGGGCGGCGGATTGTGGCGCGTTCGAGGTCCCCCTACAGTGGAGGTAAACCCGAACAGAACATCTGCGCCCCCGAGCGTCCACCCCAATGTTCCAGATCCTGCGCGCCGAAGACCGCTGGCATACGCGCCACGGCTGGCTCGAATCGAGTCACAGTTTTTCGTCTGCCTGCCGCACCGCGCATGCGCCGGTGCGTCCGCCCGTCGGCGCGCTGTGCGTGCTGAGCGAGGATCTGATTGCGCCGACGCGCGGTTTCGGGATGCAGCCGCGCCGCGACGTGGAGATCGTCACCTACGTGCTGGACGGCGTGCTCGCGCACCGCGACAGCCTCGGCTGCGGCGCGATCGTCCGGACCGGCGGCATCCAGCGGATGAGCGCCGGCACGGGGCTCATGCACGGCGAAACCAACGCGTCGCGCGACCGCCCGCTGCATCTGCTGCAGATCTGGCTGCAGCCGGCCGAGCGGGGCGGGCGGCCCGGCTACGAGGAGCGGCGTTTCGCCGACGACGAGAAGCGCGGGCGCCTGAGGCTCGTCGCGGCGCCCGACGGCGGCGACGGCGCGCTGTCGATGCGGGCGGATGCCCGCATCTTCGCGGGGCTGATCGACGGCGACGAGACGACGGCGTTCGACGTGCCGGCCGGGCGCAGCGTCTACGTGCACGTGGCGCGCGGCGAGGTCGAGGTCAACGGCCGCGCGCTGGCCGCCGGCGACGGCGCGCGGATCGGCGGCGTGGACGCGGTGGCGTTCGCGCGCGGCCGGAGCGCCGAGGTGCTGCTGTTCGACGTCGCCTGAAACGAAAAAGGGGACGCAGGCCGATGCCTGCGTCCCCGTTCGGTGCCGCCGTGCGAGCGGCCCGCCGGCTTACTGCGCCGGCGCCGACGCGCCCTTGGCGGCCGCGCGATGCTGTTCCCAGCGCGCCTTCATCTTTTCGTGGCGCTGTTCCATCTTCGCGAACTGCTGCTTGAGCGCCGTGCTGACCATCGTCTTCTGCTGGTCGTTCAGCCCGTTGTAGAACGTGAGCCATGCGGCGGACGTCTGCTCGCGCAGCTGCGCGTTCTGCGCTTCCGCCTGCTGGCGGGCCGAGTGCATCGCGCTCAGGTCGAGGATCGGCTGGTTCTGCTGGGCCTTGAACTGCTCGCGCATCTGCTCGTGGCTCTTGCGCATCGCGTCACGGTTCTGCTTCATCGTATTGACGGCGGCTTGCCATTGCTGCTCCTCCGACGCATTGAGCTTTAGCTGGTCGTGCAGTTTCATGATCGCGCCGAACGGGCCGCCTTCATGGCCGCCGTGCATCCGGTGCATGCCGGGGCCGCCCGGCGGCGGCATGTCGTCGGGCTGCGCGGCATGCGCGGTGCCGAATGCGAGAGCGAGCACGGTGGCGGCCGCGATGGCCACGCGGGAAGTCTTCTTATACATTTCAGAAACTCCTTGTATCCAAAGGGTCCGGCGATGCGGTGCCGGAAAAGTCGGGTACCGCATCCGGTAAGACGCAGGTTAGCGATGCAGGCTCCGACGGGTGTTACGCGGGGCGGCGGCCCGGTTACCGCGCATTACAGTTCCCTTGCGCGGTAACCCGCAGTAACCCTTTCGCCCCTTTGTTTCGTTCTTCGACTCCGCCCTCGCGCGGTAAACTTCGAGCCATGACTACCCAGATCCTCATCGTCGACGACGACCAAGAACTCCGAGACCTGCTGCGCGACTATCTCGTGCGCCAGGGGATGGAAGTGTCCGTGCTGCACGACGCGGCGACGCTCGAGAAGCGCCTCGAGCGCGAGCGGCCCGACCTGATCGTGCTGGACCTGATGATGCCGGGCGTGGACGGCCTGACCGCGCTGCGCCAGCTGCGCGCGGCCGGCGACGACATCCCCGTGATCATGCTGACCGCGCGCGCGGACGACGTCGACCGCATCGTCGGGCTCGAGCTCGGCGCGGACGACTACCTCGGCAAGCCGTTCAACCCGCGCGAGCTGCTCGCGCGCGTGCAGGCCGTGCTGCGCCGCCGCCGCGCGACGCCGTCGGCGGCCGCGCCCGAACAGCGCGAGCCGTTCGCGTTCGGCCGCTTCCTGCTCGACTTCCAGGCGCGCACGCTGTCGGTCGACGGCAAGCCGGCCACGCTGTCGAGCAGCGAATTCGCGCTGCTGAAGATCTTCGTGAACCACGCGCTGCGCACGCTCACGCGCGAGCGGCTGCTCGAGCTGCTGCACGGGCCCGAGTACGACGGCACCGACCGCGGCATCGACGTCCAGGTGTGGCGCCTGCGCCGCATCCTCGAAACGGATCCGTCGACGCCGCGCTTCATCCAGACGGTGCGCGGGCGCGGCTACGTGTTCGTGCCCGACGGCGAGGCCCATGCGCAAACCCATTGATTCGCTGTTCGGGCGGCTGGCGCTGCTCGTCGTTGGCGTCCTGCTCCTGTCGCACTTCGCGTGGTTCTTCGCGATGCGGCTCGAGCGCAACCAGATGCAGACGCGCTATGCGGTCGAGGAGGCCGCGTTCCTCGTCGACGCGGTGCGCCAGCACGTCGCGCGCACGCCCGACCAGCCGCTGCCGTCGCGCGTGCGGCTCGTGTCGCCGGACAGCGCCGACGTGCCGAAGGGCGGCGATGCGGGGCTGCCGCCGCCGCTGAAGCGGTTCCGCGACGATGTGAGCGACCGGATGCCGCCTGGCACGCAGGTCGAGATCGGCACACCGGGCCATCCGCCCGTGCTGTGGGTGAAGGAGCCGGCCGACCGCAACTGGATCGTGGTGCCCGTGCAGCCGCTGCGGCCGCCGCGCTCGCTCGACCGGATGCTGCTGTGGCTCGGCACGATCTTCTCGGCCGGCGTGATCGCCGCGCTGTTCGCGGCCTGGCAGTTACAGCAGCCGCTGCGCTCGCTCGCTCGCGCGGTCGCGCGTTTCGGCCGCGGGCAGCCGGTGCCGCCGCTGCGCGAACGCGGGCCGCGCGAACTGCGCCAGCTCACGCACGGCTTCAACCAGATGGTCGAGCAGGTGTCGCAGGCCGACAGTGATCGCGCGGTGATGCTGGCCGGCGTCGCGCACGACCTGCGCACGCCGCTCGCGCGGATGCGCCTGCGGGCGGAAATGATGGACGACGCGCGGCTGCGCGACGGCGTCGTGCGCGACGTCGACTCGATGTCGCACATCGTCGACCAGTTCCTGGTGTTTGCGCATGGCGGGGCCGACCGCAGCGAGCCGGTGCCGGTCGATCACGCGTGCGAGCGGATCGCGCGCAGCTATCGCGCGGTCGCGCCGAACGCGCCGGCGGTCCAGACGCGGCTGGAGGCCGATCCCGGCTTCCGGCTGCCGACGGCGACGCTCGACCGGATCCTGTCGAACCTGCTGGACAACGCGCATGCGTACGGCGCACCGCCCGTACTCGTCGAGACGGCGCGCACGCCGGCCGGCTACGTGCTGTCGGTCAGCGACAGCGGCGGCGGCATCGCGCCGCGCGACCTCGCGGCCGCCACGCGGCCGTTCGTGCGGCTCGATCCCGCGCGCGGCGGGAACGGCCACAGCGGGCTCGGGCTCGCGATCGTCGAGCGGCTCGTGCTCAGGCTGGGCGGCGCATGCGACATCGGCAATCGCCCCGAAGGCGGCCTGCGCGTGTCGATGACGTTCCCGTTCGACGCCGTGCCGAAAGACGACGAATCCCATGCACAGGCCGCATGAGCGGGGGCGGCGCCTGCCCGGCCGGGCGGGCGCCGCGCGGCGTCATTCGCCGAACAGCGTGCCGAGCGTCTCGGCCGCGTTGCTGTCGATCGTGTTGTAGGTCACCGTGGTGGCCTCGAAGATATAGACGGTCGTATACCGGCCGAGGCGCTCCAGGATTTCCTCCTGCAGCGATTCCGGCACGACGTTCATGTTCAGGTACCACGCCGTGGACGACAGCCGCGTCTGGAACGACCCGTACTCCTGCATGAGTTCATAGAACGCGTCGGCATCCTGATCGCGACAGACGATCACCAAGTTTCCTGCCATTCCCTTCCTCCCGCTCGTCGGTCGATCCCCGGGGCCGGTCGACACGGCGCGCGTGCGTGTTGCGGCGACACGGCCGAACCGGACCCCGGGGGCTAGCCCCGATCATACCTGCTTCGCCGTATCCGGCTGCTGATCCCGGACACGGTTTGTGCCCGCGTGCGGGGGGCGGGTTCACGGCCGGGCCGGATCACGGCATAATTCGGGCCTGCGTGCCGGCCGCCGGACTGCGGCCAGGCTGTTCCGTACCGCGCGCCCGCCATCCGTCCACGCGCCGGGCACGATCCATGCGTTGCCTGCGCCGTCCCCGGACGGTTGTACCTGAAATACAGGTTGGTGTAGTGTCGTGCCGTCGCGGCCCGGCTCGACCGGCCGCGGCAGCGCATGCACGCACGGCGCGCCGCGTGCGCGAGATCGCCAGTCAATCGAATTACCGCGCCCGTGCGCTTTGCCATGAATCAACATCGACTGCCGGCTTCGATCGGCCTTACCGGGGAGGGCGCCTGATGAACGTCGGATTCTTCAATCCGAACCGGACCGCCAACGCATCCGCGTGGCGCGTGTTGCCGAACCGGTGGGACTTCATCGCCTTTCCGCTGATCATCTGCCTGATCGCGATGGCGGTGGTCGGCTTTCACGAAACGCTGGCGCCGATCGGCGTGCTGCAGACGCAGAAGATCTCGCTCGATCCGTCGAACCTGCCCGAATATGCACTGCGCACCACGCTGCGGATGCTCGCCGCGATGGTCGCGTCTCTGGCGTTTACGCTCGTCTACGGCACGCTCGCGGCCAAGAGCCGCCGCGCGGGCATGGTGCTGATCCCGATCCTCGACATCCTGCAGTCGGTGCCGGTGCTCGGCTTCATCTCGTTTACGGTCACGTTCTTCCTCGCGCTGTTCCCGAGCCGCGTGCTCGGCGCCGAGCTGGCCGCGATCTTCGCGATCTTCACGAGCCAGGCGTGGAACATGACGTTCAGCTTCTACCAGTCGCTGCGCACGGTGCCGCGCGACCTGGACGAGGTGTCGCGCGGCTTCCACCTGACGTCCTGGCAGCGCTTCTGGAAGCTCGAGGTGCCGTTCTCGATGCCGGGCCTGATCTGGAACATGATGATGTCGATGTCGGGCGGCTGGTTCTTCGTCGTCGCGTCGGAGGCGATCACCGTCGGCAACCAGACGATCACGCTGCCGGGCATCGGCGCGTATCTCGCGCAGGCGATCGCGGACAAGAATTTCGGCGCGATCGGCTGGGTGATCCTGACGATGACGGTCGTGATCCTCGCGTATGACCAGTTCCTGTTCCGCCCGCTCATCGCGTGGGCCGACAAGTTCCGGATGGAAAACACCGCGTCGGGCGATGCGCCGCAATCGTGGCTGCTCGACCTCGTGCGCCGCACGCGGCTGATCCATCAGCTGCTCGTGCCGGCCGGCTGGTTCTTCGCGAAGGCCGCGCGGATCCCGCTGCGCCTGCCGCTGTCGGGCGCGATGCGCTTTACGCTGCCGCGCGTCGAGAAGAAGGCGTCGCGCACGGTCGACATCGCGTGGGCGGGGCTCGTGCTGCTCGGCACGGCCTATATCGTGTGGCGCGTCGTCAGCTTCGTCGCGACCGGCGTGACGATGGCCGAAGTCGGCCACGTGCTCGTGCTCGGGCTCATCACGCTGCTGCGCGTGGTCGTGCTGATCTCGATCGCGTCGCTGATCTGGGTGCCGATCGGCGTGTGGGTCGGGCTGCGTCCGAAGCTGGCCGAGAAGCTGCAGCCGCTCGCGCAGTTCCTCGCCGCGTTCCCCGCGAACCTGCTGTTCCCGGTGTTCGTGATCGTGATCGCGCGTTTCCACCTGAATGCGGACATCTGGCTGTCGCCGCTGATCGTGCTCGGTACGCAGTGGTATATCCTGTTCAACGTGATCGCCGGCGCGACGTCCTACCCGAACGACTATCGCGAAGCGGCGACCAACTTCCGCATCCGCGGCTGGCAGTGGTGGCGTCAGGCGATCCTGCCCGGCATCTTCCCGTACTACGTGACCGGCGCGATCACCGCGTCGGGCGGCGCGTGGAACGCGAGCATTGTGTCGGAAGCCGTACAGTGGGGCAGCACCCGGATCGAGGCGCATGGCCTCGGCGCCTACATCGCGCGGACCACCGCCGCCGGCGATTTCCCGAAGATCATCCTGGGCATCGCCGTGATGTCCCTGTTCGTCACCCTGTTCAACCGCCTACTGTGGCGCCCGCTGTATGCCTTCGCCGAAGCGAAGCTGCGGCTCGACTGAGACCGATTGAGAGCGAAACGCGATGCACAATCCGAATGCTGTAAACGCCCCCGTCCAGACGTCCCAGCCGCCGCGCCTCGGTGAAGAAATCCTGCGCGTCGATCATGTCTGCCGCGGCTTCAACAAGACGCAGGGCGAGCTGCTCGTGCTCGACGACGCGAACCTGTCGCTGCGCGAAGGCGAGATCGTCGGCCTGCTCGGCCGCTCGGGCTCGGGCAAGTCGACGCTGCTGCGGATCATCGCCGGGCTGATCGAGCCGACCGGCGGCGAAGTGACCTATCTCGGCAAGCCGCTGCGCGGCCCGGCCGAAGGCGTCGCGATGGTGTTCCAGACCTTCGCGCTGTTCCCGTGGCTCACCGTGCTGCAGAACGTGGAGGCCGGGCTGGAAGCGCTCGGCGTCGGCGCGCGCGAGCGGCGCGAGCGTGCGCTCGCCGCGATCGACCTGATCGGTCTCGACGGCTTCGAGAACGCGTATCCGCGCGAGCTGTCGGGCGGGATGCGCCAGCGCGTCGGTTTCGCGCGCGCGCTCGTCGTCGATCCGACCATTCTGCTGATGGACGAGCCGTTCTCCGCGCTCGACGTGCTGACGGCCGAGACGCTGCGTACCGATTTGCTGGACCTGTGGACGCAGGGCCGCATGCCGATCAAGTCGGTGCTGATCGTCACGCACAACATCGAGGAAGCGGTGTTCATGTGCGACCGGATCCTCGTGCTGTCGTCGAACCCCGGCCGCGTGATCGCCGAGATCAAGGTGCCGTTCAAGCACCCGCGCAATCGTCTGGACCCGGCGTTCCGCAAGCTCGTCGACGACATCTACGCGAAGATGACCGCGCGGCAGACCGGCGAGGCGACGAAGAAGGGGCTCGAGCTCGGCAGCTGGCTGCCGCAGGTGTCGACCAACCTGATGGCCGGCCTGATCGAGACGCTCGCGATGGCGCCGTACCACGGCCGCGCGGACATGCCGGAAATCGCGCGCACGCTGCATCTGGAAGTCGACGACCTGTTCCCGATCGCGGAAGTGCTGCAGTACCTCGGCTTCGCGGACGTGCGCGAAGGCGACGTGTTCCTGACGCCGCCGGGGCGCGTGTTCGCGGAATTCGGCACGCAGGAGCGCAAGCTGATGTTCGCGGATCACCTGCTGAAGCACGTGCCGCTCGCCGCGCGGATCAAGAAGGTGCTGAACGAGCGCCCGGGCCATCGCGCGCCGCGCGTGCGCTTCGAGCAGGAGCTCGAGGATTTCCTGTCGGACGGCGCGGCCGAGGAAACGCTCGACGCGGTGATCGACTGGGGCCGTTACGGCGAGATCTTCTCGTACAACGACCAGACCGAAATCTTCAGCCTCGAGGACGTCGAGTCCTGATGTTGACAGGGCGATTCCTGCACGTCCCGCTGGAGTCGCCCGGATGCCCCCAAGCGGGTTGATTCGGCCGCTGCGGGCCAAGGGCCCGTGGCCCGCCCTGGCGTTCGCAATGGGCGCCGGTCCCCATGGACACCCGCCTGGCGGATCGTGCTCCTGCCGGAAGCGCCGCGGATGGCGTTCGCCGAGGATGTCGCGCCCGGTTTCACGCTTCGGCGCTCACGCTTCGTTCACTTTCGCCGCCGTCCTCCCCCTTCAACACGCGTTTAATGCCGGATCGGTGCGGTGTGCTTCAATCGGCGCGCGAGCGCGCCCGCCCGTCAGCAACTGATATCGGGGATCGATCAATCGATCGACAGCGGCCGTTTTTCGGCGCCGACTACTAAATGCCGACAAGCGCTTATGAATTTCCCTACGGTTTGATATATTTGGCGCCACCGAGGCGGCTGAGAGCGCCTTGGTGGTGCGATAGCGTCCAGATCGCGGCGGGTCCGCCCGATAAAAAAGAACGAGGTTAATGATGAGTTTCGCAGCAAACGGAAACCCTGACGGAATGGGAGGGGGCGGTGCGGCCTTGGCCGGCGGTTTGAGCAACCTGGGTTCGCTTGCCGGCATGGCGGGCCAACTGGGCGCGCTGACCGGTATGCCGGGCGCGGGGCTGCTGGGCGGTGCCGCGAGCGCGGTGCAACTGGCGCAAACCGGCTTGTCGCTGATGGGCAAGGCCCCCGAATCGATCGCCGAGGCCATCAACGGCCTGACGGGCGCGCTTCCGCGCCTGACCCAGGACAATCGCTTCATCACGATCGAAACGCCGCTCGGCCCGGACGTGCTGCTGGTCAGCGCGGCGGTCATCGACGAGCACGTCAATCAGCTGACTGAAACCCATCTCGACCTGCTTTCCCATCGCAACAACATCGAACCGCAGGAAATCGTCGGGCAGCGAGTCAAGATCACGCTCGAGCCGCAGAGCCGCAATTTCAGTCTGACGCGCGTCGTGACGTCGGCGGCGGATACCGAGACGAAACGATATTTCGACGGTTACGTTGCGTCGTTCGGTCGCGTCGGAAAATCGGGTTCGGTGACCCGCTATGAAATGTCGGTCGTTCCGTGGTTCTGGTTTCTCGCGCGCTCGACCGATTGCCGGATTTTCCAGAACCAGACGCCGCAGGACATCCTGAGCGACATTTTCCGCGAGATGGGTTTTTCGGATTTCGAGTTCACGATGCAGGGCGAACGTCCGAAACTCGAATACATCGTCATGTACGATGAGTCGTACTACAGTTTCTGCTCGCGCCTGATGGAGCAGGAAGGGCTGATCTGGACGATCCGCTACGAACAGGACAAGCACATCCTCGTGATCGGCGACACCAACGCGGTGTTCCAGCCGATTCCGAGCCTGAAGACCATTCCGTACGAAGCCAGCAGCGCCGCCAGCGAGCAGAACGGCATCGATCGATGGGACGAGGCGTTCAGTTTCCGCGTCGGCAAGATCACGTACCGGGACTTCAACTACAACCAGCCGTCTTCGCAACTGATGCATGTCGAGGTGCCGACCGTCAATCTGAAGCACCCGAACATCCAGACGACCGAGCGTTACCAGTTCCATTCGCTGTATGACCACGGCGACGACGGGCAGCGGTACGCGTGCTACGCGATGGAAGCGGAAGAAGCGCTCGCGCATCGTTTCAACGGCGCCGGTCATGCGCACGGGATGACGACGAGCGGGCGCTTCACGCTGGTCAATCACGGCACGTCCGCCTACAACAACAAGGATTTCGTGATCCTTCGCGTGCGTCACCAGGTGGCGAACGACTATACCCAGCAGACGTCGAAACTGCCGTACCACAACACGTTTACGTGCCTGCCGATCGACATCCCGTTCAGGCCCGAGCGGCGTACGCCCAAGCCGCACATGCAGGGTACGCAGTCGGCGATCGTGGTCGGGCCGAAGGGCGAGGAAATTCACACCGACGGCAGCCGGGTCAAGCTGCATTTCCTGTGGGACCGGCGCGGCAAGCTCGACGGTTCCGATTCAATGTGGGTGCGTGTATCGCAACCATGGGCGGGCAAGGGCTGGGGCGGCTCGGCGATCCCGCGGATCGGCCAGGAGGTGCTCGTCTCGTTCAATCAGGGCGATCCGGACAACCCTATCGTCGTCGGCCGTGTGTTCAACGGCGAGTCGGGCAACCCGTATCACGGCAGCGGCGGCCAGACGATGGGGATGCGCAGCCAGACGCATAAGGGCGAGGGCTTCAACGAGCTGCGGTTCTCGGACGTGAACGGCGCGCAGGAAGTCTTTCTGCATGCGCAGAAGGACATGAAGACGATCGTCAAGGATAGCGAATCGCACACGGTGGAATCCGGCGCCCGGAACGTGTCGGTGCTGAAAGGCGACGAAAGCAAGCATGTCGCGGAAGGCAGCCTGTCGGAAAAGATCGCGAAGGCGCGCTTCACGACGGCCAACACCGTCGGCGTGCAGGCGCTCGCCGGCGATGCCGGGCCGGGCAAGCAGAGCTATCAGGCGACGGACGAGATCGAGCATCGGGTCGGCGCGAGCATCGTGACGCTCAAGCCGGACAGCATCAAGCTGTCTCACGGCGCATCGAGCATCCTGATCAATCAGAGCGGCATCTTCCTCGATGGCCCGGTGATTCACCTGAACCAGGGGCTGTTCGTGACGCCCGAGCAGGCGATGGCGATCGAGTGGGCCAATCAGCAGGCGATCATCGCGGCGGGTCTCGCCTCGGCCGATCCGAAGGTGCAGGCCGCGGCACGCAAGCTCCAGGCGACGGTCAAGGCGCAGCAACTGGCCAAGCTCGCGGAGGCCGTGTACACGCCGGGCACGGCGCCGCCGGGATGGAAGAACGTGTCGAACGATCCGGAAGCGTTGAAGAAATTCGGCATGCGACCGCAGGACCTGCAGATTCCCGGCAGCAATTTCGGCGCACAGGTCTATGCGCCCGATCCGGCGGTGTTCGGCGACAGCATGAAGCCGACGCTGGCCTTCAAGGGTACGCAGCCGACGGTCAAGGAGGACTGGTCGAACAACCTCAGCCAGGGGCTCGGCGACAATTCGCCGTACTACGATCGCGCCGTGACCCTCGGCAAGAAGGTCTACGGTTCGGGAAATGCGGGCGGACTCGACCTCACCGGCCATTCGCTCGGCGGCGGGTTGGCGTCGGCGGCATCGCAGGCGAGCGGCGCCGGCGCGACGACCTTCAACGCGGCGGGCCTCAATCCTGAAACGCTGCCGCTGTACGGGGCCACGCCGCGATCGTCGTCGATCACGAACTATCGCGTCGACGGCGACATCCTGACGGGCGCGCAGGAGGGTGGGCTGGGCCCGATCAGCGATGTGACGTCGCAACTGATGCCCAAGGCGGTCGGTGAGCAGATCACCATTCCGGGCACCAGCGTGACGACGGTCCAGCGGCACATGATGGGCCAGGTGACGAGCGGGCTGAATACGACCGTCGCCGAGCAGCAATCGTCGCTGCTGAGCCAACTTCAGGGACATTGATGAAATACAACAAGGTCATCGCCGCGGGCGCGGTTGTCGCGGTAATCGGGTTGTCGTCGCCGTTCTGGTGGCCGACTCATGCACAGGAAACGAAAATGGCAGACTTCAAACGTTACCCGCCCGAAGATTTTTTCACGGGACAGCAACTCGAGCTGGCGCGTGCCATTCGCGACGGGAATCTGGAGCAGGTCAAGGCGCTTGCGACACATACGGATCTCGCTGCGCTGGGCAACAAGAAGGCCAGCCTGTTGTCGTTCGCGGTGCAGGAGGCCGTGCCGGTGAAGACGGATGCGACCAACGTGCGCCTTCAGATCGTCAGCGAACTGGTCCGGGACGGCGCCAAGCCTGAACAGCCGTTCGGCGAGAATGGCGCGAACGTCGCGTATCTGGCCGCGCGGGCCGACACGCCGAACCTGCTGCGGGCATTGCTGGCCGGTGGCATGAGCCCGGATCTCAAGTACGACGGCGATACGCCGCTGCTCTTCGCCACCTGCAAGGACGCGTTGTTGCCGCAAATGCGCGTGCTGGTCGAGCACAAGGCGAACGTCAACCTGCGGGATTCGATGAAGGAAACCGCGCTCTACGAAGCGACGCGCCTGCGGCAGTGGGACGTCGTCGATTATCTGCTCGAGCACGGCGCCGATCCGTCGGTGAAGAACGACAACGGTCTCGCGTACGCGAAAGTCCTCGGCGACGAACTGCAACAGACGCCGAAAGGCTCGCCGCAACTGGGTCGCATCGAAGCCATTCACAAGCGTCTGGTCACGGCCGGCGTACGGTAACGCTGCCGCCTGACGGATGCGTCGGCGGCGCCTGTGTCGCCGGCGAACAGTTTCAATCCGGCGCCTGCTCGAATGAGCAGGCCGAACCGAGAAGAGCATGGCCGAATATCAGATGAACGATGCCGTCATTCAGTTGCCGGCGCACTTCAAAGACAAGACGATCCACCTGTTCACGGTCGACGAAGCAGGAAGCAGCGGATTTACCTTCGTGGTGTCGCGCGCGCCGATGGAACCGGACGACACGGTCGATACGTTCGTGACGCGATTGGTCTCGGAGATGCGCAAGTCGCTGCCGCGTTTCGAGTTGAAGCACCTTGAAAACCGGGAAATCGACGGCGAAACGGCGCGCGAAATCGATTACCAGTGGGTGTCGGAAGGCTCGCCGCTGCATCAGCGCCAGACGGTCGTGATGTCGCCGAAGGCGGGGCGCGAGCGCATGGCGATCAGCTTCATCGGTACCTGTCCGAAGTCGTTCACGGAGGACAAGAGCAAGGAATACAAGAGCCTGCTCGCGGGTGTCGTGTTGGCGCGGCCCGAGCGGGCGGCCTTCGCGCCGACGGCGCTCGGCCAGGACGCGGCCGGCATCGTGTTCGTGCTGCACGAGCCGAGCGCGACGCTGTACGCGCTCACCGGCATGGCCGAACTGTACCGGCACGACGTCACGGAAATGTTCGACGACACCGCGTTCTTCGGCTCGGGCGGCGAGCCGCTGGCGCTGCAGCCTGCGCCGCACGGGCAGCCGGCGTGGCGAGCCGTGGACGGCCGTCAATTCGCGCTATGGACGACGGATTCGAGCGAGCACGCATCGCTGGGCGATCGACTCGGTGAGGTGACGGCGGTGAAGGGCATGGTCGGCATGCAGAACGTCGAGGCCGTGCGGGCTTATCTGACCGCGGTGGCGAACGCAGGCTGACGGGGAGCGCGTGTGGATACATTGCTTGCTGCTGCGCGGTTCGGCGATCCGATCGCGCATACGGCGTCCAAGGGATGGATGATCGCCGGGATGATTGCCGGCGCGGTGATTGGCGCCGTGGCGGTGGTCGCAACCGGCGGTGCGGCGTTGACGGTGATTGCCGCGGTCGCCGCGGGTGCCGCCGCGGGCGGCGGGCTGGGCGAAGTGCTGGGCACGATGTCGTGGGCGCCGCGGCACGTCACCGGAAGCCTGACAAAGGGCTCGCCCAACGTCTTCATCAACAGTCGCCCGGCGATACGGGCCATTTTGAGCCTCGGGCTGTGCAGCGACCACGCGGGCCCGCCGCAGGTGGTCGCGCAGGGTTCGTCGACGGTGTTCATCAACAGCCAGCCGGCGAGCCGCAAGGAAGACCGGATGATGTGCGGCGCGTTGATCAACGACGGATCGCCGAACGTGTTCATCGGTGGCCCGGCGGTCGGGGAGTTCAATCCCGAGATCCCGGCGTGGGTGAACTGGACGATGGCCGCGGTGGGCATTGCTGCCGCGGCCGTTCTTGCGGGGCCGGCGCTGGCGCTTCTCGGCGCGGCCGGCGGTTTTCTTGGCGGCGAAGTTGGCGGGTGGCTGGGCGGAAAGATTTTCGGCGAGGGTTCGGACGGGCAGAAGTGGTCGATGCTTGGAGGAAGCTTGCTGGGCGGGTATGCTGGAACAAAGGGGGGCGTTGGTCTTTTGGGCCGAGCGACTCCGGAAGTTCCGGTGACAGTCAATCCAGGAGAACTATCTGCAGCGCCAGACTATCTCAGCGCGGTATCGAAATTTACCGGGAAGTCGCCGACGGAAATCGAAGGGTTCTACAAGCAAATGAACGATCAAGGTGCAACGTATCAGGATCTTATCGGCAAGGCAGTCGATAAGCATGGTCTGACGCCAGACGAAGCGCACGGGATATTTGGTTACACGACGAAGCTATTCTATCGGGACCTGAATGAGACACTGTTGGCGGGTGGTAGCCCGGAAGCAGAGGGATTGAGTTCTATCATTCAGTCGGGTCTCGACAAGATGCCAAATTCGTCTCCGACGCAATATCGAGGATGGCGTCTGGGAGATACTGATGCGGTGGCGGAATTCGATGCAAGGTTTGCTGAGGGGAAAACGGTTGAGTCAAATTTCTGGTCGACTGCACCATCCGAAGGTGACGCTTATGTTGGCGACCGGAATGTTGTTATTTATACAGATAAGGCGAAAGATATTTCGGATCTTGCGTTCGGAGTACATTACCACGGTCTGATCGGGAAGCCGGTTTATTCATCAGAAACGGTGATACCTCCAGGTGTGAAGTTTGAGGTGGTAGGGGTGGATGAATTCGGACGAGTTATTTTGGAGCAATTGTGATGTTGAAGCGGGACAGACTACCTTACTCCTCGCTACCTTCAGCATTGAGAGTGTTGATTCCCGAGGCCATTTTTTTGAAGGCGTTCGAGAATGCAGAGTCTCAAACGATCGTCGTTTGGTATTCCGACTCGAAAATCGGCAGTCAGCATGAGGTCGAATATTCGTCAAAATTGGGGCGTTTTCTGTCACGCAGCGAGCGTGAAGCGCGATTTCCTGCGGAGCGGGAGATTGTTCTGCGGGACGGGATCCGAGTCAAAGTAGGCAATAGACTTGGGGTCCATACCGACGTTCGCTATGAGACGTATACGGCATACGATCCAATTACGTCGTCGAAGCTTGCAGTTGGGGAGCAGATGTTCTTCATGCGGTTTCTTGCTGAAGTCGAGACCGTCGTTCGGCAAGCAATCGAAAAAGCGAAGTTTCCAAGTACTTATGCTGGGTGGAGTCCACTCGAGCGCATTCGCTATTGGGTCGGCGTGCTGTATCGTGCGCGGCGCCAGACCGGGGAGTCGGGCATTAATGAGGATGAGGCCTTCCAGCCTTCTTTGTTGAAGCAGATGAGAGCTGTGGATCCTGGGGTCGATGCCATTCTCGCGGCGGTCCTTGCCGAGTTGAGCCGCATGGAGATGATCAGCCCAGACGTCATGCGGGCCGCGTTTAATCAACGTACGGGCGCATCGATTTGATCGCCCGGCGGATAAGCATGTTGGATGGTCGGTATACCCAGGTTCGCACGAAATTTTCTATGGTTAAATTGAATGACCGATAAGAATCCCGATTTTTCACCGATGCGCATGCGGGCACGCGGATTCGTGTCGCAGGGGCGCATCGAGGATGCGCTTGGACTGTACGGCGACATCCTGAAAGTGGCGCCGGAAGACGCGGCGACGTATGCGGATCGCGGCACGACCTTCGCGATGATCAAGAAGACGGATCTCGCGCTGAACGATCTGAACCGGGCCATCGAGCTGGGGTACACGGACCCATCGGCGTATTGCACGCTCGCGACGATTTACCTCGAAGGCGGTGCCTACCAGAAGTCGCTCGATTACTTCGACAAGGCGCTGAAGCTCAATCCCGACCAGCCTTTCGTCTATTTCAATCGCGCCAGGGCATACGAGACGCTGGGCGATATCAATGCGTCGATCGCCGATCTCGAGCGATGCCTGACTTACAACCCGGACGATGCGCTGTCCGCGAAGATCAAGGAAAGGGTGGCGCAGCTTCGCGCGCGTCTGTAACCACGGCAGGTCGCGAGCACGCAGAGCGCCACGGGCGCCGCGCACGATGACGCGCGGCGCATCGCGCGATTACTGCAAATTCCCCCACCGATCAACGGCCGGCTCCGCCGACGCCCATTTCCAGTGCGTGCCTTGCTGGCACGCATTCGCGAAATACCAGTCGGCCTTGTCGCCGTCCTTCACCGAGAACGCGAATTCCTTGCACAGCGCGAGCGCCGACGAGTACGCGCGCGTGACGCGCACTTCGCCTTCGCCGTTTTCGAGCGGCAGCGTGTTCTTCACCTTCCACGGCTTCACTTCGCCGACGGCGAGACTGCCGGCCGTCTTTGCGATCGCGTCCTGCTGATTCTGATGGAGTTGCTTCATCGTGCGGTTGACGGCTTCGTCGGTCGCGGCCTGCACGGCAATGCCGACGCCGACGCCGACCGCCGGGTTCGCGGTGACGAGGCCGGTCGCCGCGCCGGCCAGCGCGCCGCTGGCGGCGCCGACCGACCCGCAGCCCGACAGCGCGACCGTCGCCGCGCACAGCGCGCCGATCGCCGCGATACGGATCGCGACGCTCATTGCAGCGCGCCCCAGCGTTCGGTCGCCGGTTCCGCCGATGCCCATTTCCACACGGGCCCGTCGCGGCAGATCGTGGCGACGTAGAACGCCGATTGCGCGGCCTTGTCGGCCTTCGCCGGCGTATCGACCGCGAACACGATTTCCTTGCAGTCGAGCGGACCGACGCTGATCATCCGGCTGACCGTCACGCGGCCCTGCTCGTCGTCCTCGATCGGGAACGAATGGTGCGTCGACCACGGCGCGACACCGCCGACGTCGAGCGGCCCGGCCGCCTTCGCGATCTGCTCCTGCGTGTAGCGGTGCGCGACGCGTTGCGAGTACTGGACGCCGGCGCGCGCGCCGGCGACGGCGCCGAGGCCGATGCCCGTCGCGACGGCGGCGTTGTTGGTGACCTTGGAGGCGATCGCGGCGCCCGCGATACCGGCGCCGGCCGTCGCGCCTTCGCTGTACAGCGAATTGCAGCCGGACAGCAGTGCGGCCGTGGCGATCACGGCCAGCACGACGCGCGCCGGCGTGGCCCGGCGCGGCGATTCGAAACGAATGTTCATCCCTGAGTGCAAGTCCTGTCTGGGTGAGCGGCGGCGCGTGCACGCCCTGATGCCGCGTCATTGTTTCGCAATTGTCATAGGAAAACTGCAAAGCTTTGACAAATCGCCGTGCGGCGCGCCGCGTGCGCGCGGGCGGCGTTATTGTCGGATAGATGATCGGCGAGGGGTCGAAACGTTACAAATTGAAGGTAATTGTTACCTTCGGATGCGATCAAGCGACCTAGACTATTTTGCTATGGAATGTTTCTACGACGGCCTCGAGCCGCGCCGCATATGAGACACCCAACCATGCGCCGTTCGAAACGGTTGTCACCCCGGCCCCCCGTCGCGGCGGCCGACCATCCGGAAGTGCCGCCGCGTCCGCGGACCGACGCGCCTTCGGCACCGCCTGCGGGCGCGCCGGACGAGACACCGTCGGACGGCGATCACAACCAGGGCGGTGCTCGCCCGGAAGGGCTCGACTATCAACGCGACCTCGGTCAGGAGCAGGACGCTTGATACGGTCGTCGCCGCATTCCATCGCCGTATTTCATTGCAATTCTCGGAACTGAGTCGCCGCGCGGCCGCCTTCGGGCCGCCGCGCCTGCTTTGGCGTGCGTCGCGCGCCAGCCAATCGAATCGAGGAGGGGAAGTCGCATGAGCAGATTGATCGTGGTATCGAATCGTGTCGCCGCCGGCGAGGACACGCGCCCAAGCGCGGGCGGCCTGGCCGTCGGCGTGATGGACGCGCTGAAGGAAACGGGCGGCGTCTGGTTCGGCTGGAACGGCGAGATCGTCGGGGCGCCGGATGCCGAGCCCGCGATCCAGCGGGACGGCAACGTGACGTATGCGACGGTTGGACTGACCCGGCGCGACTACGACCAGTACTACCGCGGCTTCTCGAACGCGACGCTGTGGCCGGTGTTCCATTACCGCGGCGATCTCGCACGCTTCGATCGGCAGGAGTACGCCGGTTATCTGCGCGTGAACGCGATGCTCGCGAAGCAGCTCGCCGCGCTGCTGCGTCCGGACGACTTGATCTGGGTGCACGACTACCACCTGCTGCCGTTCGCGCACTGCCTGCGCGAGCTCGGCGTGAAGAACCCGATCGGCTTCTTCCTGCACATCCCGTTTCCGTCGCCCGACATGCTGCGCCTCGTGCCGCCGCACGAGGAACTTGTGAAGTTCATGTGCGCGTACGACGTCGCGGGCTTCCAGACCGACGCCGACAAACAGGCGTTCACCGACTACATCGAGCGGCGCGGCATCGGCGCGGCGAGCGAGGACGGGATGCTGCACGCGCACGGCCGCGTCGTGAAGGTCGCGGCCTATCCGATCGGCGTGCATCCCGACGCGATCGCGCAGGCGGCCGTCCAGTACGGCACGCGCAAGCCGGTGAAGATGCTGCGCGAGGCGCTCGGCGACCGCAAGCTGGTGATGAGCGTCGACCGCCTCGATTACTCGAAGGGGCTCGTCGAGCGCTTCCAGTCGTTCGAACGGATGCTCGCGAATGCGCCGGGCTGGCAGGGGCGCGTGTCGCTGCTGCAGATCGCGCCGCCGACGCGTTCCGACGTGCAGACCTACCAGCAGATCCGCGAAACGCTCGAAGGCGAGGCCGGCCGCATCAACGGCCGCTTCTCGCAACTCGACTGGACGCCGATCCAGTACCTGAACCGGAAGTACGAGCGCAACCTGCTGATGGCGTTCTTCCGGATGTCGCAGGTCGGCTACGTGACGCCGTTGCGCGACGGGATGAATCTCGTCGCGAAGGAATACGTCGCGTCGCAGGATCCGGCCGATCCGGGCGTGCTCGTGCTGTCGGAGTTCGCGGGCGCGGCAGCCGAGCTGACCGGCGCGCTGCTCGTCAATCCGTACGACCTGTCGCAGATGGCCGAGGCGCTCGAACGTGCGCTATCGATGCCGCTCGCGGAGCGGCAGGCGCGTCATGAGGAGAATCTCGCGCGGTTGCGCGAGAACGACCTGTCGGTGTGGCGCGACACGTTCGTCGCCGACTTGCGCAGTGTCGCCGCGGCGGCGTCGGTCACGCAGCGCGCGGGCCGGCGGGTCGCGCATGCGTGAGTGCGCGCCGGGCGCCGGCAGCGACGAAGAAACGGCAGGCGATACGGCCGGCCGTTTCTTCGTCGTGACGGGCGGCCCCGGTTCGGGCAAGAGCACGTTGCTCGATGCGCTCGAGCGCGCCGGGTTCGCACGCTCGCAGGAAGCCGGACGCGGCGTGATCCGCGACCAGATGGCCGTCGACGGTCCAGCACTGCCGTGGCGCGACCCGGCAGCGTTCGCCGAGTTGATGCTGGGCTGGGAGATGCGGTCCTACCATCTCGCGCGGCAGGCGCGCGGGCCGGTGTTCTTCGACCGCGGCGTGCCGGACGTGATCGGCTATCTGAAGCTGACCGGATTGGCGGTACCCGCGCACGCGGAAGCCGCGGCGCGGCGTTTCCGCTATCACCGGCGCGTGTTCATCGCGCCGCCTTGGCCCGACATCTATGCGCAGGACGCCGAGCGTCGGCAGGATTTCGCGGAAGCGGTGCGCACCCATGACGCGATGGTCGAGTGCTATACGTCGTACGGCTATCGGTTGATCGAGTTGCCGCGCGTGAGCGTGAAGGCGCGCGTGCGCTTCGTGATGGACGCGCTCGACGCCGCATGACGCCCGACGCGGGTGCGGCGCACGACGGTGTCAGGCCGCCGTGTCCGGCCGCGGCGACGCGATGCGCAGCAGGCTGACGACCGCGGCCACCGCCGCGAACACCGTGGCGACATAGAGTGCGATCGTCGGTCCGCGGTCGGGCGCGAGCCCGAAAATCAGCGCGACCAGCGCGGCGCCGAGCGTCTGACCGGTCAGGCGCGCGGTGCTCAGCATGCCGCCGGCGCCGCCGCTGCGCTCGCGCGGCGCCGACGACAGCATCGCGCGGTTGTTCGGCGACTGGAACAGCCCGAAGCCCGCGCCGCACAGCGCCATCCGCCACACGATGTCGACCGTGCCCGGGTGCGCGCCGATCGTCGCGAGCGACAGCAAGCCGGCGGCGAACAGCGCCAGCCCGATCCCGCCGAGGATGCCGGCCGAATAGCGGTCCGACAGCACGCCCGCGAGCGGCGCGGCGAACACGATCACGAGCGGCCACGGCGTCATGTAGAGGCCCGTCTCGACCTGCGAGAAACCGAGTGAATTCTGCAGCCAGAACGGCAGCGCGACGAACGCGAGCATCTGCGACGTGAACGACGCCGTCGACGTGTAGACCGACAGCGCGAACATCGGGATGCGCATCAGGTCGACCGGCAGCAGCGGCGCGGGCTGCGACAACTGGCGCTTCACGAAGAAGTAGCCGACCACGAATGCGACGGCCAGTTCGGCCGCGACGTACGCATGACTTTCGCCGTGACCGAGCCCGTCGACGGCCGTGATCAAGAGGCCGAACACGCAGGCGTTCATCAGCGCGCTCGCGAAGTCGTACGGCGCGTCGTGCAGCGGGTTGGCCGGCAGCGCGCGCACGCTGCCGAGCACGGCCGCGATGCCGATCGGCACGTTGACCGCGAACAGCCACGGCCACGACGCGAACGACAGGATCGCGGACGCGACCGTCGGCCCGATCGCCGACGACAGCGCGACCACCATCGCGTTGAGCGACAACCCGCGCCCCAGCATCGACGATGGGTAGATCATTCGCACGAGCGCCGCGTTGACGCTCATGATGCCGGCCGCGCCGAACCCCTGGATCACGCGCATCACCGCCAGCATCGGCAGCGAGCCGGCGAGCGCGCAGCCCAGCGATGCCGCGGTGAACAACGCGAGGCCGGCGATGTAGACGCGGCGATAGCCGATGCGTTCGCCGAGCGACGCGAGCGGCAGCAGCGTGATCGTGACCGCGAGCTGGTACGCGTTGACGATCCAGATCGACGCGGCGTCGGACGCGTGCAGGTCGCGCGCGATGGTCGGCAATGCGACGTTCGCGATGGCGCCGTCGAGCACGGCGAGCGTGATGCCCAGGGCGACGCAGACGATCGCCCAGTAGCGTTGCGGAAGCGGCAGGCCGGTATCGGCGTTCATGACGGGAGCGAGAGCGTGGTTGTCCGCGCGCCCGCGGGCCGGTTGCGTGCGCAACCATGTGCAGGGGCGGCGGCGATGAACGGCCCGGCCGGCGCGGCTGCGCCGGAACGGGGCCGGTCGAGTGTATCACCGGGCCGCATCGCGCGACGCCAGGTCGCGCGGGGGCCTGCTGGCGCGCGCATTCAGCCTTCGAAGTCGAGACCGCCGAGCCGCACGAGCGGGTCGCCCTGCGTGCGCGACGCGAGATCGATGTCGCGTGCGCTTTGCCATGCGCTCAGCTTTTTCGGCAACGCGGCGAGATAGTGCTCGAAGCGCTGCGGGCCGTCCGGCTCCATCAGCCGCTCGATTTCGTCGGTGTCCCAGGTCAGTTCCAGGTTCAGCGGATACACGAAGCCGCTCACGTGCTCGTGCGGCGCGCTGCGGATCTGCACGCGCGTCGGGTGCCCGTGCCCGCCATAGGGGACGACGTCGGTCTGAACGTGATCGGCGAAGAATGCGGCGATCGCCTGCGCGATGCGCGGTGCGAATTCGGTATCGAAACGGCGGGCGGTTTCGGGCTGCATGAAGGCGTCTCCTGTCTGCCGAAAATCGTAGCACGGCGACGACGCGTTTCGGCGCGAGCGATACCGGTAATCGCGCGTTACCACTTGCTGCATCTATTACGGCCGCGTCCCGCCACAATGCATCGCATCCAGTACCACTTCGCGTGGGAGTCCATCATGAAAAAGATTGCCGCAGTGTGTGTCCTTGCCGGTTCGCTCGCGGTCGCGGGCCCGGCGTCCGCGCACGGCCGCGATGGCGGCGCCGTCATCGGCGCATTGATCGGCGGCGCGGTGCTCGGCGCGATCGTGACGTCCGCGATGAATCCGCCCGTCGCGTATCAGGCGCCCGCGTACCAGGCGCCGGCCTATCAGCCGCCGACGTACTACCAGGCGCCCGCGTACCAGCAGCCTGCCTACCCGACCTATCAGCAGGCGCAGTACCAGGACGACGGCCCGAACTATTGCTACGACCGTTACCAGCGCGCGTACGTGTGCGGGGCGCCGGTGCAGGGCGGCTACGCGCGGCCTGCCGGCTGGTGAGCGCGCGCGGGTTTCGGGCCGGTTGGCCGTTACCCGTCGATGCTCGCTTCGCCGGGCCGGACGACGAAAGGCCCTCGCTCGATGCGAGGGCCTTTGTCGTTTTGTGCGGCCGGTTCGTTGGCCGGAGCGATGCGCCGCCGGCCTTCGGCGCGCCGTGCGCGGATACAAACGGTTGCAATTGCGCGTCAGTGGCGATGACCGCCGCCACCGCCGCCTTCGTTCCAGTCGCCGCGGTGTCCGCCGCCGCGGCCCCAGCCGTTGCCGCGGTTGCCGCGATCGCCGCGATCGCCGTCCCAGCGATGGTAGTCGCGGCGGCCGCGATCCCAGTCGCGTCCGCCGCCACCGCCCCAGATATTGACCGTGCCGTACACGGGGGACGGCGCGTACGCATAGCCGGGATCGGAATAGTAAGGCTGCCCGTAGCCGTATCCGGCGTCCGGGGCGACGACGCAGCCGGCCAGCAGGGTGGCGACGCCGGCGGCAGCAATGAGCTTCAGCATGATGTTCTCCGTTGGTTCCGCTATAAGTACCGCGCCCGGGGATTGCCGGCTGTTTGCAATTGTGTCGCCAAATTACGGCCTCGTAAGGTCGTGTGACGAAAGTGTTAGCATCGGGGGCTCATTTGTTTTTCAGGAGCACATCAATGAAATTCGCGATCCGGGCCGCGCTGGCCGCCTTCTGCGTGACAACCGCCGCCGCATGCGCGGCCGCGCCGGCCTCCGCGCCCGCCGTGTCGGCCGAGTCGTTCAAGATGTTTCCGCAGGCGGCGACCGGCCAGCAGCGCGTCGTGATCGCGTTGCCCGCGCTCGAGAACGAGGGTGATGCGCGCGTCGAGCTGATGATCGGCAAGACGCTGCAGACCGACTGCAACCAGCAGTGGTTCGGCGGCGAGCTGACTGCCGAGGACGTGAAGGGCTGGGGCTATACGTACTACCGGCTCACCGACGTGAAGGGGCCGGCGTCGACACTGATGGCGTGCCCGGGCCAGGCGCCGCAGCAACGGTTCGTGCAGGTGCGCAGTGACGGTCAACTGCTGCGCTACAACAGCCGCCTGCCGCTCGTCGTCTATGTACCGGACGGTTTCGACGTGCGCTATCGCGTGTGGCATGCGTCGAAAGACGTGCAGCAAGCGGCGAAGCAGTAATCTTTCCTTTCGGCGGTGTCCTGCCGCTACCTATACACCGGCCGCGCTGCTCGTGCCGACGAGCGCCGGCCATGCGGCCAGCGCGGCCTGTGCGACGGCCTCCAGATCGCGGCGGCTCGCGCCGTCGCGCGCCTGGATCGACATGCCCTGCTGGACCGTCACGTAGTAGCGCGCGATCGCGTCGAGGTTCGCGTGCGTTGATATTTCGCCTGCCGCGACGCCTTGCACGAGGCGTTCCCGCAGCGCGTCGACCGTGCCCTCGCGCATCGCGATCAACGTTTGCCGGACCATATCGGAACGTTCGGCCGGATGCAGCGCCGACAGCACGATCAGGCAGCCGGCCGGCTTCGAGCGCCGCGTGAACACGCGTGCGGTATCCATCAGGTAACTCTGCACGGCGTCGCGCGCGCTGGCCGCCCGTTCGACACCGCCCCAGATTTCTCGCCCCTCGGTTGCGCGGTAATGCTCGAGCGCTTGCCGGAACAACGCTTCCTTGCTGCCGAAGGCCGCATACAGGCTCGGCGACGCGATGCCCATCGCGGCCGTCAGGTCCGTCATCGACGCGCCTTCGTAGCCGAGACGCCAGAACACCTCCATCGCGCGATCCAGCGCCGCTTCCTTGTCGAAGCTTCTCGGTCGGCCTCGTTCAGCCATTGCGTCCGTTCCTTCGTCGATATCTGTATCGATCGATAAAATAAATCAATTGACTGTGCGGCGCAACTTCCCACATTCTGTGTCGGTTGTTACATAAATGAGGAAAGGAACCGACATGAATCGACTCCAGGGCAAGCGTGCACTCATCACGGGCGGCAGCCGCGGCATCGGCGCGGCGATCGCGAAACGGCTGGCGGCTGACGGCGCGGACGTGGCGATCACGTATGAAAAATCGGCCGAGCGGGCGCAGGCCGTCGTCGCCGGCATCGAGGCGTTGGGCCGTCGCGCCATCGCGATCCAGGCCGACAGCGCGGATCCGGTGGCCGTGCGCAACGCGGTCGATCGTGCCGCGGAGACGTTCGGCGGCCTGGACATTCTCGTCAACAACGCGGGGATTTTCCGGGCCGGCGCGCTGGACGACCTCACGCTCGACGATATCGACGCGACGCTGAACGTGAACGTGCGCGCGGTGATCGTCGCATCGCAGGCGGCGGCGCGGCATCTCGGGGAAGGCGGGCGCATCGTGTCGACCGGCAGTTGCCTCGCGACACGCGTGCCCGATGCGGGGATGAGCCTCTATGCGGCGAGCAAGGCCGCACTGATCGGCTGGACGCAGGGGCTCGCGCGCGATCTCGGCTCGCGCGGCATCACGGTCAACATCGTGCATCCGGGTTCCACCGATACCGATATGAACCCCGCCGATGGCGAGCATGCCGATGCGCAACGTTCGCGGATGGCGATTCAGCAGTACGGCAAGGCCGACGACGTGGCTGCGCTCGTGGCGTTCGTCGTCGGGCCGGAAGGGCGGTCGATCAATGGGACCGGGTTGACGATCGACGGCGGCGCGAACGCGTAAAGACCTATGCCCGGCGTGAGTAGGCCGGGTAACGGCGCGCTCGTCGTTCGTCGTGGTTCGTTATTGGCAGCCGAGGCGCACGTGCTCGGCTTCCAGGTCGGCCCGTTTGTCGTACGCGTGCAGTTCGTTGCGCGGCTTGCCGTCCGGGCCCATGCCGCGCACGACTCGGTGGCCGCGGTCGGGCGAGTGCGTGAGCGCATCGATGCCGGCGGCCAGTTCCCGGCACCGCGCGTCGGGAGAGGTGCTTTCCGGGCGAGGGGCCGCCGAGGCAGTGACGTTGGCGATGCCCGGGCTGACGTAGCGTTGCTTGGCAGGCGCCGTGCCGGTGTCGGCGGCGTTGGCCGTGGCGGTTATCGCTGAAAGCGCGGCGAGCGCCGCGATCGTTCGAATCATTCGACAAGTCCGTGTGCTGAACCGAAGAAGGTTCGGAATTCTACGCAATGTTCGCTGCATGTCCTCGGCGAATGGACGAGGTGCGATCGCGTGTCGCACGTCGCGGTGAACGGTCGACTACCCATCTTCGTGTGCTGCGCGGCATGCGCGGCAATATCCCCCAGACAGCAAAAAGCCCGCTTGCTTTCGCAAAGCGGGCTTCGGCATTTGGTTGCGGGGGTAGGATTTGAACCTACGACCTTCGGGTTATGAGCCCGACGAGCTGCCAGACTGCTCCACCCCGCGGCGCGAAGTGTACTTCGGGTTGATACGGGGAGTCAATCGATTCCTGCGACGACGGGTCGATGCCATATCGGGCCCGTTCCTTGAAACGACTGCGGCGCAGTGAAGCCGATGCGTAAAGCCGCAAATTTTTCATACTCGCCACAATATTCGCGCGCCTGAAACGTCTTCAGACGCATGGAACCGCCACCCACTTCGCAAACGATGACCGACCCAGACCGCGACATCACTGCGACAGTGATGCGTGAACGAACGAGGCTAGGGAATTTCATTCGGCGCCGGATCCGCGACCCGGACGATGCCGAGGACGTTCTGCAGGATGTGCTTCACGAATTCGTACAGGCTTATCGGCTTCCGGCGCCAATCGAACAGGCGAGCGCGTGGCTGTTCCGTACCGCGCGTAATCGCATCATCGATCGTTTTCGCAAGAGGAAGGAGCAGCCGCTGGCCGATCTGCTCGATGCCGACGACGACGCGGACAGCGAGTATCGCCTGGATCTCGCGCTACCGTCGCACGATGCTGGTCCTGAAGCGCTCTACGCTCGCACGCTGTTGCTCAAGGCGTTGCAGGATGCGCTCGACGAACTGCCGGCGAATCAACGCGAGGTTTTTATCGCGCACGAACTGGAAGGGCGGTCCTTCAAGGAGATGGCCGCGGAAAGCGGCGTCACGCTCAATACGCTGCTCGCGCGCAAACGATATGCGGTTCTGCATCTGCGTGCGCGACTGCAACCGATTTATGACGAACTGGATATCTAGAGGAGTCGACGGATGAATTTTCGAATCAGATGTGCGGGCAAGGCGCTGCTCGTGGTGGTCGCCATCGGCGTGCTCGGGTGGGTCGTCATGATGCTGTGGAACTCGGTGATGCCGGGGTTATTCGTCGGTGCCCGGACGATTGATTTCGCCCATGCGCTGGGGCTACTTGTATTGAGCCGCATCCTGTTCGGCGGATTCCGCGGACACCGCGGCTGGCACGGCCGGCGTCACTGGCGGAAGTGGGAAGCCATGACGCCCGAAGAACGCGAGCAATTCCGGGCCGCATGGCGATCGCGCGGCAAGCGGCCTACCGAGGAGTGAACATGCGCGAGAAATCAACAGTCGACTGCAAGCAGAAGGCGGGCGTGATTGCGCCGGTCGTCAATCTGAAACGTTGCGAAGGGAAGGGGGATTGCGTGACCGTTTGCCCTGAAGACGTGTTCGAGATCCGTCGCATCGATCAGGCCGATTATCTCGATCTTGGTTTGATGCATCGGTTGAAGCTGCGCGTGCATGGGATGAAAGTCGCGTATACGCCGAATGCGGACGCGTGCCGGTCCTGCGGGCGTTGCGTGACAGCGTGTCCTGAGCGCGCAATCACGCTTGCGCGACGGGCATAGCGTCGTCCGTTCGCGCCGATGGTGGAACGGCGGCTCGGGAGCCTGGCGGCGGATCGGCGATCGCTGGATACGCCGTCCCAGTGATCAACCTCATCAGGGAACCCACTTGACTTCACCTACTCATGTTCTTCTGCAACGGCTTCATGAAGAAAGCCGGAGCGAAATCATTGCCCGCGCTCGAGCGCAGTTCCAAGGGCCGAACGAGGCGTTTCCGACGCTCGTCGACGAATACGAAACACTCGCCCCTCGGCTGCGAGGGCGTTTTCTCGAAACGTTCGGCTTGTTCACCGAAGATTTCGAGTCATCGGCAG
Source organism: Burkholderia sp. AcTa6-5 (assembly GCF_017815075.1). NCBI lineage: Bacteria > Pseudomonadati > Pseudomonadota > Betaproteobacteria > Burkholderiales > Burkholderiaceae > Burkholderia > Burkholderia sp. AcTa6-5. The sequence continues at coordinate 160,568 of NZ_JAGIQE010000003.1, read as the reverse complement.
GCAGTGCTTTATCGTTGGCCGTATCGGCGGAAACGGGAAGGTTCCTGCGCAACATGGTGCTGGCGCAACGGCCGACCAGAATCCTCGAACTCGGCAGTTCCTGCGGCGTGTCGACTTTGTATTTCGCCGACGCGCTGCGTACGTTCGGCCGTGGCGTCGTCATCGCGACCGAAGGCGATGCGCTCAAGTGCGAGCGTTTGCGGGCTCACGTCGAAGCAGCCGGCCTGGACGCCTATGTCGAGTTGCGGGAGGGCGACGTATTCGACACGGTTGCCGAACTGGACGGGACTGTCGACATGGTGTTTATCGACGTCTGGGCCGACGCCTATCTGAAGCTGTTCAAGCAGATCGAGCGCCTGCTGCGACCGGGATCGGTCGTGCTGGCCGACAACATGTACACGGCCGAGGACGCCGTTCGACCGTATAAGCACTACCTCGACGAGGATCCGCGGTTTTCGACCACGACGTTGGATTTTGAGTCGGGGGTGGAGTTTACGGTTGTTGTTGCGCAAGGGGGCTGGTGAATCCGGGAGCATAGAGCTGGACCCGTCCCCGAACATGCCCTACAGCACGACGGCCTTTCCGTGTAGCCAGTATATTTCGCGATAAGCTACGGCAGTCAAGATCCGATACGGGGGGCGACGGCCATGTCGATTCTCGTGGGTACGGCTTCGTGGACCAACAAGACGCTGATCGAGTCGCGTGCCTTTTATCCTCCCGGTTGCAGTAGCGCCGAGGCGCGCCTGCGCTACTACGCCAGCGTTTTCCCGGTGGTCGAGGTCGATTCGTCTTACTACGCGATGCCGAGCGCCAGCAACAGCGCGCTGTGGGTCGAACGCACGCCGCCGGGATTCGTCTTCGACATGAAGGCGTTCCGACTCTTCACCGGCCACCAGACCGAGCCAAAGTTCTTCCCGAAGGATCTGCAGGGCGAACTTCCGAGCACGGGAAAAAAGAACCTGTACTACAAGGATGTGCCGCCGTCGATCATTGAGGAACTGTGGTCGCGCTTCTTCGAAGCACTGCGCCCGCTATACGAGGCGGGCAAGCTCGGGGCGGTGCTGTTCCAGTTCCCTCACTGGGTGACCGCGGCGCCGAAGTCCCTCGCGCACGTCGAGCACTGTGCGGAGCGCATGCAACCGCTGCTGACTGCGTTCGAGTTTCGGCATGAGAGCTGGTTCTACGACAAGCACCGTGCGTCGACGCTTGCAATGGAGCGCGCGCGCGGAATCGTGCATGTCGTCGTCGATGCGCCGGAAGGCGTGACGAAGCGTGTGCATTCGGTGTGGGAGGTGACGTCACCCGACCTCGCGATCGTGCGGCTGCATGGCCGCAATGCGTCGACCTGGAGCGGGTCGGCGTCGGTGCCTATCGACCGGACGTCACGCAAAGGGTTGTGCTCCTGATTTTTTGATATCTGACCGCCCTTCGGCGATTAGATTCGGCGCTATCCGTATGTCAGTGATAGGCGCGCGAAATAGAACTCCATAAAAATCAGTCTCGATTCGCCTCGATAATCTGGTCCAGCGCATTGGCATCGTCGGTAGGCTCCTCCGTACCCCGAAAAATGCAAACCTCCGTATGCCCGTCTCGGAACACGTCTATTTCGACTCGCATCCCAACCACGGTAACCGAGACCAAGACCGTATCGGGTCGATTGCGGCTCAGGGTGTAGTGAATTTTCGCGGAGTCGAGCCGGTCGAGCAGATGAAACAGTGTATTGGTGGTCATATCGGGTACCTATTTCTTGAATCGATTATCGTTGAGCAACTTGAGCGCCTTACGCGCCTCTTTGATACCGTCGCTCGCGTCGCCTTGAATCTCGTTGAGCGTCGAATTCAAATACTGCCCCGGAAACTCGCGGAGCACTGAGCCCTTGCATTCGGCTTTGATGATGTCGCAGGCCATCATATCGCCTCGGTCGATTCCTGCTACTTGAACCGCGTCGCCCAAGGTGTCCGCTGAATAATCGAACGGAGACGCGTCACTGAGTGAGGCGGAGTCAGTGAAATTCGCACCTCCTGCGAATTTAGCGGCACCGCCAGCGCCGCCGATTCCGACAACGCTTTGCAGATAGCTCATCAGTTCGCCAGCGGACACGTCGCTAGGCGTGGCCCAAGAAGGTAGTGGCTTATCTATCGGTAGTCCAGCCGACGCCGGCACGCTGGCGAGCCTACTAGCCTTGGGGAAAGGCGGGGTTTAGGGCGAACCTCCAGCCGCCCCGCCACGGGCCGTCGGACGATCGATTGATACGGACACTCTCCCGTCCTCTATGGCGGATCGGAGCGCGGCTACGGGATCGCCGGAGAGTGACCCGGCTAGTCCCAAGTCTCGGAGATAGCCAACGGCCCCTGTCAGTAGTCCCGAGTATTTCGGCCAATGGAGCATCAATTCTGAGACGGCTGCCCGCTGTTCCGCGGATCGACTTACTCCACCGTTGTTAGACAACGTGGCTCGCTTCCCAGACCCTATATCGATAGTCACTGACGCCATGCGACATGCTCTCCGATTCCGATCGATATACATCATACGATACCCGGAGGGGTCACCCTTTTGGCTTCGTGGAACAGGAGGTGAGTGGAAGCAATCGCTGCTACGCCAAATTTACGCCAAACTCGGTGAAGAGATTTGTCGCGTAAGGCTGGGATGGGGTATCGCTGGTCCCCCCGACAGGAATCGAACCTGTATCTAGCGCTTAGGAGGCGCTTGTTCTATCCATTGAACTACGGGGAGAGCCATATCCGGGCAATCGCGCGAAAAACCGCGAGCCGGACGGCGGTGTGGACAGCGCGCAGAGTATAGCAAACGCGCGGCGCGTCGGCGGGGCGGAATGCACCCGCGACGCGCGTATCGCGAGATCACCCGCGACCGAAACAGAAACTCAGAAATCGACGACGACGAAATCTTCCTTGCCCACGTCGCACAGCGGGCAGCGCCAGTCCGCGGGAATGTCGGCGAAACGCGTGCCGGCCGGAATGCCTTCGTCGGGCAGCCCTTCCGCTTCGTTGTAGACCCACCCGCAAATCAGGCAGACCCAGCTCTGGTATTCGGTTACTTCGCTCATGTTGCGCTCGGGATAAAGAAAATTCGGCGATGCCGTCCGCAGCCTCGCCGGCGGACGAAAGGCGCAATGTTACCGGAATTTCGTCGAACGCCAGCGCAACGTCGTTTTAAACGTACGCATCGCGAACAACGCAACTGAAACACGCCCGCTGTTCGTGCGGTGTATGCTTCCGAGGCTGTCCAATCATAAGGAGAATGCGATGCTGAACAGAAAGTGGATCGCAGGTGCGGTATGCGTCGCGGCGATGGCCGTGTCGACGATCGCGCGGGCCGAGGCGCGCGTGTATTTCGAAGCGCCGAGCGACGGTGCGACGGTGTCGAATCCGGTGCATGTGAAGTTCGGTCTCGAAGGCATGGCGCTGAAGCCCGCCGGCGACATGACGCCGGATACCGGTCACCATCACCTGCTGATCGACGGCAAGCCGGTGCCGAAGGGCGACGTGATCCCGGCGAGCGAACGCTCGCTGCATTTCGGCAAGGCCCAGACCGAGACCGACGTGAAGCTGCCGCCCGGCCAGCACACGCTGACGCTGCAGCTCGGTGACGGCGCGCACCGTTCATACGGTCCCGAACTGAGCTCGACGATCACGGTCAACGTGAAATAACCGTGCATCCCGCGCTGGCCCGCGATGCGCCGCGGGGGATCTGCCGATCGGCCGGCCCCTGGGATCCGGCCCGCATCCGCGTGCTCATGCGGGCACGCAAACCGTAGCCGGCATCCGAAAACCGGAGGTCGGCCACACCGCCCACGATACCGCGTCGGCGCCCATCGGAAACGCCCCGCGGCACTCGTCCATCCAGCCGAGCCGATGCCGGCCTCCGCGCCCGGTACAATGGGCGCTTCCGATTTCTCTCTTCGCCGTCTCCCCATGTCGCTCTATTCCATTACCGGCGCGCAGCTCGCGTTCGGTCACGTCGCGTTGCTCGATCACGCGGATTTCTCGCTGGAAGCCGGCGAGCGGGTCGGCCTGATCGGCCGCAACGGCGCGGGCAAGTCGTCGCTGCTGAAGATCGTCGCCGATCTCGCGAAGCCCGACGACGGGCTGGTCACGCGCCAGCAGGAGCTCGTGACCGTCTACGTGCCGCAGGAGCCCGAATTCGAGCCAGGCGCGACGGTGTTCGACGCGGTCGCGTCGGGGCTCGGGCATACGCGCGAATTGCTCGAAGAATACGATTCGATCGCGCACCGCCTCGCGGAGATACCGGAGGGCGCCGAGCACGATGCGCTGCTCGCGCGGATGAACGCGCTGCAGTCGTCGCTCGATGCGCACGACGCGTGGAGCTGGCGTACGCGCGTGTCGATGACGCTCGCGCAAATCGGCCTGACGGACGGCGACGCGAGCGTCGACGCGCTGTCGGGCGGGATGCAGAAGCGCGTCGCGCTGGCGCGCGCGCTGGTGCTGCAGCCCGATGTGCTGCTGCTCGACGAACCGACCAACCACCTCGACTTCGACGGCATCCGCTGGCTCGAGGAGCTGCTCGTCGCGCAGCGCGCGGGCCTGCTGTTCATCACCCACGATCGCGCGTTTCTCGATCGCGTCGCGACGCGCATCGTCGAGCTCGATCGCGGCCGGCTGCTGTCGTACCCGGGCAATTTCTCCGCGTACCAGACGCGCAAGGCGCAGCAGCTCGAAGTCGAGCGCGTGGAGAACGAGAAGTTCGACAAGCTGCTCGCGCAGGAAGAAGTGTGGATCCGCAAGGGCGTCGAAGCGCGCCGCACGCGCAGCGTCGGCCGCATCGCGCGGCTCGTGCAGATGCGCAACGAGCGCGCGGAGCGCCGCAATGCGCAGGGCAACGTGAAGCTCGACGTCGCGCAGGGCGAGAAGTCCGGCAAGATCGTCGCGGAGCTGACCGACGTGACGAAGCGCTACGGCGGCCGCACGGTGGTCGACCGCTTCTCGACGACGGTCATGCGCGGCGACAAGATCGGCTTCGTCGGCCCGAACGGCGCTGGCAAGACGACGTTGCTGAAGCTGATTCTCGGCGACCTGAAGCCCGACGAAGGCACGGTGCGCACCGGTACGAACCTGCAGGTCGCGTATTTCGACCAGATGCGCGCGCAGCTCGACCAGGAGAAGAGCCTGGCCGACACGATCAGCCCCGGCAGCGAATGGGTCGAGATCGGCGGCGTGCGCAAGCACGTGATGAGCTATCTCGGCGATTTCCTGTTCGCGCCGGAACGCGCGCGTTCGCCGGTGAAGTCGCTGTCGGGCGGCGAGCGTAACCGGCTGCTGCTCGCGCGCCTGTTCGCGCGCCCGGCCAACGTGCTGGTGCTCGACGAACCGACCAACGACCTCGACATCCCGACGCTCGAACTCCTCGAAGAACTGCTGGCCGACTACGACGGCACGGTGCTGCTGGTCAGCCACGATCGCGCGTTCCTCGACAACGTCGTGACGTCGGTGATCGCGGCCGAGGGCGACGGCAAGTGGCGCGAATACGTCGGCGGCTTCACCGACTGGCAGATCCAGAGCGAGCGCTCGGAGCAGCTCGCGCAGCAGGAAGCGGCGAAGCGCGCGGTCAAGGAGGCGGCGCCCGCGAAGGACGAACCGGCGAAGAGCGCGGCCGGCCGCAACGCGCAGCGCACGGTGAAGCTGTCGTTCAACGAGCAGCGCGAGCTCGATTCGCTGCCGGAGAAGATCGCCGCGCTCGAAGCGGAGCAGAAGACGATCAATGCGCAGCTCGAGGACGGCGCGATTTTCGCGAAGGATCCGCAGGAAGGCACGCGCCTGACCGAGCGGTTCGCGGCGATCGACGACGAACTGCTCGCCGCGCTCGAACGGTGGGAAACGCTCGAGGCGAAGCGCAAGCCGGTGTGACGCGCGCGGTGCGCGCCGATCCCGCGATTGGCGCGCCACGCGGAACCAGTAAAATACCGCGCGTCCAGGGTCGCGCCGCACACGCCGCGCGCCCGCTTTCGGAGCAGTCCAAGCACACCGTTGTTTCGATTCGCTTTTTTACGGAACTCAACGTTTTGTCCACGACGTTATCCACACGAGGTGTGGACAACGTCCCGATGAATGACGAAATTCAGCGCCTATGTCAACAAAGAAACCCAGCGCGGCCTATAGCGAAGCATCGATCAAGGTGCTCAAGGGTCTCGAGCCGGTCAAGCAGCGGCCCGGCATGTATACCCGTACCGAGAATCCGCTGCACATCATCCAGGAAGTCATCGACAACGCGTCCGACGAGGCGCTCGGCGGCTACGGCAAGCAGATCACGGTCACGCTGCACGCCGACCAGTCGGTCTCCGTCGAAGACGACGGCCGCGGCATCCCGTTCGGCATGCACCCCGAAGAGGGCGTACCGGTCGTCGAGATCGTGTTCACGCGCCTGCACGCGGGCGGCAAGTTCGACAAGGCCGCGGGCGGCGCGTATACGTTCTCGGGCGGCCTGCACGGGGTCGGCGTGTCGGTGACGAACGCGCTGGCGACGCGTCTCGACGTGACGGTATGGCGCGACGGCAAGATCGCCGAACTCGGCTTCGCCGACGGCGACGTCGTGAAGCCGCTGTCCACGCAAGGCGCGGGCCGCGGCGAGAAGAAATCCGGCACGCGCGTGCAGGTGTGGCCGAATCCGAAATACTTCGATTCGCCGAACCTGCCGCTCGGCGAGTTGCAGCGCCTGCTGCGCTCGAAGGCCGTGCTGCTGCCGGGCGTCGAGGTCGTGCTCGTCAACGAAAAGACCGGCGAGCGCCAGACGTGGAAGTATGAAGACGGCCTGCGCGGCTACCTGCTCGACGAAATGAACGGCAGCGAGCTGCTGATCCCGCTGTTCGAAGGCGAGCGTTTCGCCGATGCGCGTTCGACCGACGAAACCTTCGCCGAAGGCGAGGGCGCATCGTGGGTCGTCGCATGGAGCGAGGAAGGCTCGCTCGTGCGCGAGTCGTACGTGAACCTGATTCCCACGCCGGCCGGCGGCACGCACGAGTCGGGGCTGCGCGACGGTCTCTACCAGGCGGTGAAGAGCTTCGTCGAACTGCACAACCTGCAGCCGAAGGGCGTGAAGCTGCTCGCGGAAGACGTGTTCGCGCGCGTGTCGTTCGTGCTGTCCGCGAAGGTGCTCGATCCGCAGTTCCAGGGGCAGATCAAGGAACGGCTGAACAGCCGCGACGCGGTGAAGCTCGTGTCGTCGTTCTCGCGTCCGGCGCTCGAACTGTGGCTGAACCAGCACGTCGAGCACGGCAAGAAGCTCGCCGAACTCGTGATCAAGCAGGCGCAGGCGCGTACGCGCGCCGGCCAGAAGGTCGAGAAGCGCAAGAGCTCGGGCGTCGCGGTGCTGCCGGGCAAGCTGACCGATTGCGAGACGGAAGACATCGCGCGCAACGAACTGTTCCTCGTCGAGGGCGACTCGGCGGGCGGCTCCGCGAAGATGGGCCGCGACAAGGAATACCAGGCGATCCTGCCGCTGCGCGGCAAGGTGCTGAACACATGGGAAACCGAGCGCGATCGTCTCTTCGCGAACAACGAGGTGCACGACATCTCGGTCGCGATCGGCGTCGATCCGCACAGCCCGGACGATACCGTCGACGTGTCGAACCTGCGCTACGGCAAGATCTGCATCCTGTCGGACGCGGACGTCGACGGCTCGCACATCCAGGTGCTGCTGCTCACGCTGTTCTTCAAGCATTTCCCGCAACTGATCGAGCGCGGCCACGTGTACGTCGCGCGCCCGCCGCTGTTCCGCGTCGACGCGCCGGCGCGCGGCAAGAAGCCCGCGCAGAAGCTCTATGCGCTCGACGACGGCGAGCTCGAAGCGATCCTCGACAAGCTGCGCAAGGACGGCGTGCGCGACACGCAGTGGAGCATCAGCCGCTTCAAGGGCCTCGGCGAAATGAGCGCCGAGCAGCTGTGGGACACGACGATGAATCCCGACACGCGCCGCCTGATGCCGGTGAAGCTCGGCGAGCTCGACTACGAGGCGACCGTCGCCCGGATGACGATGCTGATGGGCAAGGGCGAGGCAGCCGCGCGGCGCGGCTGGCTCGAGGAAAAGGGCAACGACGTCGAAGCGGATATTTAAGCGTTAAGCGGAGCTTCCGCGCGGCCGGGCATGACGCCCGGCCCGGCCTCACGCCACTTACGAATACGGAATTCAGATGGACGACAATACTTCCGATCTCTTTGCCAGCCCCGACGCGCCCGAGAGCGACGCGCTGACGCTCGGCAACTACGCGGAGCAGGCGTATCTCAGCTACGCGGTCAGCGTCGTGAAGAGCCGCGCGCTGCCCGACGTGTGCGACGGCCAGAAGCCGGTGCAGCGCCGGATCCTGTTCGCGATGAACGAAATGGGCCTCGGCCCCGACGCGAAGCCGGTGAAGTCGGCGCGCGTGGTCGGCGACGTGCTCGGTAAATACCACCCGCACGGCGACCAGTCGGCGTACGACGCGCTCGTGCGTCTCGCGCAGGATTTCTCGCTGCGCTACCCGCTGATCGACGGGCAGGGCAACTTCGGTTCGCGCGACGGCGACGGCGCGGCGGCGATGCGTTACACGGAAGCGCGGCTCACGCCGATCGCGAAGCTGCTGCTCGACGAGATCGACCAGGGCACGGTCGACTTCATGCCGAACTACGACGGCTCGTTCGAGGAGCCGAAGACGCTGCCGAGCCGCATGCCGTTCGTCCTGCTGAACGGCGCGTCGGGCATCGCGGTCGGCCTCGCCACCGAAATCCCGTCGCACAACCTGCGCGAAGTCGCGGCCGCGGCGGTTGCGTTGATCCGCAATCCGAAGCTCACGCATGCGGAGCTGATGAACCTGATCCCCGGCCCGGATTTCCCCGGCGGCGGCCAGATCATCTCGAGCGACACCGAAATCGCGGCGGCGTACGAATCGGGCCGCGGCAGCCTGAAGGTGCGCGCGAAATGGAAGATCGAGGATCTCGCGCGCGGCCAGTGGCAACTCGTCGTCACGGAATTGCCGCCGAGCACGTCGGGCCAGAAGGTGCTCGAGGAAATCGAGGAACTGACCAACCCGAAGCTCAAGCTCGGCAAGAAGACGCTGACGCCCGAACAGCTGAACACGAAGAAGGCGATGCTCGACCTGCTCGACGCGGTGCGCGACGAGTCGGGGAAGGAAGCGGCGGTGCGGCTCGTGTTCGAGCCGAAGTCGCGCACGATCGACCAGACGGAATTCGTGAATACGCTGCTCGCGTACACGAGCCTCGAATCGAACGCGACGCTGAACCTCGTGATGATCGGCGCCGACGGCCGGCCGGGCCAGAAGGGCCTGCTGACGATCCTCGACGAATGGGTGAAGTTCCGCCAGCTGACGATGACGCGCCGGTGTCGCCATCGTCTCGCGAAGGTCGACGACCGCATCCACATCCTCGAAGGGCGGATGATCGTCTTCCTGAACATCGACGACGTGATCCGCATCATCCGCGAGTCGGACGAGCCGAAGGCCGCGCTGATGAGCGCGTTCGGCCTCAGCGAGCGGCAGGCCGAGGACATCCTCGAAATCCGGCTGCGCCAGCTCGCGCGGCTCGAGAAGATCAAGATCGAGAAGGAACTCGAAGCGCTGCGCGACGAGAAGGCGAAGCTCGAGGACCTGCTCGCGAACGAAAGCGCGATGAAGCGGCTGATGATCAAGGAGATCGAGGCCGACGCGAAGCAGTACGGCGACGATCGCCGCACGCTGATCCAGCAGGAAAAGCGCGCGACGTTCGAGGCGAAGGTGGTCGACGAGCCGGTGACGGTGGTCGTATCGCAGAAGGGCTGGGTGCGCGCGCTGAAGGGTCACGGGCTCGACCCGGCCGGCTTCACGTTCAAGGCGGGCGACCATCTCTACGCGGCGTTCCAGTGCCGCACGCCGGATCGCCTGATCGCGTGGGGCAGCAGCGGCCGCGTGTATTCGGTCGACGTGTCGGTGCTGCCGGGCGGGCGCGGCGACGGCGTGCCGGTCACGTCGCTGATCGAGCTCGAATCGGGCTCGCACCTGATGCACTACTACGCGGCGCCGGCCGACCAGCAACTGCTGCTCGCGTCGAGCAACGGCTTCGGCTTCCTCGCGAAGGTCGGCGACATGGTGAGCCGCCTGAAGGCCGGCAAGTCGTTCATGACGATCGATACGGGCGCGGTGCCGCTCGCGCCGATGCCGGTGCTGCCGAACGCGACGCAGGTCGCGTGTCTGTCGAGCGGCGGGCGCTTGCTCGTGTTCGGGATGGACGAGATGAAGACGCTGTCCGGCGGCGGGCGCGGCGTGATCCTGATGGCGCTCGACGACAAGGAAACGCTCGTGCAGGCGCTGGCGATCGATCCGGCCGGCGTCGTGCTGATCGGCACCGGCCGCGGCGGCAAGGTGCAGGACGACACGCTGTCGTATGCCGGGCTCGCGCCGCACATCGGCAAGCGCGCCCGCAAGGGCCGCGCGCCGGACACGAAGCTCAAGGTCGTCACCGAGTTGCGTCCGCTGCTGGGCTGACGCCGCGCGGTCGACCGGACCGTCCGGTTCACCCGGTTCGGCCGCGATCGAAGGCCGCACGTCCGCTTCGGCGGGCGTGCGGCTTTTTCTTTCCGGCGCAGGAATGCGGGTAAGCAAGCGTGGCGCTGTCACGCGGAATTTGCAAAATAGTGTGAAATCGCGTCGAGGGTCCGAACCGCCGCGCGGCTGACGGGTCGAACGTCGCTTGATGCCGCGTGCGACGCGGCCGTTCGCTGTACCCACTCATCACAGGATCGTCCCCATGTCCCACGCCGTTGCCGTCGCGCTGTTTCTTCACCTGCTGGCCGTCGCCGTGTGGGTGGGCGGGATGGTCTTCGCGCACTTCTGCCTGCGCCCCGCGCTGTCCGACCTGTCGCCGCAGTTGCGGCTGCCGCTGATCGAAGGCGTGTTCGGCCGCTTCTTCAACTGGGTGTCGGGGGCCGTGATCGTGATCCTGCTGTCCGGCGGTTTCCTGCTGATGAGCTTCGGCGGCGCGCACGCGACGTGGTCGCTGCATGCAATGGCCGGGCTCGGCGTCGTGATGATGCTGATCTTCGGGCACATCCGCTTCGCGCTGTTCCCGCGCATTCGCCGTGCGGTGCAGGCGCAGAACTGGCCGGACGGTGCCCGCGCGGTGAATGCGGTGCGGCTGCTGGTCGTCGTGAACCTCGTGCTCGGCGTCGTCACGATCGGCGCGGCCGTGCTGTCGCGCGGTTTCTGACCGGCCGGCGTCAGCCCTTCGCCCTCGGCCGTCGGCCGCACGCCCGGCGGCGCGCGCCGCTATGCGGCCAGCATCGCGTCGAGCAGCCATGAGCCGGCCGGCCCGAGCGGCCGGTTGCGCGACCAGACCGCATCCACCCGTACACGGCGCGGCCAGCCGCGCGCGCGCAGCTCGCACAGGCGGTCGCGCGCGAAGTGCTCGACCATCCAGCGCGGCAGTTCCGCCCAGCCGAACCCGAGTACGGCCATCTCCAGCAGCATCAGGTAGCTCGGCGCCAGCCAGTGCTGCGTGCCGACGACGATCCGGTCGTCGGTGCCGCGACCTTCCGTTTTCACGTAGGTATTGAGGCGCAGTTCGCGCACGTCGCGCAGCGCCGCGTGCGGCACCTCGGCGTCGCCGTATTCGGCGAGCGCGTGCGTGCGGCCGACGAACAGCCCGATCTCCGATTCCTCGGCCACCGTCGCCGCGCCGATATCGGCCGGGTAGGCCGCGCGCGCGGCCATCAGCCCGAGTTGCGCGCGACCCTGCTGGATCAGGTCGAGCACGTCGTCGTGCTCGGCGATCTGGCATTCGAGCTCGAGCGCCGGAAAGCGCCGTTCGAGCGCCATCAACGTTTCCTCGTAACGCTTCGACTGGTAGGTATCGGACACGACGAGCGTGAGCCGCGCTTCCTCGCCGTGCGCGAGCCGGGCGGCCGTGCGGTCGATCGCCGCGCTGGCCTCGAGCGCGCGCTGCACCTGCGGCAGCAGCGCACGGCCGGCATCGGTGAGCGTCGGCGTGCGCGTCGAGCGGTCGAACAACTGCACGCCGAGATCGATCTCGAGATTCGCGATCGCTTCCGACACGGTCGACTGACGCTTGCCGAGCTTGCGGGCCGCGGCCGTAAACGAGCCGAGCAGTGCCGCTTCGGCGAATGCGAGCAGCGCTTCCGGGGCGTGGTGCATGCAGGGCTCCTGGTGACTTCATATCGGTAAAACCGATGATATCAAACTGGATTCACACGGTTGTGCCGATCAGAATGGCCAGCATGAATCAAGTCATGCATCGGAGAGCATCATGAAACAGACGAATAAAACGGTGACGGAACGCCTGCTGCACGCGCTGACGTTCGAACTGGTGGCGATCGCGCTGTGCGCGCCGATCGGCGCGTGGCTGCTCGACATGCCGGTGTCGCACGTCGGCGTGCTGACGGTGATGGTGTCGTTGATCGCGATGGCGTGGAACATGACCTTCAACACGCTGTTCGACCGCTTCGAGCGGCGGGCCGGGTGGTCGCGCACGCTCGGCATGCGGATCGCGCACGCGGTGACGTTCGAGCTCGGCCTCGTCGCGATGGTGGTGCCGGTTGCCGCGTGGTGGCTGAACGTGAGCCTCGTCGAGGCGCTGCTGCTCGACCTCGGCATCGTGCTGTTCTTCCTGCCTTACACGTTCTGCTTCAACCTCGCGTACGACGCGCTGCGCGCCCGCTGGATCGCGCGCCGGGTCGCGGTGCAGGCCGGTTGACGGAGTCAGGCCGGCCAGCGCGAGCAGGGCGACGGCCGCCGCCCGTCAGTGCGCGGCCCACAGCCACACGCTGCACACGGCGGCGACCACGCCGTACACGGCATAGACGGGCACCTTGAAGCGCGTGAAGCACAGTGTCGCGAACGCGCCCGTCAGCCAGTAAACCGGGTCGGCCGGTTCTCGATGCAGGATCTTCACGACGGCGACCACGAGAAAGGCCGTCGTTGCCGCGCGCAGCAGGCGCATCCCGTGCTCGAAGCGCGAATGGCGCTTGAGCCGGAACAGATGGTTCTGCGCGAACACGACGAGGCACCCGGACGGAATGAACAGCGCGGCGGTGGCGAGCAGCGCGCCGGCCCAGCCGTCGGTCAGGTAGCCGAGAAACGGCACGACGTTCAGCAACGGCCCCGGCGCGACCGGCGACAACGCGAACGCCAGCGTGAAGTCGTGATCGGAGATGCCGGTCGCCGGCGACACGAACAGCGTCTTGAGCACCGGTAGCGCGGAGAAGCCGCCGCCGAACAGCGTCATGCCGGCGCCCGCGAGGCGCGGCCACAGCAGATCCGCCTGGTAATCGCCGGGCAGCGGCACCGCGAACAGCACGACGAGCACGCCGAGCAGCACGAGCAGGCCGCGATCGCGCCTGGACAGCGTGAAATCGACCGTGTCGCGTTGCGACGGCCCCGTCAGCCAGCCCGCTGCGAACGCGGCGAACAGAATCGCGACGAAAGCGGCCGGACTATGCGCGAAAGCAAGCAGAATCGTCGATAACGCGGCGATCGCCTGTTCGAGCCGCGTACGCGCGAGCGAGCGCAACTGCTTGACCCACGTGACGCCGATCAGCGCGGCGAGCACCATCCCGAAGTGATTGATCAGCACCGGCGCGGCCAGCGAGCGCACGAGCGGCGTCTGATAGAAGATCGCGAACAGCGTCATCAGGACCGAGAACGGCAGCACGCTGGCAATGCCGGCGATCCATGCGCCGGCACGGCCATGCAGCGTCTGGCCGACCTGCACGGCGACATTGCAGCCGACGGGGCCCGGCACGAGCCACGCGAGCGCGACGAGATCGCCGAAGACGTGCGGCTCGATGCGCTGCAGCCGCTCCACGTAGTGGCGTTCGAGCTGCGCCATCATCGAAAGCCCGCCCCACGAGACGGCCGAAATGCTGGCGACGACCTTGAACAAGGTCCATAGGGATGCCGGTGCCTCTTCGACACGCGCGGTCGCTTCGACTTCGACGGTTGTCATGATTGTGTGGTTGGCGCAGGGCCAGATCTCTCGCGTAAGGCCGTGGCAACGGCCCGCCGACACGTCGGCGCTCCCGATTGTCCGCCGCGCATCGTGACACTACCATGCGCGAAAACGCTAGTTAATGAACTAAACGAACGGATCGGAAAACGTAACAATTGCGGCGGTGCGCAAACGCGCGCCGCGGCTGCGGCGGTGCGGCTCAGCCGCCCGTGCTGCCGGTCGCGCGATGCGCGACGACGTTCGGATGATCGCCGCGCACGCCGAAGCGTGCGATCAGCGCGGGAATCGCATCGGCCGGCACCGGGCGCGAGAACAGGAAGCCCTGCGCCTCGATTTCGCCGAGCGCGGACAGCCACGTGATCTGCTCCTCGGTTTCGGTGCCCTCGACGACGACGGTCAGCCCGAGCGAGCGCGCGAGATGCACGATCGACGACACCATCACGCACACGCTGCGATCGGTCGGAATCGCCTGCACGAACGAGCGGTCGACCTTCAGCGTGTCGACCGAGAAGCGGTGCAGGTACGACAGCGACGAATAGCCGGTGCCGAAATCGTCGAGCGCGATCCGGATGCCGAGCTTTTTCAGCGCGACGATCTTCTCGGACACGAGTTCCGGATATTCCATCATCGCGGTTTCGGTGATCTCGATCTCGAGCCGGTTTGCGTCGATGCCGGTGTCCTGCAGCGCCTGCGAGATCGTCTCGATCAGATCGCCGCGCCAGAACTGCACGGGCGAGATGTTGACCGCAAGCGTCAGCGTGTCGTGGCCTTCGTCGTGCCAGCGTGCGATCTGCGCGCATGCGGTGCGGATCACGAAGTCGCCGATCGGCACGATCAGGCCGGTCGATTCGGCGATCGAGATGAATTCGTTCGCGGAGATCACGCCGTGTTCGGGATGATCCCAGCGTGCGAGCGCCTCGAAGCCGGTGATCGTGCGGTGCGTGAGGTCGATCTTCGGCTGATACGCGAGGAACAGCTGCCCCTCGGCGAGCGCGACGCGCAATTGCTGTTCCCAGCGCATCAGGTGGTCGGCGCGGTGCGACAGGTGCGGCGCATAGAACTGGTAGCAGTTCTTGCCGGCGTCCTTCGCGCTGTACATCGCGAGGTCGGCCTTTTTCAGCAGGTCGATCTCGCTTTCGTTCGCGACGGTGTGCAACGCGATGCCGATGCTCGCGTGCAGCACGAACGAACTGCCGCGTACGTCGAACGGCTCGCTGAACATCCGGATGATCGCTTCCGCGAGCCGCACCGCGCGCCGCTCGACGTCGTCGCCCTTCATCACGACGACGAACTCGTCGCCGCCGATGCGCGCGAGCGAGCCTTCGTCGCCGACCGCATCGGCCAGGCGCGACGCGGTCATCTGCAGCACGATGTCGCCGGCGTTGTGGCCGAGCGTGTCGTTGACGGTCTTGAAGTTGTCGAGATCGATGAACAGCAGGCCGAGCCGCGACAGGCTCGCGGGCATCGACACGTCGTTGCGCAGCCCGCGCAGCGTCGCATAGCGGTTCGCGAGGCCGGTGAGCAGGTCGTATTCGGCGAGCTGCGTCATTTCGCGCTCGCGCCCGAGCAGCTTGCCGATCAGGCCCGTCGCGACGCCGAAGAACGCGAGCATCGCGAGCGTGATGAAGCTCGTCATCAGCAGGTAGACGTTGCGCGTGTGGGTGTAGTCCGCGAACTCTTCCGTCTGCGACAGCCCGACCATCACCGCGAGCGGGTAGCCGTCGAGGTGGCGGTACGACACGATGCGCGTCACGCCGTCGATCGGATCGATGATCGTGCCCGTCACGCGCTCCGCGATCGGGTAGACGCCCGACGCCGAAAACGCGCCCGGCGCATTGCTGACCGAGCCCGTGCGTCGCGCGAGCACCGCGCCCGTGTCGGACACGACCGCGATCACGCCTTCCTTGCCGATCGCCGCGTTGTTGTAGAAATCGTTCGTGAAGTAGCTCGGGTCTTCCGACACCACGACGATGCCTGCGAAGCTGCCGTCCGGATTGTTCAGGCGCCGCGTCATCTGCAGCGTCCAGTGGCTCGACACGCGGCCGAGCACGGGCTTGCTGATGAAGAGGCGGTCGTCGTTGTGCGCGAGGTGGACCTTGAAGTGCTCGCGGTCGGACAGGTTGATCGGCTGCGGATGGAGTTCGGCGGTGTTCGCGAACAGGATGCCCTTCGCGTTGACGAGCGACACCTGGATCAGCGTGTCGCTCGGTACGACGCCTTTCTCGACGGCGCTCGCGAGATTGAAGCGCGCCGGCGACTTCTCGAATTCGAACTTGACGAAGCGGGTGATCTGGTCGACCTGGTGGATCGCCTTGACCGTATGCTGTTCGAGCGCGGACGACAGGATCGCCGCGGAAGCCGCTGCTTCCTTGTACGCACTGTCCTTTTCAACGGACAGCCGCGCGATGATTACGGCCCACAGCAGCGCGAGCGCCAGCATCCCGAGCAGCGGGATGGCAAACAGCGCACGCCGGCGCGATTTGCGCGGCGCGCGCAGCGGCCGGTTCGGCGGCGTGTGGTTGGACCGGGCGGAGCTCATCGAAGAGGGCGGCGTCCTGCTCGCGTGCGCCATCCGTCTGGATGGCCGACTATGGTTCGGATTGTCCCGACGTCTGTTCGTTCGCGGGACGCGCAACCATGGACAGACCTCCGAAACAACGGATTAGGCCCGATATTACTGGCTGGAACGTTTTTGCGATAGCTGGGCAAAGCGCGGGGCGCCGGACGAGCCGGCGCCATCGCACATCGCGAAATGTCAGTCGGGCGACCGGAACGTGCCGTCGACGACCGTGACGACGTCACCGCCGATCCAGGTCGTGCCGTCCGCGTCGTAGTTGACGAAGATGCGGCCGTCGCGGCCGATCGCCGTGCCCTGGCGGGCCGTATACGACGGGCCGGGGCGGCGTTCCTGCCGCGTCAGCAGCCCGGCCAGCGCGGCGTTCGCGCTGCCGGTGACGGGGTCCTCGCCGGGGATGCCGAACTTGCCGCCCGTCATCAGGCAGCGGATCTCGAACGTCGCGGGGCCGCCTTCGGCATGCGGCGCGTAGGCGGCGAGGCCGTCCACGCCGTAGCGGTGGGTCAGCGCCGCCAGTGCGGCCGGATCGGGCGACAGGCCGATGCACGCGTCGGCCGACTTCAGCCGCACGACCAGCCACGGCGCGCCGTTGTCCACCGCGCACGGCTCGGCGTCCAGGTCGAGCGCGTCGCTGCGCAGCGCGGCGGCCAGTACCGCGTAGTCCGAACGGTCGAGCGGCGTGACGCGTGCCGGCGGCGCGGCGAACGCCCAGCCGTCGGCCTGCTCGCGCAGCGCGACGCGGCCGACCCCGCACTGCTGGATCAGCCGGCCCGGCGTGCGCGGCCGCGCGCCGCTTTCGAGGAACGCATGCGCGGTGCCGAGCGTCGGGTGGCCGGCGAACGGCAGTTCGCCGCCCGTCGTGAAGATCCGTACGCGATAGTCGGCTTCCGGATCGGTCGGCGTGCAGAGAAACGTCGTTTCCGACAGGTTCGTCCAGCGGGCGATCTCGAGCATCGCGTCGTCGCCGAGCGAATCGGCGTCGAACACCACGGCGAGCGGATTGCCCTTGAACGGCACCGACGTGAACACGTCGACCTGCTTGAAACGAACGAGACGGCCGGGCATCGCGCGGCGCCCGTTACGCGACTTCGGCGATCAGCTCGATCTCGACGCACGCGCCGAGCGGGATCTGCGCGACGCCGAACGCCGAGCGCGCATGCTTGCCCGCGTCGCCGAACACTTCGGCGATCAGCTCCGATGCGCCGTTCGTCACGACGTGCTGTTCGGTGAAGTCGAGCGTCGAGTTGACGAGGCTCATCAGCTTGACGATGCGCGTGACCTTGTTCAGGTCGCCGGTGTGCGCGTGCAGGGTGGCGAGCAGGTCGATCGCGATCGAGCGCGCGGCCGCCTTGCCGTCTTCCGTTTGGAGATCGGCGCCGAGCTTGCCGGCCCAGACCTTGCCGTCCTTCTTCGCGATGTGGCCCGACAGGTAGACCGTGTTGCCGCTTTGCGCGCTCATCACGTAGGCCGCGGCCGGTGCGCCGGCGGTCGGGAGCTCGATGCCGAGCGACTTCAGTTTGTCGTAGACGTTAGCCATGCGTTCGATTCCTCGTAGAGAGTCGTGACAGGGAAAAAAGGGGGATCAGAGGCGCTCGCGCAGCAGCTTGCCGAGGCGCGCGACGCCTTCCTCGATCTTTTCGGGCGGCACCGTCACGAACGACAGGCGCAGCGTGTTCTGCTGCGCGTTCTCCGCGAAGAACGGCGCGCCCGGCACGAAGGCGACGTGGTTGTCGACGGCCGCGGCGAGCAGCTTCATGCTGTCGATCTGCGCGGGCAGGTTCACCCAGATGAACATCCCGCCTTCCGGGCGGTTCCACGTGACGCCTTCCGGCATGTGGCGCGCGAGCGCGCCGAGCATCGCGTCGCACTGCGCGCTGTACAGCTCGCGGATCGTCGGGATGTGCTCGTCGAGGAAGCCGTCCTTGATCACTTCGTGCGCGATGCGCTGCGTGAGCGTCGGCGTGTGCAGGTCGGTGGCCTGCTTGGCCTGCACGAGCTTGAAGTGGAGTTCCTCGGGCGCGATGATGTAGCCGATCCGCAGGCCCGGCGCGAGCACCTTCGAGAACGTGCCGAGGTGCACGACGTGGTCGGGCGCCATCGACAGCATCGTCGGCAGCGGCTCGCCCTGGTAGTTCAGCGCGCCGTACGGATCGTCCTCCAGCACCGGGAACGGGCTCGACTGCGCGAACGCGGCGAGCGCGCGGCGGCGCTCGACGGGCAGGCGGCGGCCGGTCGGGTTCTGGAAGTTCGGCTGCGCGTACAGCAGGCGCGCGCCTTGCGTGAGTTCGGGGGTGAGACCTTCCGGCAGCAGGCCCTGCTCGTCGGTGGGCACCTGCACGTAGCGCGGCTCGTACAGCGAGAACGATTGCAGCGCGCCGAGGTAGGTCGGGGTTTCGACGAGGATCGGGCTGTCCGGGTCGATCAGCGCCTTGCCGAGCAGGTCGAGCGCCTGCTGCGAGCCGGTCGTGATCAGCACCTGCGACACGCGCACGCTGTAGCGCTCGGCGATCCATTCGCGCAGCGGCAGGTAGCCTTCGGTCGCGCTGTACTGAAGCGCGGCGGCCGGCGCGTCGCGCAGCACGCGGTCGGCGGCGGCGCGCATGCGTTCCGCCGGGAACGTCGCGGGGGCGGGCAGGCCGCCGGCGAACGAGATGACCTCGGGGCGTTCCGTGACCTTCAGGATCTCGCGGATCGCGGAGCTCGTCAGCTTGCGGGCGCGTTCGGAAAGCTGCCAGTGCGGCGGATGCAGGTCGTTCGGATTCATAGTCTCCTCGTTCGGATATCGTGGTCAGTCAAGAAAGGTCGTTCGGGCGCATCGCTTCGACGCTGCCGGGTGGGCAGTACGGGCACGATGAAGCCTTCGCGGCTGGGTAAGCACGGCCAGTCAGGCAAAACCGATCAGGCAAAACGTCCATTATGGCGCAGCTCATCAGCCGGCGCGAGCGGGACGCGGCGCCGTGGCGACCGCCGAGCGGCGCCCGAGCACCACGGTCGCGATCACGGCAGCCGCGAACAGCCACGTCGACGACGTGACCGTTTCGCCGAACAGCAGCGCGGAAAAGGCGATCGTGAAGAAGATCTGCAGCAGTTGCACCTGGCCGACGCGCGCGGTGCCGCCCATCGCGAGCCCCGCGTACCACGCGAAAAAGCCGATGAATTGCGAAAAGAGGGTCACGTAGCCGAACGCGAGCCACGTGCGCAGCGCGAGCGGGCCTGGATGCGCGGCGTGCTGCATCCAAGCGAGCCAGCCGACCGGCAGCACGAGGAACGGCGCCGACACGACGAGCGCCCAGCAGATCACCTGCCAGCCGCCGATCTGGCGCGCGAGGCGCGCGCCTTCCGCATAGCCGAGCGCGCCGATGCCGACCGCGACGAGCATCAGCGCGTCGCCGGCCTGCACGGTGCCGCCGCCGTCGCGCAGCGCGAACGCGATCACGAGCGCGCTGCCGGCCACCGCGCTGGCCCAGAACGCCTTCGACGGCCGTTCGTGCGACAGCCACGCCGCATACAGCGCGACGAACAGCGGTTGCAGCCCGTTGACCACCGCGCCGTGCGAGGCCGGTACCGATTTCATCGCCCATGCGGAGAACACCGGATACGCGATGATCACGCCGGCCGACGTGATCGCGAGGCTCTTCAGTTGCGCGCGGGTCGGCAGCCGCTCGCGGCGCCACCACAGCAGCAGGCCGGCCGGCACGGCGGCGGCGAGCGCGCGGCCGAGCCCGTTGAGCAGCGGATTGAGTTCGGAGACGACGATCCGCGTCATCGGCAGCGTCAGGCTGAAGATCATCACGCCGATCAGGCCGAGCAGCATGCCCCGGGTTTCGCGCGAATTCATGTCGTGGGTGTCTCCGTCTTGCAGGGTGGTTGTGATCGGGTGGGCGCTCAGCGCAGCGTGCGCGCGCCCTGCGGCGTGTCGAATTCGGCGACGAGCGCCGGTGGGCCGTCGGTGGATTCGACGTCGAGCAGGTGGGCGGCGCCGAGCCAGTCGAGCTGCTCGCGGATCGTATCCGCATGCGGGTGGACGCCCTTGAGCGCCTTCAGCGCGACGCCGTCGTTCGGCAGCGATTCGGCCGGATGGCGCGGGCTGTCCCACTGGATCAGCGACGGCACGAGGCCGTCGCCCGCGCCTTGCCACGCGGGGAAGCTGCCGTCGTCGGGCACCGTGAGGCCCCAGCTCAGGTCGCCGCGCCGCATCGCGACGACGGGTGCGATGCGGGCCGGGTACTGGCGCTGCCACAGCACAAGCTGGCGCGGGCGGTCGACGCGCGCGACCCAGTGCGCGAGAAACGGGCCTTGCGCGAGTCGCGCGTGCATCGACGGGTCGTCGAGCTCGAACAGCCGCGCGCGCGGCGGCTTCGCCTCGTCGCCCGGCGCGGGCGTGTCGGGGTCGATCGCGATCACTTCGAGGTAGAGCCCGCCCCACGCGCCGAACAGCGCATTGTGGGTCCGCATCAGCGGGTGGCGGCCGCCGCCGGCCGGTTCGATGCCGAGCGCGTCGGCGACATGGCGCACGCCTTCGTCGAGGGTGCGCGCGGCGATCACGAGATGGTCGAGTGTCAGGGAGCGGGCTGGCATGAGCGTCGGTCGGGAAGCGAAAGTGTCATGGTAGGCGGGCGACGGGCCGGACGGGGGCCGGACCAGCCGGCGCACCGGCCGCGACGCGGGCCGGCGGGCGCAGCGCCACGTGTGGCTGGGTCGGACCGGCGGCCGCACGATCGCCATTCCGGTCAACTGTAATCGTCGCTACCGGCACAGTAACGGTACAATCGGCGCGATAGCCTTCGGTACAGTTGGAGCTGCCGCCCATGTCCACCGTCCCACTCGCCCAGATTCCCGCGCCGCACGACACGGCCACGCTCACGCTCGTCGACCAGCTGGTCCAGTGGGCGCGGCGGCGTATCGACGAGCGCGTGTTCCGTCCCGGCATGCGCATGCCGTCGATCCGCAAGCTCGCGCTCGACAAGAGCGTGTCGCGCTTCACCGTCGTCGAGGCCTACGAGCGCCTCGTCGCGCAGGGCTACCTCGACTCGCGGCGCGGCTCCGGCTTCTACGTGCGCGAGCGCACGGGCGCCGGCCCGCAGCCGGCCGACGGCGTCGCGCGCACGGCCGAGGCCGCGCCCGTGCACAACACGATCGACGTCGTCTGGCTGCTGCGCAACATGCTGCACACCGTCAGCCCGGAGAAGGGCCCGGGCCTCGGCTACCTGCCGGGCCGCTGGCTCGACGGCGAGCTGATCACCGGCGCGCTGCGCGCGCTCGGGCGCCAGTCGGGCGCGCAGATGCTCGGCTTCGGCACCGCGCAGGGCTTCCTGCCGCTGCGCCAGCAACTGCAGACGCGCCTCGCCGAAGTCGAGATCGGCGCGAAGCCCGAACAGATCGTGCTGGTTTCCGGCATCACGCAGGCGATCGACCTGATCTCGCGGATCTACATGCGGCCGGGCGATGCGGTGATCGTCGGCGATCCCGCGTGGTTCCAGATGTTCGGCCGTTTCGCGGCGCAGGGCGCGCAACTCGTCGGGATGCCGTATACGCCCGACGGCCCCGACCTCGACGCGCTCGAAACCCTGGTGCAGATGTGGCGGCCGAAGATGCTCGTGATCAACTCGGTGCTGCAGAACCCGACCGGCACGTCGCTGTCGGCCGCGCAGGCGTTCCGGATCCTGAAGCTCGCGGAGGCCTACGATTTCCTCGTCGTCGAGGACGACGTGTACGGCGACCTGTGCCCGCCGAGCTACCCGGCCACGCGCTTGGCGAGCCTCGACCAGTTGAAGCGCGTGATCTATCTCGGCAGCTATTCGAAGACGCTCGCGGCGAACCTGCGGGTCGGCTACGTGGCCTGCGCGCCGGAGATCGCGAAGGCCGTCACCGACCAGAAGATGCTGGTCGGGATGACGACGCCCGAGCTCAACGAGCGCGTGCTGTACAAGATCCTGACCGAAGGGCATTACCGGCGCCACGTCGAGCGGCTGCGCGCGCGGCTCGACGGCGTGCGCGACAAGACCGCGCGGATGCTCGAGCGCACGGGGCTCGGGCTCTTCACGATGCCGGCGGCCGGGATGTTCCTGTGGGCCGACACGGGCGTCGATTCGGACGCGCTCGCGGCGGTCGCGCACGAAGCCGGCTTCCTGCTGACGCCGGGCAGCCTGTTCTCGCCGCAGCAATCGCCGTCCACGTGGATGCGCTTCAACGTCGCGAATTGCGGCGATCCGGCGCTGCCGGGGCTGCTGGCGCGTTATATCGATTCGGCGGTGCGGCGCGCGTCGTGACGCGGCGCGGCCGGCCGGCTCTTGAAATGCCCGGCGCCGTCCCCAGATACGCGCGCAAACCGCTGGCGCCAGGCGGTCGTCCCAACCGGGCCGTCCCAGACGGGCCGTCCTTCATGGGTCCGCCGGCATCGCGCGCCGGGCGCCGGCGTCACCCCTTTCCAGTTCAAGTAAGAGGAAACAGCATCCATGGCACACGAAACGATGAGCTTTCAGGCAGAGGTCAAGCAACTCCTCCACCTGATGATCCATTCGCTCTACAGCAACAAGGAAATCTTCCTGCGCGAACTGGTGTCGAATGCGTCCGACGCGGCCGACAAGCTGCGTTTCGAAGGGCTCGCGGACAGCGCGCTGTACGAGAACGATCCGAACCTGCGCATCCGCATCGGCTTCGACAAGACCGCGCGCACGATCACGATCGACGACAACGGCATCGGGATGAGCCGCGACGAGGCGATCGCGAACCTCGGCACGATCGCGCGTTCGGGCACCAAGGAGTTCTTCACGAAGCTGTCGGGCGATCAGCAGAAGGACGCGGCGCTGATCGGCCAGTTCGGCGTCGGCTTCTACTCGGGCTTCATCGTCGCCGACAAGATCACTGTCGAAACGCGCCGCGCGGGCCTGCCGGCGAATGAAGCCGTGCGCTGGGAAAGCGCGGGCGAGGGCGATTTCACGATCGACGCGATCGAGCGCGCGCAGCGCGGCACGACGATCACGCTGCACCTGCGCGAAGGCGAGGACGAGCTGCTGTCGTCGCATCGCCTGAAGTCGATCATCCAGAAGTACTCCGACCACATCGCGCTGCCGATCCTGATGCGCAAGGAAGAGTGGGATCAGGAAAAGGGCGAGATGGTCCTGAAGGACGAGGACGAGACCGTCAACCAGGCGAGCGCGCTGTGGACGCGCTCGAAGAGCGACGTCACCGACGAGCAGTACACGCAGTTCTACCAGCACATCGCGCACGATCACCAGGATCCGCTCACGTGGACGCATAACCGCGTCGAGGGTCGCAGCGAATACACGCAGCTGCTGTTCGTGCCGGCGCACGCGCCGTTCGACCTGTGGAACCGCGACTATCGCGGCGGCCTGAAGCTGTACGTGAAGCGCGTGTTCATCATGGACGACGCCGAGCAGCTGCTGCCGCAGTACCTGCGCTTCGTGAAGGGCGTCGTCGATTCGGCCGACCTGCCGCTGAACGTGTCGCGCGAGATTCTGCAGGAAAGCCGCGACGTGAAGGCGATCCGCGAAGGCGTGACCAAGCGTGCGCTGTCGATGCTCGAGGAGCTCGCGAACGCGGAAGACGATGTCGGCAAGGAGAAGTACAAGACGTTCTGGGGCGCGTTCGGCCAGGTGCTGAAGGAAGGCCTGGGCGAGGATCACGCGAACCGCGAGCGCATCGCGAAGCTGCTGCGCTTCGCGTCGACGCACGGCGACACCGACGCGCAGGACGTGTCGCTCGCCGACTACGTGTCGCGCATGAAGCCTGAGCAGAGCAAGATCTACTACGTGACCGCCGATACGTGGCAGGCCGCGAAGAACAGCCCGCATCTCGAAGTGTTCCGCAAGAAGGGCGTCGAGGTGCTGCTGCTGACCGACCGCGTCGACGAATGGATGCTGTCGTTCCTGCACGAATTCGACGGCAAGCCGCTCGCGAGCGTGGCGCGCGGCGATCTCGATCTCGGCGAACTGAACGACGAGGAGAAGAAGGCGCAGGAGCAGGCCGGCGAGGCGATCAAGCCGGTCGTCGAGAAGATGAAGGAAGCGCTCGGCGACAAGGTGAAGGAAGTGCGCGTCACGTTCCGCCTGACCGATTCGCCGTCGTGTCTCGTCGCGGACGACAACGACATGAGCGGCTACCTGCAGCGGATGCTGAAGGCGGCCGGCCAGAACGCACCGGCGATGCAGCCGATCCTCGAGATCAACCCGGAGCACGCGCTCGTGAAGCAGCTGAACGCCGACAGCGCCGATTTCGGCGACTGGTGCCATCTGCTGTTCGATCAGGCGCTGTTGGCCGAAGGCGGCATGCTCGACGATCCGGCGAGCTTCGTGAAGCGGACCAACGCGCTGCTGCTGTCGCGGGCCGCGTGAACGCGCGCATGCGATTCGACGGCGCACAGGCCGGCTGGCGCGAGACGCCGCGGCCTGGCTGCACGCTCGACCAGCGCGACTGGCTGACGCGCGGCGGATCGCTGACCGCGCACCTCGCGCGGCTCGGCCGCGTGACCGTGCGCGTGACGCGCGAGGCCGTCGACGCGCCGTGGTTCGACGAGCCCGACGCGCTAGCCAGCTCGCCGCGCGCGCCGATGTGGGTGCGCGAGGTGATCCTGTCGGTCGACGGCACGCCGTACGTCGCCGCGCACAGCATCGCGCCGCTCGCGGCCAGCAAGGGCGTGTGGCAGGCGATGCGGCGGCTGCGCACGCGGCCGCTCGCGGAGCTGCTGTACAGCGATCCGCAGGTCGAGCGCTCGGCGCTCGTGAGCCGGCGCGTGATCGCCGGTCATCCGCTGTATGCGCTCGCGAGCCATGCGTTGCAGGGCGCGCGCGCGCCGCATGCGTTTGCCGCGCGGCGCTCGGTGTTCCAGCGGCACGGCAAGCCGCTGATGGTCACCGAGTGCATGCTGCCGACGCTGTGGCGCCATCTCGCCGCGCACGGCGACGGGCCGCGATCGGTCGGGTCGCACGGAGACGTGTGATGCTGCAAGGTTTTCCGCCGGTCGTCGCGCCGGATACGCACACGATGATCCTCGGCAGCTTTCCGGGCGAGGCGTCGCTCGACGCCGCGCAGTACTACGCGCATCCGCGCAACCAGTTCTGGCGATTGTTGGGTGCGGTGCTCGGCGAGCCGGGGCTGCATGAGCTCGCGTATGACGTACGGCTCGAACGCGTGCTGTCGCACGGCATCGGCATCTGGGATGTGCTCGATGCGTGCCATCGACAGGGCAGTCTCGATTCCGCGATCAGGAATGCGAAGCCGAACGATTTCGATTCGTTGCGCGAGCATGCGCCGTTGCTCAAGCGCGTGTGCTTCAACGGCAAGACGGCAGGGCGGTTTGCCGATGTGATCGGCGCGGCGGGTTATGAAACCCTCGTGTTGCCTTCGTCGAGCCCGGCGAATGCGATGTTGTCGTTCGAGCAGAAGCTGGTGCTTTGGCGCGCACTTCGCGCCTGAGACGCGTTGGATTCCGAGTCTCTCCCGGTCAGGGCTTCGCCGCGCCTTGCCTGGCGCCCGTGGTCGACGCAATGCGACTTTGTGCAGCGACGAGTTGATCATCGGTGGTCGCCACCAGCCACAGACGTGCATGCTTCTCGATCTGGCGATTGTGGTCCTTCAACGGCCCCATCGCGGCAGCGGCCTTCCAGACCACCGGGCCGATTCGGCTACTCCTGCCCGACGGCGCGCCTACCAGCAGGCAGTATGGTCCCAGCGGAAGCGATACGAACGGAAGTGCCGGACTGGTCGTCACGCGCCAGTCGATGAACGGTGTGTCGCTGATCAGCAGCGGCGTGGGCAAGCCGTAGAGCACGCTGAAATCGTACAGCGCCAGCTGTTCTCGCATGCCGACGTAAGTTCGCCGGACGTCGTCGACAACCGCCGCGCGGATCTCGTCCTCGAACATGGGTTCCTGCGCGTAGCGGGCCAATGCCTGGCGAGCCTCCCATTGATACGCGCTGAACAGGCCGATCTCCACGCAATCCTGCACGGCGCGCTGAACCTCCGCCACGGAACCGGCTTCCCCGGGCGTGCCCATCTGCGCCGCCCGCAAAAAGCGGGCAAGTCCCGCCTCGTGGATCGCGGGACCGTCCGCGGATGCGTCGTCGTCGGCGTTCTTGCCCAGCGGCACGTAGGTATATTGCTCCGCAGCGAAATGCGATTTCTTGCCTTCGTCGAACTTGATTTCGCCATCGACGCAGTCCAGATAGCGCGTCCCGATTCGACCGTGCTCCCAAACCCAGTTTTTCAGGAACGGACGGAGTGGATGCAGTCTGTCGTGATCGGCCATTGAACCTCCAGGTTTTCCCGGCATGAGCCATTCGAGCCACTCGCTGCACACGCCGCGCCGTCGGCGGGGCCCGCGCTACAACGCGAGCGTGCCCAGCGCCTCGTAAGTACGATGCAACCAGACCTTGACGCGCTGCCGCTCCAGCAAGCCGAGCCCCGTGGCGGCGCGGTCGGGATGATTGACCGCGGCCCAGAAGCTCGCGCTTTGTCGATCGATCTTCTGCATCGTCGTATCGGGCAGGCGGCGCAGCGTAATCACGCTGGCGCCAAGGGCTTCGGCCCGCTCGCGTTCGCCGGATGCCTCCAGAATCTCGAAGCGATCGCCGCGGACTTCATTCAGCACCAGCACCAGCTTGATTCGTCCACCGAATTCGTCGAGCCATTGCCGCAGCAGATCGACCGAATCGCGTCCGGTGTCCATCACGTGCCACCACGTCAACGTGAGGCCGTGTTCTTCTGCAAAAGCGACTATGTCCGAATCGTCGAGCCACTTGGCGAGCGGCTGCCGCGTCTGGGCCGCGAGATCGACCAGTATGCGCCGCTGCGGATCTTCGAGCGCGGATTCCATGACCGGATCGAGGCTGTCGTGCTGGTCGAGCGCGGCAGGCGCGGCAAAATCGGCATAGAACCGCAGTAGCGCGCCGTGCGATCGGTCGGTATCGAAGCCCACGAAGGGCATGCTGCGATCGATGAAATACTGGGCCAGCACGCGGGCTGCGAGCGATTTGCCGACGCCGCCTTTTTCCCCGCCAATGAAGTGGATGTGACTCATGCTTACGAAATCCCGTGTGATGGAGCAGGTATGGTCAGAGCGGATGTTGGCAGGCTTCGATGACGTTACGGTACGACCGGTCACGTCGAAAGAAAATGCGTGCGCCGCAGCAGCATGCTGGCTGATCGACGCCGGTGTCAAATTGGACAAAATGGCGACCGGTTCTGGCGGCTGTCTAGCGGTGGGCCGGCGAGCCGGCGCGCTAGCCGGACGATTCCTGTACGGCCACCGATGTTGTTACGTCAGCCGCGGGATGAAGCGATGCGCGGTAGACGATCAGTATCAGAAATATCGGCAACAGGACGGCGCCCGGTTGCCCCATCGCGGGCCTGAACACGAGGAAAAACGAGAGCCCCGGCAGCAACCACGCCAACGCGATGACCGCATGGTCCGTCCACCGGAGCGCGCGGGTCGTCCGGTCGTATTTGCACACGTAAATGATCGCAAGAAGCAGCCACGCGAGATCGTAGTAGATGAGGTACGGCTGGGTCAGTAGCGTCGCGACGATTGCCGCTGCCGCGCAT
Source organism: Burkholderia sp. AcTa6-5 (assembly GCF_017815075.1). Classification (NCBI taxonomy): domain Bacteria; kingdom Pseudomonadati; phylum Pseudomonadota; class Betaproteobacteria; order Burkholderiales; family Burkholderiaceae; genus Burkholderia; species Burkholderia sp. AcTa6-5. The sequence continues at coordinate 132,470 of NZ_JAGIQE010000003.1, read as the reverse complement.
AAGTCTGCATGCTTCTTCCTCGCCCATAGACCCGCGGTCGCAATCACGGCCGGTATCGCGATGGCCGCCTGAACGGCAAAGGCGGTCGGCAGGCTGGCGCCCAGCCGTCGTGACATCGCGAACGGCGTCGGCATCGCGCTCCAGATTCCGCCCGCATTGTTCACCAGGATCAACTGGCTGAACCACGATAGCGTGTCGAAAAAGCGCATCCACAGCGGCACGCCGAGCACCAGCGCACTGACCGCGCAGAACAGCGCGGCCGTGATGGCCATCGCGCCGAGCGTGCGGAAATGTCCGCCGCAGAGGAACAGCAACGGAAACAGGAGCGCCAGTTGCGGTTTGATGACGAGCATGCCGGCGCATACGCCGGCGACGAGAGGTCGTCGTTCGAGCCATCCCAGTGCGCCGGCAGCGAACGCCAGGGTCAGCAAGGAATTCTGCCCGCAGATCGTCACGACCCAGATGCCAGGGAATGCGAGCAGCGTGATCCACGGCAGGGGGCGATCCTTCATCGCGAGCGTGCACGCCGCCAACGCGCTTGCGATGCCGATGCTGACGAACAGACTGTACGAAGCGGCATAGGGCAGCAGCGCCAGCAGATAAACCGGCAACTGGAAGGTCGGCGGATAAACCCACGGTGCGAAAATTTGCGCGGGCGGGAAGTCGGGCAGCAATCGGGCTTCCGTCGCGAACATCTGGTGAAGGTCGAAAGCGGCGAGCGGCCCGCTGTGGAGGGAAACGAAAGACGCGCTCCAGAATACCCGGAAGTCGATACCCGGCGGCGGCACGCCGGGCAGATGCAGCGCCCAGTACGAAAATGCCCAGATACCCAGCAGCACGAGCTGGAACACCAGGATCGCCGCGCTGTACAGGACGAGCCGCTCTCTGGAGAGCCATCCCTGGCGATCTGGCGGTGCGTGGTCCGTCGCTGTATGCGTCATGGCCGCTGTGTGCCTCCCCGAATGCCGTTTCAGTTTGGCATAGGTTCGGGCGGGCGAACGGGCTTTTTATTGCAAGAAAGTAAATGATCGATCGCGTTCCGGATCGGGCTGGCGGCGGGTTTCGCGGATGTCGATCGTCGTCGTATCAGCAGTCGAATGGGCCGGAACATCGAGGCGGACCGGCGGCGGACGCGCTCGCCGCCGGCGGCCCCGCCCCCCCACCAATGCTATCCTCTCGTCCGCTCATCCAGCGTCATCCAGCATCACCCAGCGAGATTCAACCAACATGACCCGACTGATCAAGCGTGCGTCCGCCGAGGCGCGCGCGTTCAAGCAACGCAAGCCGTCCGCGTACAACGGCTCGGAAAAACTCCAGCCGCCGCGCGTGAAGCGCCGCCCGGACATCGACGAACACGACGACGTGCCGGTGCTCGAAGCGCCGCGCAAGCCGCGCTTCGCGCCCGTGACGTTCTCCGAAGAAGGCGGCGTGCGCTTCCTGCACTTCGGCACCGAGTGGGTGCAGGGCGCGATGCGGATCTCGAAGCCGCTGCATATCGAGCTCGAATACGCGCAGCAGATGATGGCGTGGCTGCTGTTCCTGGAAACGCCCGGGCGGATCGTCCAGCTCGGGCTCGGCACCGGCGCGCTGACCAAGTTCTCGCACCGTTTCCTGCCGCACGCGAAGGTCGAGGCCGTCGAGCTGAACCCGGCCGTGATCGTCGCCGCGCGCACGATGTTCGCGCTGCCGCCCGACGACGCGCGCCTCGTCGTACACGAAGCCGACGCATGGGATTTCGTCAACGACCCGGCCAACCGCGGCACGACCGGCGCGATCCAGATCGACCTGTACGACGCGACCGCGCGCGGCCCCGTGCTCGACAGCGTCGCGTTCTATCGCGCGGTGCGCGGCTGCCTCGCCGACGCCGGCATCGCGACGATCAACCTGTTCGGCGATCATCCGAGCTTCGTGCGCAACATGAAGCACCTGAACGCGGCGTTCGATCACCGCGTGATCGCGCTGCCCGAAGTGCACGACGGCAACCGGATCGCGATCGCGTTCTCGGGCCCCGCGCTCGACGTGCCGTTCGCGCAACTGGAAGCCCGCGCGAAGCTGATCGAGGACACGCTGAAGCTGCCCGCGCGCAAGTGGGTGAAAGCTTTGAAAGCCACGACCGGCGCACGCGACGCCGCGTTCGCGATCTGACGTCGCAGGCACCGGCGACAGGCCGGTGCAACCGCACGACAAGGGGCGGATCACCTCGGGTTCGCCCCTGCTTGACCGCGTGCTCGCGGCTCCTATACTGGCGCGAAGCCAGGGGAGCCGCAGCCTACCCGTTTTGCCGCTCCTCTCGGCGCCGTACCCGCTCAACAAGATCGATAACCGGGATAGAAGAGGAGACGTCATGGCTCACGATGCCGACGCCAACCGGGCCGCCAAGCGCTGGCTCTGGCTGCTGGTACTGCCGCTGATCGCGATGGTCTGGGTACCGTCGTACAGCAAGATCGAACCGCAATGGCTCGGTTTTCCGTTTTTCTACTGGTACCAGTTGCTGTGGGTCTTCATCAGCGCGGTGATCACCGCGTTCGTGTATTTCAAGACCAAGAACGCATGGAAGGCGAGCGGCCCGCAGGGAGGTGCGCAATGAATCTCGGCGCGACCTTCGTCTTCGTCCTGCTGTTCATCGGCGTCACGATCATCGGTTTCCTGGCCGCGAACTGGCGGCGCGGCGATCTTGCCCATCTCGACGAATGGGGCCTCGGCGGACGCCGCTTCGGCACGATCGTCACGTGGTTCCTGCTCGGCGGCGATCTCTACACGGCCTACACGTTCGTCGCGGTGCCCGCGCTCGTGTTCGGCGCCGGCGCGATGGGCTTCTTCGCGCTGCCGTACACGATCCTGATCTATCCGTTCGCGTTCGTCGTGTTCCCGAAGCTGTGGAGCATCGCGAAGCGGCACGGCTACGTGACGGCCGCCGATTTCGTCAATGCGCGCTACGGCAGCCGGATGCTCGCGCTGGCGATCGCGGTGACGGGCATCCTGGCGACGATGCCATACATCGCGCTGCAGCTCGTCGGCATCGAGGTGGTGATCGGCGCGCTTGGCTTCGACACGACCGGCTTCGTCGGCGATCTGCCGCTGATCATTGCGTTCGCGATCCTCGCTGCCTACACGTACACGTCGGGGCTGCGTGCGCCCGCGATGATCGCGATCGTGAAGGACGTGCTGATCTACGTCACGATCGCCGCCGCGGTGATCGTGATCCCCGCGAAGCTCGGCGGTTTCGGGCACATCTTCTCCGCGGTGCCGACCGCGAAGCTGCTGCTGAAGGCGCCCGACGCGATGAGCCTGAACGGCTACAGCGCGTACGCGACGCTCGCGATCGGCTCGGCGCTCGCGCTGTTCCTGTATCCGCACTCGGTCACGGCGATCCTGTCGTCGTCGTCGGGCAACTCGATCCGCCGCAACATGGCGATGCTGCCCGCGTACTCGTTCGTGCTCGGCCTGCTCGCGCTGCTCGGCTACATGGCGCTCGCCTCCGGCGTGAAGGACATGCCGCAGTACGCGCCGTACTTCAAGGCGTTCGGCCCGAACTTCGCGGTGCCCGCGCTGTTCCTCGAGTACTTCCCGTCGTGGTTCGTCGGCGTCGCGTTCGCGGCGATCGGCATCGGCGCACTGGTGCCGGCGGCGATCATGTCGATCGCGGCCGCGAACCTGTACACGCGCAACATCCATCGCGAGTTCGTGAACCGCAACATGTCGCACGACCAGGAAACGCACGTCGCGAAGCTCGTATCGCTGATCGTGAAAGTCGGCGCGGTGGCGTTCATCCTCGGACTGCCGCTGACCTACGCGATCCAGCTGCAACTGCTCGGCGGGATCTGGATCATCCAGACGCTGCCCGCGATCGTGCTCGGCCTGTACACGCGCGTGCTCGACCATCGCGGCCTGCTGGCCGGCTGGGCGGCCGGCATCGTGTGCGGCACGTGGATGGCGGTCTCGCTGAAGCTGGCGAGCTCGATCTTCACGATCCACCTGTTCGGCCTCGCGATTCCCGGCTACGCGGCCGTGTGGTCGCTGATCGTGAACCTGGTGGTGTCGGTGGCGGTGAGCGTGCTGGTGCGCGTGATGGGGATGACGCATGCGGAGGATCGCACGCGGCCGGAGGATTATCTCGACGTCGTCGAGGGCTGATACGGGCGGTGCGCGGCCGTGTGCCGCGCACGCGTCGCGCAGCAACGAAAACGCCCGCCACCGCAAGGTGGCGGGCGTTCGTTCTTGCGTCAGCCCTGCGTGCGTTTCGCGAGTTCCTCGCGCTGCGACAGATCCTCGACGTTGACCATCCAGTGCACGCCGAAACGATCCTTCGCCATCCCGAAGCCGAGCGCCCAGAACGTCTTGCCGAACGGCATCGTCACTTCGCCGCCGTCGGCGAGCGCATTGAACAGCTTCTGGCCTTCGTCGACCGTCGCGGGGTTCAGCGACAGCGAATAGCCGGCGTGCGCGGCGCCCGCCGGCTGGCTGCAGTCCCCGTCCGAGCACATGATCATCGACTCGCCGATCATGAAGCTCGCGTGCATCACCTTGTCGGCCATCTCCGGCGACATCGGGTAATCGGGATTCGGCGGGGCGTCCTTGAAGTGCATCTTGAACATCGTCTTCGCACCGAGCGCCTTTTCGTAGAACTGAAGGGCTTCGTCGGCACGACCGTAGAACGTCAGGTACGGTTGAACTTGCATCGTTGTCTCCTGGAATGTGCGATGCCGGCGCGTCGGCGCTGGCGTGGCGTCGTGCAAGACTGACTGGGGGAAAAGGGTGCATCGGGAGGCGGCCGTCGTACCCGTGACGTGGATTGTAGTGCGCGCGCTTGACGATGGAATGAAAAATAAAACGGCTGCGAACACGAAATTCGCAGCCGTTTTCAGCGCGTGGGCTGACGCCTGTCGTCAGGCTTGCTGACAGCCGCTGACGCGCGGCGCGATTCAGCGCAGCGCGTCGATCAGCTTCTCGAGCTTCACCGCGTCGGCGGCGAACACGCGGATGCCTTCGGCGAGCTTTTCGGTCGCCATCGCTTCGTCGTTCAGCTGGAAGCGGAACGATGCCTCGTCGATCGCGACGCGCTCGGCCGGCTTGTCCTGCAGCGTGTCCGGCGACAGCTTGCGTGCGACCGTGTCGTTGCTCTCCTGCAGCTTCTGCAGCAAATCGGGACTGATCGTCAGCAGGTCGCAGCCGGCGAGCTCGGTGATCTGGCTCGTCGTGCGGAAGCTCGCGCCCATCACTTCGGTCTTGTAGCCGAACGTCTTGTAGTACGTGTAGATGCGGCGCACCGACTGCACGCCCGGATCGTTCGCGCCGCCGTCGCGCGCTTCGTTCCATTCCGCGCCGGCCTGCTTCTTGTACCAGTCGTAGATGCGGCCGACGAACGGCGAGATCAGTTGCGCGCCGGCTTCCGCGCACGCGGCGGCCTGCACGAGCGAGAAAAGCAGGGTCATGTTGCACTTGATCCCTTCCTTCTGCAGCACCTCGGCCGCACGGATTCCTTCCCACGTCGACGCGAGCTTGATCAGGATGCGCTCGCGCCCGACGCCGGCCGCTTCGTACAGCTTGATGAGCTCGCGGCCCTTGTCGATCGAGCGCTGCGTGTCGAATGACAGGCGTGCGTCGACCTCGGTCGACACGCGGCCCGGGATCAGTTTCAGGATTTCGGTGCCGAACGCGATCAGCAGGCGGTCGATGATGAAATCGGTGCTTTCGTTGCGATGATCGCGGACGGTTTTCTCGAGGATCGGCTTGTACGCATCCTTCTGGACGGCCTTCAGGATCAGCGACGGGTTCGTGGTCGCGTCCTGCGGCTTGTATTGCGCAAGCTGCTGGAAGTCGCCCGTGTCGGCGACGACGGTCGTGTACTGCTTCAGCTGGTCGAGTGCGGTAGTCATGGCGATTCGGAAGAAGAGCGCGGGGCGCCGGGTTCTCACGGGCCGCGCGAGCGCGGCGGCGAAGCGAAGCGGCGCCGGGCGCCGCTTCCGATCCATCATTTTAGGCCCGATTCGTGTCGCGCACGTTTTGGCGCGTCGGGCGCGCGCCGCGGCGGGCGGCGAGCCGCGTCACGCGGGGCGTCGCGCGTTCAGAATCACCTGCGTGACGACGCCCGCGACGAGCCCCCAGAACGCCGGGCCGATCGACAGCAGCGTGAGGCCCGATGCGGTCACCATGAACGTGACGAGCGCCGCTTCGCGCTGTTTCACGTCCTGCATCGCGTTCGCGAGCCCGCTCATGATCGAGCCGAACAGCGCGAGCGCGGCGACCGACACGACGAGCGCCTTCGGCAGCGCGGCGAACAGCGCGGCGATCGTCGCGCCGAAGATGCCGGCGACCAGGTAGAACGTGCCGCACCACACGGCGGCCGTGTAGCGCTTCGCGCGATCCTCGTGCGCTTCGGGGCCCGTGCAGATCGCGGCCGTGATCGCCGCGAGGTTCACGCCGTGCGAGCCGAACGGCGCGAGCAGCAGCGACGCGAGGCCGGTCGTCGCGATCAGCGGCGAAGAAGGCGTCTGATAGCCGTCCGCGCGCAGCACCGCGATGCCCGGCACGTTCTGCGACGCCATCGCGACGACGAACAGCGGAATGCCGATGCTGACGATCGACGCGATCGAGAATGCGGGCATCGTGAGCACGGGCTGCGCGAGCGCGATGTGGAAGCGGCTGAAGTCGAGCAGCCCGAGGCCGCCGGCCGCCGCCGTGCCGACGATCAGCGTCGTCGGAATCGCGTAGCGCGGCGCGAGCCGCTTCACGATCAGGTAGGTGAAGAACATCGCGAGCACGAGCGCGGTCTGGAACTGCGCGGCGCGGAAGATCTCGATGCCGATCTCGAACAGGATGCCCGCGAGCAGCGCGGCCGCGATGCCGGCCGGAATGCGCTTCATCAGCGTGTCGAACAGCCCGCTCACGCCGACGGCCGTCAGCAGCAGCGCGCACACGACGAACGCGCCGATCGCCTCCGGGTAGGGCACGCCGGGCAGCGACGCGACCAGCAGCGCGGCGCCGGGCGTCGACCATGCGACGACGACGGGCGCGCGAAAGCGCAGCGACAGGCCGATGGTCGTCAGCGCCATGCCGATCGACAGCGCCCAGATCCACGACGAGATCTGCGCATCGGTGAGGTGGGCGGCGCGGCCGGCCTGGAACATCAGCACGAGCGAACTCGTGTAGCCGGTCATCATCGCGACGAAGCCGGCGACGAGCGTGGACACGGACGTATCGGCAAAAAAGCGGCGGCCGCCGGCGCGGCTCGCGCTCGCGGTGGGCGAAGGGTTCATGCTCTCTCCGGGGCGGCCGCTCGGATGCGGCCTGGGTATCTGCGGGTGGGTGTCGTTACTTGCTGAGTGCGCGCATCGCGGTTTCGAGGCCCGCGAGCGTGAGCGGATACATGCGCTGGCCGAGCACGTCGCGAATGATCGCGACCGATTGCCGGTATTCCCATAGCCGCTCGGGCTCGGGGTTCAGCCATGCATGGTGGGGGAACTGGTCGGCGAGGCGGCGCAGCCACACGGCGCCGGCTTCCGGGTTGTTGTATTCGACCGAGCCGCCGGGCTGCAGCACTTCGTACGGGCTCATCGTCGCGTCGCCGACGAAGATCAGCTTGTAGTCGGGCGTGAACTTGTGCAGCACGTCCCACGTCGCGGTGCGCTCCGAGTGGCGGCGCCGGTTGTTCTTCCACAGGTGGTCGTACACGCAGTTGTGGAAGTAGAAGAATTCGAGGTGCTTGAATTCGGCCTTCGCGGCCGAGAACAGCTCTTCCGTGCGCTTGATGTGGTCGTCCATCGAGCCGCCGACGTCGAGCAGCATCAGCACCTTCACGTTGTTGTGGCGCTCGGGCACCATCCGCAGGTCGAGCCAGCCGGCGTTCGCGGCCGTGCTGCGGATCGTGCCGGGCAGGTCGAGCTCCTCGGCCGCGCCCTCGCGCGCGAAGCGGCGCAGCCGCCGCAGCGCGACCTTGATGTTGCGCGTGCCGATCTCGACCGAATCGTCGTAGTCGCGGTACGCGCGCGCTTCCCACACCTTCACCGCGGTGCGGTTGCCGTTCGACGGGCCGCCGATGCGCACGCCTTCCGGGTTGTAGCCGCCGTGCCCGAACGGCGACGTGCCGCCGGTGCCGATCCACTTGTTGCCGCCTTCGTGGCGTTCCTTCTGCTCGTCGAGCAGCGCCTTCAAACGCTCCATCAGCTTGTCGAGGCCGCCCATCGCTTCGATCTGCGCCTTCTCCTCGGGCGACAGCTCGCGCTCGAGGCGCTTCTCGAGCCAGTCGAGCGGGATGTCGAACGCCTCGGACGGCAGCGCGGACACGCCGTGGAAATACGCGCCGAACGCCTGGTCGAACTTGTCGAAGTACTGCTCGTCCTTGACGAGCGTCATCCGCGCGAGGAAGTAGAACGCGTCGATCGACGGCGAGATCAGGCCGGCCTTCAGCGATTCGAGCAGCGTCAGGTATTCCTTCACCGAGACGGGCAGCTTGGCTGCGCGCAGCGCGTAGAAGAAATTGAGCAGCATGGCCGGGCCTTCGCGGGTGGGTTACCGGTTGTGCCGGTTCATGTAGACGAGCCGTTCGAGCAGGCTCAGATCCTGCTCGTTCTTCAGCAGCGCGCCGGCGAGCGGCGGCACGATCTGCTTCGCGTCGGCACTGCGCAGCGCGTCGGCCGGGATGTTCTCGGCGAGCAGCAGCTTCAGCCAGTCGAGCAGCTCGGACGTCGACGGCTTCTTCTTCAGCCCCGACACGCCGCGCAATTCGAAGAAGCTCTCGAGCGCCGCGCGCAGCAGTTCCTCGCGGATGTTCGGGAAATGCACCGCGACGATCTTCTGCATCGTCGACGGATCGGGAAACTGGATGTAATGGAAGAAGCAGCGGCGCAGGAACGCGTCGGGCAGCTCCTTCTCGTTGTTCGACGTGATGATGACGAGCGGACGGTGCTTCGCGCGAATGGTCTCGCGCGTCTCGTACACGTGGAACTCCATCCGGTCGAGCTCGCGCAGCAGGTCGTTCGGGAATTCGATGTCGGCCTTGTCGATCTCGTCGATCAGCAGCACGCTCGGCTGCTCGGCGTCGAACGCCTGCCACAGCACGCCCTTGACGATGTAGTTCGCGATGTCCTTCACGCGCGCGTCGCCGAGCTGCGAATCGCGCAGCCGCGACACGGCGTCGTATTCGTACAGGCCCTGCTGCGCCTTGGTGGTCGACTTGATGTGCCACTGCAGCAGCGGCATGCCGAGCGCGGCGGCCACTTCCTCGGCGAGCATGGTCTTGCCGGTGCCGGGCTCGCCCTTGATCAGCAGCGGGCGCTGCAGCGTCAGCGCGGCATTGACCGCGAGCTTCAGATCGTCGGTGGCGACGTACTGCGAGGACCCTTCGAAACGCATGGCGGCGCTCTTCTTCAACGGGAAAAAAACCCAGTATAAGTCAGAAGGGCTGTCCGGGCGGGCCGCGCCCGCGTATCGTTGCGGGGCTGTGGCGGGGCTGTGGCGGGGCTGTGGCGGGGCTGTGGCGGGGCCCGCCGGGGCGCCGTATGGACGCATTCCCCGCCGACGCGGTACAATCTGGCCGTTTTTTTTGGCCTGCGTGGCGACCGACAAGCAAAACGGCGCGGGCCGTTGCCGCTTCGGCGCCAGTTTCCCCTCAAGCTAGGTTACAAGAGCTATGAACAAATTCGTCGGCAAACACGTCGTTGTCGCAGCGCTCGTGGCGCTCGCGGGCAGCGCGCAGGCGGCCGGTGTGGTCGGCAACCCGAAGGACGGGGCGAGCAAGGCCGCCATGTGCATCGGTTGCCACGGCATCCAGGACTACCGCGCGGCGTACCCGGAGGTCTACCGGGTGCCTGTCCTCGGCGGCCAGAACCAGCAATACCTCGAGAACGCGCTGAAGGCCTACCGCAAGAAGGATCGTCACTTCCCGTCGATGAATGCGATCGCCGGCTCGCTGACCGACCAGGACATCGCGGATCTGTCGGCGTACTACGCCGCCCAGAAGGCCGACACGAAGGACAACCCCTACAAGTAAAGCGCGCGCCGCCGATCTCTCCGGCGGGACAGGAGCATTCATGAACAACGCATTCAAGACGGCGGCGGTGGCACTGGCGGCCGGCCTCGCGATCGGTACCGCGCACGCCGCGGACATCTCGAAGGGCAAGGAACTGGTCGAGTCGCACAACTGCGCGGCCTGCCACGGCGCGCAGCTGAACAAGCCGATCAACGCGGAGTACCCGCGCCTCGCCGGCCAGCACGCCGACTATCTCGTGTGGGCGATGCGCCAGTACCAGATGGGGCTGACGAACCCGCTGATCGGCCGCAACAACGCGATCATGCAGGCGCAGGTCCAGAACCTGTCGGTCAGCGACATGAAGGACATCGCGTCCTACATCGAGTCGCTGAAGGAAACCGACCTCGTGTTCAAGAAGTAAGCGCGACGGGCCTCAGCGGCTCGCGCAGCAGGAATGCCCCGCCTCGGCGGGGTATTTTTTTGTCCGCGGCCCGGCGCAGGTCGATGTGCCGGCCCCGGGGCACTACTCAGTCGCGCGACGCGCGGCGCAGGATGCGCTGCAGGTACGCGTCGGTATCGGGCGGCGTGTTCGTGCGCTGCGCTTCCCAGATCGTCTCGCCGAGGCATTCCATGATCGCGTGCTGCGCGTCGTGGGTCGAGTCGAGCTTCGCGGCCAGCTTGTCGTGCGCGGCGCGGATCCCGGGCGGCTGGTCGATCGACAGCTGCTCGCTGATCGCGAGGTGCATCGACAGGTGCAGGAACGGGTTCGTCCGGCCTTCCTCGGGCGTGTAGTTGCGCGCGGCCGCGCCGTCGGCGTCGGCCAGTTCGTCGTGGTATTCGGGATGCTCGACGATCCAGTCGGCCGCGATCGCTTCCAGCGGCGTCAGGATCTCGCCTGCGCGCTGCTTGCGCCAGGTCTCGGTGAAAAAGCGACGCACGTCGTCGCGGCTTGGATTGAACATGGTGGGGAAACGTCGTGATTCGGGCGGCGTCATGCCGCGTCGCGCATTGTACGCCGGCGCGGCCGACGGCGCTGGCGGTGGCCACCAGGGCGGCTGGAGGCGGGCGGCGGGGCGGGTGTTACGGCCGCCCGTCGCGCAACGGGTAAGCGCGGGCTAGGCTCGCCGCCGCCGCGCCGCTACACTCCGACGATTCCCGTCACGGCGCGTTGCTCGCCCGCTTTCATCTTTCATCATGACCGCCATCGTCCGCTCCTCGTCCGCCGCGCTGCAGGGCGCGCTCTACGTCGCGTTGTCCGCCGCCGCATTCGGTGCGATGGCGATTTTCGGCCGCTATGCGTATGCGGCCGGCGTCGACGTGCTCGGGCTGTTGATCGTGCGCTTCGCGATCGGCGGCGCGGTGCTCGCGGCGATCGCGCGGCACCGCCGCGTCGCCTGGCCGCGCGGGCGGGCGCTCGCGCCGCTGGTGGCGATGGGCGCGCTCGGCTACGTCGGCCAGTCGTTCTGCTATTTCAGCGCGCTGCAGCACGCGCAGGCGAGCCTCGTCGCGCTGCTGCTGTACCTGTATCCGGCGTTCGTCACGCTGCTGGCCGCGTGGTGGCTCGGCGAGCGCCTCACGCGTGCCAAGGCCGTCGCGCTGGTGCTGTGCGTCGCGGGCTCGGCGCTGATGGTCGGCGGCGGGCACGGCGAGCCGCTCGGAATCGCGCTCGCGCTGGCCGCCGCGGTGATCTACTCGCTGTACATCGTCGGCGGCACGAAGGCGACGCGCGGCGTCGATCCGCTCGCGACCACCGCGATCATCTGCTTGTCGGCCACCGCGACGCTCGTCGCGATCGCCGTCATGCGAACGGCGGCGTTCGGCGCGCCGCCGCGCTGGCCCGCGACGGCCGGCGGCTGGGCGTCGATGCTCGCGATCGCGCTCGTGTCGACGGTCGCGGCCATGCTCGCGTTCTTTTCCGGGCTCGAGCGGCTCGGGGCCGCACGCACGTCGATGCTGTCGACGCTCGAACCGGTCGTGACGGTCGCGCTCGCGGCGCTGCTGTTCGGGGAAGCGTTGTCGCCGCTGCAGTGGGCGGGCGGCGTCGCGATCCTGGCGGCCGTGCTGGCGCTCGTGCGCGCGGGCGGCGCGGCCGCCGACGACGCGACGGCGACGTCGAATGCATGACGGGGAAGAGGAAGCCGCCGGCGCGCAACGGCGCCGGCCGGTATCGCGCGCGGCCCGAGCGGCCGGTGCGATGCGTGGATACGTCAGTCGCGGCTGACGCGCGTCACTCGTTGGGCGGCGGCGTCTTCGGCCGGAACTCGCACAGCGGCTCGATCGCGCAGTGCCAGCATTCGGGCCGGCGGGCCTTGCAGACGTAGCGCCCGTGCAGGATCAGCCAGTGATGCGCGTCCTGCAGGAATTCCTTCGGCGTGAACTTCTCGAGCGCGGTCTCGACGGCCCGCACGTCCTTGCCCGGCGCGAGCCCGGTGCGATTCGCGACGCGGAAGATATGCGTGTCGACCGCGATCGTCGGCTGGCCGAACGCGGTGTTCAGCACGACGTTCGCGGTCTTGCGGCCGACGCCCGGCAAGCCTTCGAGCGCTTCGCGATCGGCCGGCACTTCGCCGTCGTAGCGCTCGAGCAGGATCCGGCACGTCGCGACCACGTTCTTCGCCTTGGTGCGATAGAGGCCGATCGTCTTGATGTACTCGGTGACGCCTTCCTCGCCGAGCGCGACGATTTGTCGCGGGGTGTTCGCGACCGGGAACATTTTCCGCATCGCTTTGTTGACCGACACGTCGGTCGCCTGCGCGGACAGCATTACGGCAATCAGCAGCTCGAACGGCGTCGAGTATTCGAGCTCGGTGGTCGGATGCGGATTGAGGCTCTGCAGCGTTTCGTAGATCGCGCGTCGTTTGTTGGCGTTCATGGAGCGTTCTGGTCGGGCGGCGCGGCCGGGTCGTCCGGACCGCCGCTGCCTGCGTCGTTGTCGGGGTCGTTGCTGCCCGAGGCCGCGTCGGCGTCGCGCCGCGCCTGCTGTTCGGCGAGCCGCTTGCGGCGCGCCTCGGCCGCGTCGATCTGCGCCTGGACGGCCGCGCTCACGCCCTCGGTGTTCTTCGGCCCGGCGCCTTGCCCGGACAGCTCTTCCTTCTTCTTGCGCGCGCGTTCGAGCGCGGCGGCGATGATCGCGCGTTTCTTCGCTTCGGCGTCGTCGGCCGGTGCGGCGGCCGGCGTGCCCGCCGAGCCGGGCTGCGCGGCCGATGCCTCCGCGGCCGGCTTCGCGGCGCTGGCCGCGCGGCGGGCGGCGGCGCGCGCTTCGGCGGCCTCGCGCTCGCGGCGCTGGCGCGCGAGCCGCAGGTCGTGGCGTTCGCGCGCGGCGTCGGCCTGTTCCTGCGACCACGCGTCCCAGCCCGTGCGATCGCCGGTCACCGGCAGCATCGCGATGCAGTCGACCGGGCACGGCGGCACGCACAGGTCGCAGCCCGTGCACAGCGACGCGACGATCGTGTGCATCTGCTTCGGCGCGCCGACGATCGCGTCGACCGGGCACGCCTGCATGCACAGCGTGCAGCCGATGCACAGGTTTTCGTCGATGAACGCGAGCGCGCGCGGATGCTCGGTGCCGTTGACGGGGTTCAGCGGAATCACCGGCTTGCCGAGCAGGCTCGCGAGGCGCGCGATGCCTTCGGCGCCGCCGGGCGGGCACTGGTTGTAGTTCGCGTTGCCGGCGGCGATTGCCTCGGCGTACGGACGGCAGCCGTTATAGCCGCACTTCGTGCATTGCGTCTGGGGAAGCAGATCTTCGATGCGATCCGCGAGTGTTTTGGAATCGGTCACGGTGACGACAGGCTGACAACAGGCGCAGCGGCGCCGAATGGCTCTCGACCGCGTCGGGCGCGGCCGGAAAGGTTTGCCAAAGCTCGATTATCGCCGATTTCCCGCATTGCGCCGGACGCCGTCTATGCGCATAATCGAACCGCTTTTTTGCAGGGGCTCAGCAGGAGGGCGGCCGCCCGCGGCGCGCCCGTTCCAGGGCGGCCGGCGCCGAGGCGGTGGGGTGTCGGTCCGAATCAAGCGGCTCACATAGCAAAGCGCCACCATGAATCAGCCAAAAATCAAAAGAGATCCTGAAGGCACGCGCCGCCGCATCCTGATGGCGGCAGCCGAAGAGTTCGCGAATGGCGGGCTGTTCGGCGCGCGCGTCGATCAGATCGCGCGCCGGGCCGAAACGAACGAGCGCATGCTCTATTACTACTTCGGCAGCAAGGAGCAGCTCTTCACGGCGGTGCTCGAACACGCGTTCTCCGCGCTGACGGAGGCCGAGCGCGTGCTGGATCTCGACGGCGTCGCGCCGGTCGAAGCCGTCACGCGGCTCGCGCATTTCGTGTGGGACTACTACCGCGACCATCCGGAGCTGCTCCGGCTCATCAACAACGAGAACCTGCACGAAGCGCGCTATCTGCACAAGTCGACGCGGATTCGCGAGATGATGTCGCCGATCGTCGCGAAGCTCGGCAACGTGCTGATGCGCGGCCAGAGGGCGGGGCTGTTCCGCGGCGACGTCGATCCGCTGCGCTTCTACGTGACGCTGTCGGGGCTCGGCTACTACATCGTGTCGAACCGCTTCACGCTCGCCGCGACGCTCGGCCGCGACTTCACCGACACCGACGAGCGCGCGGAGATGGTCCGAATGAACACCGAGGTGCTGCTCGCCTATCTGCTGCGGCGCTGACGCGACGAACGCAGGAGCCGACGAGCCGCCCCATCGCGGCCGCGGCCGAATAAAAAAACGCCGCCGTTGCGCGAAGCAACGGCGGCGTTTTTGCGTCGGGATGCGGCGCGTCAGGCGGCCTTGCGGGCCCGCACGGTTTTGGCGCGCGGGCTGCCTGCCGCGCGTTTCGCCGCGGGCGCGGCCTTCGCGGCGGGCGTCCTGGCGGGCGCGACCGTCACGGCCGGCGCCTTCACGCGTGTGCGTTTCGCGGCGGTGGCGCGCACCGCCGTTTCCGGTTCCGGCTTGGCGGCCGGCACGAGGCCGATCGCGGTCGCATCCTGCGCATCGACGGGCAACTTCGCCGCGCCGTTCTTCGGCTCCGGCGCATGCTCGCGGATGAAGTCGCGCAGTTGCGGATAGATGATCGTGCGCCAGCGGCGGCCCGAGAAGATCCCGTAGTGGCCGCACTTCTCGGCGGTCAGGCTGCGGCGATCGTCCTGCGGGATGCCCGTGCACAGCTCGTGCGCGACGTGCGTCTGGCCGCTGCCCGAGATGTCGTCGAGTTCGCCCTCGATCGTCATCAGCGCGGTGTGCTTGATGTCCTGCGGACGCACGCGCTCGCCCTCGACGTCCCACGTGCCTTCCGCGAGCCGGAATTCCTGGAACACGACGCGGATCGTCTCGAGGTAATACTCGGCGGCCATGTCGAGCACCGCGTTGTATTCGTCGTAGAAGCGACGGTGCGCTTCGGCGTCGTCCTCGTCGCCGCGCAGCAGGCTCTGGTAGAAGTCCCAGTGCGATTGCGCGTGGCGCTCCGGGTTCATCGCGACGAAGCCCGTGTGCTGCAGGAAGCCCGGATACACCTGGCGGCCTTCGCCCGGATAGTTCGCGGGCACCGTGTGGATCACGTTGTTCTCGAACCACGCGGTCGAGTGTTGCGTGGCCAACGAGTTCACCGACGTCGGGCTGCGGCGCGCGTCGATCGGGCCGCCCATCATCGTCATCGTGAGCGGCGTGTCCTCGCCGCGGCTCGCCATCAGCGAAATCGCCGCGAGCACCGGCACCGTCGGCTGACATACCGAGATCACGTGGAGGTTGCGCGCGCCGATGTGACGGATGAATTCCTGGATGTACGCGATGTAGTCGTGCAGGTGGAACGGGCCGACTTCGACCGGCACCATCCGCGCATCGATCCAGTCGGTGATGTAGACCTTGTGATCCTGCAGCAGCGTGCGCACCGTGTCGCGCAGCAGCGTCGAGTGGTGGCCCGACAGCGGCGCGCAGACCAGCACGACCGGTTCGTCCTTCAGTTGCGTGACGGCGTCGGCATCGTCCGAATAGCGCTTGAAGCGCAGCAGCCGGCAGAACGGCTTCTCGATGATCGTCTGCTCGACGATCGGGATGTTGTGGCCGTCCTTGACGATCTGATGAAGGTTGAATTCCGGCTTTTCGTAATCCTTGCCGAGCCGATACATCAGCTCATAGGCGGCCGCCATCCGCGGCGCGCCGGGCATCAGCGAGAACGGGCTGGACGGATTCGCGAACGACTTCGACGCGGCCTGGGCCCAGGCCGTGAGCGGGCTCAGCATCGCCCGCTGGAATTCGTGCAGTTGGTAAAGCATGCAGGCTACTCCCGCGTGGGGGGACGGTGCGCAAGGGCGGCGTGAGGCGTCGCGGCGTGCCGTGTGGGTCAGCGGCCGGCCATGTTGCATTGCAGCCGGACAATCTCGTCGATCATATCGGACAACGATCGTTTGTGCAATGCAACATTTCCCGGTTTTTTCATCAAATTTTTGCGATTTGACGATCTATGAACAAGGGCCCGCGCCGCCGCTCAGCGGCCGGTGGCCACGGCCGGCGCGGGCTGGCCGGCCGCGCGCGCCATCGCGTCTTCATGGTGCATCAGGTTCATCGCGGTATGCACGAGCGCCACGTGCGAGAACGCCTGCGGGAAGTTGCCGACGAGCCGCCCGGCCACCGGGTCGTATTCCTCCGCGAGCAAGCCCAGGTCGTTGGACAGCGCGAGCAGCCGGCTGAAGAGCCGATGCGCGTCGTCGATCCGGCCGAGCAGCGCGTAGCTGTCGACCAGCCAGAAGCTGCACGCGAGAAACGTGCCTTCGCCCGGCGGCAGGCCGTCGTCGTATTCGGTCGTGCGGTAGCGCATCACGAGCCCGTCGTGCAGCAATTCCCGTTCGATCGCGTCGACCGTGCCGACGATGCGCGGGTCTTCCGGCGGCAGGAAGCCGAGCTGCGGCAGCAGCAGCACGCTCGCATCGAGCTCGTCGCTGCCGTAGCTCTGTGCGAACGCCTGCTTGCCTTCGTGCCACGCGTTCGCGCAGACGTCCGCATGAATCCGCTCGCGCAGCGCGCGCCAGCGGTCGAGCGAGCCGGGCAGCCGGAACATTTCCGCCGACTTGATCGCGCGGTCGAACGCGACCCACGCCATCACCTTCGAGAACGTGAAATGGCGGCGGCCGCCGCGCGTTTCCCAGATCCCTTCGTCGGGTTCCTGCCAGATCTTCTCGAGGTGGTCGAGCAGCGCGCACTGCACCGACCAGACCGTGTCGTCGGCCTGCAGGCCGCCCACGCGCGCGAGATGCAGCGCGGCCATCACCTCGCCGAACACGTCGAGCTGGAGCTGGTTCGCGGCGCCGTTGCCGACGCGCACCGGCAGCGAATCCTGGTAGCCGGGCAGCCAGTCGAGCTCCATTTCCGGCAGCCGGCGCTCGCCGGCGATCCCGTACATGATCTGGATCTGCTCGGGCGAGCCGGCCATCACGCGGCCAAGCCACGTGCGCCACGCGCGCGCCTCGTCGTAGTAGCCGCCGCGCATCAGCGCGAGCAGCGTGATCGTCGCGTCGCGCAGCCAGCAGTAGCGGTAGTCCCAGTTGCGGTTGCCGCCGATCTTCTCGGGCAGCGAGGTGGTCGGCGCGGCGACGATGCCGCCGGTCGGCTCGTACGCGAGCGCCTTCAGCGTGATCAGCGAGCGGCGCACGGCGGCCGCGTAGCGGCCCTGCACCTGGCAGCGGCCCGACCATTCGAGCCAGTAGTTCTCGGTGCGCGCGAGCATCGACAGCGGGTCGCGCGCCGGCGGCAGCCGCATGTGCGACGCCGCGTAGCCGAGCGAGAACGGCACGCGCTCGTCGGCGCTCACCGTGAATTCCGCGAGCGTATGGAGGTTCTTGCCGGTGAGCGGCACCGGCGTGCGCAGCACGACGGTATCGGGGCCCGCGATGGCCTTCATGCCGTCCTCGCGGGTCAGTTGCGTGACCCACGGAATCGAGAAGCCGTAGTCGAAGCGCAACACGAGCTCCATGCGCATCTTCATCGTGCCGTGGCGGCCGACGACGATCCGCACCAGTTCGGACCAGCCGTTGCCGGGCGGCATGAAGTCGATCACGGTGACGGCGCCGTCGGCGCTTTCGTAATCGGTTTCGAGAATCAGTGTGTCGCCGCGATAGCGGCGTGTCGTGTGCGTGATCGCGGCGTCGGCGGCCGGAGCAAGCAGCCAGCGGCCGTGCTCGGGCGTGCCGAGCAGCGCCGCGAAGCAGGCGCCCGAATCGAAGCGGGGCCAGCACAGCCAGTCGACGGAGCCGTCTTTTGCGATCAGCGCGGCCGTGTGGCCGTCGCCGACGAGGGCGTAGTCTTCGATCAGGGCGGGCATGGGCAGGCGATCCTTGGGTATTCGAGTTCACAATGCGGACGTCGGCGGCCCGGACTTCACGCCCGGGCGCCGCGCCCCGTATACTCGGCCGGGCGGCGGAGCGCATGAACGGCCGGCGTTTCGTCCTATCTCAACACTTGAAGCGACTCGATGCAAGGAGGATTCAATGGCCAACCGTTTACGGGAGCGTGACGCACGCGCTTCGACACGAGGGTTGCCGCTTAGGTTCGCTCACTGGATGAAAGGTTTCGCGATCGTGCTTTCCCTGTCCGCGACCCACGCATTCGCGCAGCAATCGTCCGCCCCGGCCGACGGCGTCTACAACCTGCTCGTCGGCACCTATACGGGTGGCGGCAGCGACGGGATCTACGTTTATCGCTTCGATACCAAAACCGGCAGCGTCGCGCCGGTATCGTCGGCGAAGACCGTGAATCCGTCGTATCTGTTGCCGAGCCGCGACGGTCGCACCGTCTACGCGGTCAACGAACTCCCCGGCGACGACGGGCCCGCGACGCAGCGCGGCGGCGTCAGCGCGTTCCGCTTCGACGCGAAGACAGGCGCGCTGAGCTTCATCGAGCGTGTATCGTCGGAAGGGAACGACCCTTGCTATCTCGCGCTGTCGCCGGACGGCAAGTACCTCGTGACCGCCAACTACTCGGTCGCGGCCGACCCGGGCGGCAGCTTCGCGGTATTTCCGCTGCGCGACGACGGCGCGGCCGGCCAGGCCGTGCTGGCGGTCCACCACGAAGGCACCGGGCCCGTGAAGGGCCGCCAGGACGGCGCGCACGTGCATTCGACGGTGTTTTCGCCGGACGGCCGCTACCTGTTCGTGCAGGATCTCGGCGCGGACAAGATCTACGGCTACCGCTACACGGTGGACGGCAGCCGCGGGCTGATCAGCCCGACCGACACGCGCTACACGCCGGTGAAGGCAGGCTCCGGCCCGCGTCACATGGTGTTCGGCGCGGACGGCCGCTTCGCGTACGTGACGAGCGAGCTCAACGCGTCGGTCGAGGTGTTCGGCTATCGCGACGGCAAGCTGACGCCGGTCGAGACGGTGCCGATGACGGCGCCGGGCTTCAAGGGCAAGGTCGGCGGCGGCGCGATCCATCTGTCGCCGGACGGCCGCTTCCTGTACGCGAGCAACCGCGGCGACGCGAACGACCTGGTGATCTACGCGGTGAACCAGGCCGACGGCCGGTTGAAGCGCGTCGGCCGCCAGTCGAGCCTCGGCAAGACGCCGCGCGAATTCCTGATCGACCCGACCGGCAAGTGGCTGATCGTCGGCAACCAGGACAGCGACACGTTCTACGTGTTCAGTCGCGATGTCGAAACGGGGCAGCTCGGCGCGAATCCGCAGAAGGTCGCGGTCGGCAAGCCGGTCGACTTCAAGCTGGTGCCGGTCGCGCAGTAAATCGCGGCCGATTCCCGGTCGATGCAAGAAGGGCGCTGCCGATGCAGCGCCCTTCGTATTTGCGGCAGCCGCTTGCGCGGCGCGCCCGTATCGATGCCGGCGGCCGTGCTGCCGGCTTGCTCAGTCGGCCGCGGCTGGCACGAGCACCTCGCGGCTGCCGTTGATGCCCATCGCCGACACGAGGCCCGCGGCTTCCATCTGCTCGACGAGCCGCGCCGCGCGGTTGTAGCCGATGCGCAACTGACGCTGCACCGACGAGATCGACGCGCGCCGCGTGCGCACGACGAACGCGACGGCTTCGTCGTACAGCGGATCGGCTTCCGCATCCGGCGCATCGCCGAACAGGTCCTGCGTCGCGCCGTCGGCGGCCGGGCCGTCGAGAATCCCTTCCTCGTACTGCGGCTCGCCGAACTGCTTCAGGTACTCGACGATCCGGTGCACTTCCTCGTCGGCGACGAACGCGCCGTGCACGCGCTGCGGATACCCGGTGCCCGGCGGCAGGAACAGCATGTCGCCCATCCCGAGCAGCGACTCGGCGCCCATCTGGTCGAGGATCGTGCGCGAGTCGATCTTCGACGACACCTGGAACGCGACGCGCGTCGGGATGTTCGCCTTGATGAGGCCCGTGATCACGTCGACGGACGGCCGTTGCGTCGCGAGGATCAGGTGGATGCCGGCCGCGCGCGCCTTCTGCGCGAGGCGGGCGATCAGCTCCTCGATCTTCTTGCCGGCGACCATCATCAGGTCGGCCAGCTCGTCGATCACGACGACGATCAGCGGCAGCGTCGACAGCGGCTCCGGATCCTCGGGCGTCAGCGAGAACGGGTTGCCGATCTTCTTTTCCTTCGCCTCTGCGTCGCGGATCTTCTGGTTGAAGCCCGCGAGGTTGCGCACGCCGACGGCCGACATCAGCCGGTAGCGCTTCTCCATTTCGCCGACGCACCAGTTCAGCGCGTTCGCCGCGAGCTTCATGTCGGTGACGACCGGCGCGAGCAGGTGCGGGATGCCTTCGTAGACCGACAGCTCCAGCATCTTCGGGTCGATCATGATGAGCCGCACGTCTTCCGGCGTCGCCTTGTACAGCAGCGACAGGATCATCGCGTTGATCGCGACCGACTTGCCCGAACCCGTCGTGCCCGCCACGAGCATGTGCGGCGCCTTTGCGAGATCGGTGACGACCGGGTGGCCGGTGATGTCCTTGCCCATCGCGATCGTCAGTTGCGACGGCGAATGCTGGTACTGCCGCGATTCGAGGATCTCCGACAGGCGGATCATCTGGCGCTTCGCGTTCGGCAGTTCGAGACCCATGCAGGTCTTGCCGGGGATCGTCTCGACGACGCGGATCGACGTGAGGCCGAGGCCGCGCGACAGGTCCTTCATCAGCCCGACGATCTGGCTGCCGCGCACGCCGAGCGCGGGCTCGATCTCGAAGCGCGTGATCACGGGGCCGGCCGATGCGCCGACCACCGTCACCGGCACCTTGAATTCCTGCAGCCGCTGTTCGATTACTTGCGCGGTTTGCGCGAGGTGTTCCTCGGTGATCGTTTCGACGTCGTCGGACGCGGGCTCGAGCAGGTCGAGCGTCGGCAGTTCGACGTTGAACGACGCGGGCGCGTGGAATTCGAACGCGTTCGGGCGCGGCGGGCGGGCGGGGGGCGCGGCCGGGGCCGGTTCGGTCGTCTCGATTGCGTCGGTGGCCGGTGCGCCGATGGGCGGGATCGCGACGGGCGGCGGCGCGGAAATGACGGTTGCCGGCGTGGGCGGGAGGTTCGCGCCGGGGACGGTTGCCGCGGGCGGTGTGGCGGTCACGTCATGCGACACGGACCAGCTCGCCGACGAGGCGGCAGGCGCGGGCTGTGTCGTGAGCGTCGGGGTCGCGACTGCGGCAGGGACAGTCGCGATCGACGGCGCCTGCGTCGCGGTGGCCGCACCGATGGACGTCGGCGATCCGCCTGCAGCGGCGCCTGCGACTTGGTAAGCCGGCGTCGCGGCGGCCGTGGTCGCCGGCGCGATCGCGCTGAAGGACGGTGACGCCGGTGCGGACGCGGCTGGCGACGCGGGCAGGATTGCCGGCTGCGGCGCGACCGCGCTCGATGAGCCGGGTGGAGCGAAGGTCGTCGTGCCGGTCAACGTGGTCGACGTGGTTGCCGTGTCGGTGGAAAACGTCGATGCCGGCGCGGAAGACGGCGCAGCGATGGGTGCGGACGTGAAAGTCGCCGGTGTCGCGGTGGCGGGCGCCGGTGTTGCAGGCGCTTGCGCAGTCGAACCGAACGTCGAACCCGACGCGCCGGTCGTCGACGGCGTCGCGGCGGGCGCATCGGTCGATCCGGGCGTCGAAGCGGGGGGAAGCGAACCGTAAGTCATGCCCGTGACACCGGCAGGCGATGCCGACGCGGCGGAAGTAACGGGCGGTGCCGATGCGGCCGGTTGCGACGGCAAAGCGGACGCCGTGCCGGTCGCGCCGACCGGCGAAACGGCGGCGGCGACGGGCGCGATGCTCGATGCGGGGGCTGTCGAGTCAGGCGCCGTGCTGACCTGCGGCGATGCGGCGACAGCCGCAGCCGTCGATGCTGCGGCAAACGGCTGGACCGCCGGCGCTTTCGGCAATTCCGCGGCGACGGTTGTCTGCGTCGCGGCAGGCTGCATCGTCGGCGCAGTCCAATATGTAGCGGCCGTCGCGCGTTGAGTGACGGCCGACAACGGTGCCGCGGGTTCCGCCTCGACCGGCTTGGCAGCTTCCGGTGCAGCGCGATCGATTGCAGGCGCCGGTTGTGCGTCGTCGTTGTCGTCGATATCGACGGACGCGGTCGGCTCGCTGATGCCGAGATCGCGAACGGCTGCAGCACCTGCTGGCGTGAAGGCTGAATGGGTGGACTCCGATCCCGCGCTGTGCGCCGGCGACTCGGCGATCGGGCTTTCGGTCGACACGTCGAGCGCAGAAGCTGCCGGGCTGACGACGTCTTCCCACGGCGCGAGGTCGATGGGCGCGTCGATCGACGGCGCGGTGGCCGCTTCGTCGACGTGACGGATCTCGTCGTCGGCACGATGCGAGAACGCGGCATCGTCGATGCCGGGATTCCACCGTGCGTTCGATTCAGCGTCATCGAATGCAGGAGTGGACAAATCGCCGACCGGAGCCTGCGCGATACCGGATTCCGCCGGCATGAAGGCGTCGAGCACGATCGGTGCGCCGTCGTCGTAAGCGGGTGAGGTAGCGGATTCGGCCGGAACATGGGCGTCCTGGGCTGCGACGCCGTGCGCCGCGGAGACGAACGCGTTCGACGCGGCTGCCGATGCCGATGCCGCGACGCTGCCCGCTGCCGCGGTTACGCCGGCCACGGCAGCGGCTGTGGCCGCCGCGTGCGTCGCATCGCCCGACTGCGCGCCGCCCAGCGTCGCCCATTGCGCGGTGCTGGCCTCGATCGAGCGCAGCGTGTCGTGAACGCTCGGCGCCGGCGTAATCGGCGCGGCCGGCTTCTCGTTCCACGCATAGAGCGGCGCGCGCGCCGGCGCGGGGGGCGCCGGGCGGCGTCGGGCCGCGTCCGGCGACAGGCCGGCTGCCGTCGTGCCCGCGACCGGGCGCACCGGCGGACGCTGCGTTTGCGGCTGCGTACCGGCCGGTCGTGGCGTGACCGTGGCGCGCGGCGCCGTCTGCGTCAGCGCGGCGGCGGCCGGTCGCGCGGCGGTCGGACGCGGCCGGACGGGTTCGAATCCGGCCGGCAGCGGCGCCGGCGCGGGGCGCGGCATTTGCGCGTTCGCCGCGGCGCGCGCGAGGCTGGCGGTGCTGCCGGTGGTCGGCGGCGGCATCGCGCTGGCCGGGATCGGCGCGGCCGGCGCAGGCGTGCGCTGCGGCGCGGTCGGCTTCAGCCAGCCCGACGGCGCGACGGGCTCCGCAAGCGGACGCGGTGGCGTCTTGCTGCGCGGCTTCGGTCGCGCCTGCGGATCGGGTTTCCACACCGTCGGGCGCGAATACCGGCCGTTCTGGCGCGGCGCCATCGAGTTGACGGTGTGGGCGGTGGTCGGCTGTACGACGTCGTCGTCGCGATGCAGCGCGCTGCGCGGCAGGTCGGCGATCCCGCGCGCGTCGTCGTCGCCGCCGTCGCGCGACAGCTTGACGCCGAACGACGTGTCGACCCACGCGGCGAACTGCCGCCAGCCGATGCCGGTCAGCCAGGGCAAGCCGGCGAAGAACAGCACGACCATCGCGACCGGCGTGCCGATCGGGCCGAGCACGTGGGCGAAGCCGGCCGAGCACGCATGGCCGAGCGCGTTCGTGTCGGGGCCCGACAGCGGGCTCGTCAGCGTGACGCTTGAGACGAATACCGCGGCGAAGCCGAGCCACAGGCGGATCGAGCCGCGGCCGGCGAGCCCGGCGCCGCCGGGCAGCATCGCCTGCACGAGACGCCAGAAGAGAAGGAGGAACCAGACGGCGGAGATGCCGAACCAGCCGAAGACAACCGTGTGCATGCTTTGAAACAGGAGTGGGGAGGGGCGCGCGGGGCGCGACCCGCCGAGTTTAACCGGCCGGCGAACAAGACTCTAACGCGGCGTGATTCCGATTCACGCCGCGCGACGCACGTGGATCGCACATGCGCGTCGCGCGCCACGCGAAGGCGGTCGGTCGGCCTTCGCGCGCGCCGTGCATCAGGGGCTCCGGTGCGTGAACGTCAGTGTTGCGCCGGCCTGCGTCACGATCTGCAATTGCTGGGGCGCGCGCATCTGTACGCCGGTCTTCTCGATGTGGGCGAGCGCGTCGAGGTACGCGGATTCGAGCTGGCCGCCGAGCGTGTTCGGGCAGGCCATCCGCGTGCCGGCGAGCGGGCCGAAGCTCAGCAGGCCGTTCTTGATCGCGTAGGTGCCCATGTAGCGGTTGCAGCCCGAGAACCCGCTCGCGCGCCGGATGCCCGAGTCGGTCGACAGCGCGAGCCTGATCGGCTCGCCGTTGTCGCCGTGCGGGATCGCGCGTGGCGTGCCGTCGGCGTTCACCCAGCTGGTGAGTTCCCAGCTCGTGTCGTCGAGCAGCTGGACGGCGGCCGGGTTGTACGGGTCGGGCGCGGGGGCGGCGGAATCGGGATGGGTCGGCATCGCGCAGGCGGCGAGAAGCGTGGCAAGCGTCAACGCGCAGAGCGGCGCGCGCAACGGGCGAAGCAGGCCGGTGCGTGCGCGTGCGGCGGCAGACAGGTGGGACATGAGCCTCGTTCCTCTTCGGATTCTGATCAAGGCGTAAGAGTAACGCACCCGCCCCGCGGCAGGCGAGCCGACACTTCGCGTGCGAAAACGTTCGCGGGGCGCCCACGGGCCTCGCGCGATCGCGCGCGGGTGCGGCCCAACCGCCCAAACCGGCTCCGATGCCCGTGTTAACATCGAAGCCGTTTTCGTCCTCCAACAGAACCAGCGGGAAATCACATGCAGATCGGTCAGCGGCTCGGTACGCCGCTTTCACCCTCGGCCACGCGCGTCATGCTGCTCGGCGCGGGCGAGCTCGGCAAGGAAGTCATCATCGCGTTGCAGCGTCTCGGCGTCGAAGTCATCGCGGTCGATCGCTATCCGGACGCACCGGGCCACCAGGTCGCGCATCGCGCGCACGTGATCGACATGACGGACCCGGCCGCGCTGCGGGCCATCGTCGAAGCCGAGCGCCCGCACCTGATCGTCCCCGAAATCGAGGCGATCGCCACCGACGCGCTCGCGGCGATCGAGGCGTCCGGTCTCGCCGAGGTGATCCCGACCGCGCGCGCGACGCAGCTCACGATGAATCGCGAAGGGATCCGCCGGCTCGCGGCCGAGGAACTCGGCCTGCCGACTTCCCCGTATGCGTTCGCGGATTCGTTCGAGGCCTTCAGCGGGGCCGTCGCGAAGATCGGCATGCCGTGCGTCGTGAAGCCCGTGATGTCGTCGTCGGGCAAGGGGCAGTCGGTCGTGAAGACCGCCGCCGACGTGCAAGCCGCGTGGGACTACGCGATGGCGGGCGGGCGCGTGAACCACGGCCGCGTGATCGTCGAGGGCTTCGTCGATTTCGACTACGAGATCACGCAACTGACCGTGCGCGCGATCGACCCGGCGACGCTCGACACGCGCACCTACTTCTGCGAGCCGGTCGGCCACGTGCAAGTGGCGGGCGACTACGTCGAATCGTGGCAGCCGCAGCCGATGAGCGCGGCGGCGCTCGAGAAGTCGCGCGAGATCGCGCACAAGGTGACCGAGGCGCTCGGCGGGCGCGGATTGTTCGGCGTCGAGCTGTTCGTGCGCGGCGATAACGTCTGGTTCTCCGAGGTGAGCCCGCGGCCGCACGATACGGGCCTCGTCACGCTCGCGTCGCAGCGCCAGTCGGAATTCGAGCTGCATGCGCGGGCGATTCTCGGGCTGCCGGTCGATCCGGCGCTCGGCACGCCGGCCGCGTCGGCGGTGATCTACGGCGGGCTCGACGAGCGCGGGATCGCGTTCGAAGGCGTGCGCGACGCGCTCGCGGTGCCGGGCGCGGACCTGCGCCTGTTCGGCAAGCCGGAGAGTTTTGCGAAGCGGCGCATGGGCGTCGCGCTGGCGACCGGCGCGACCGTCGACGAAGCCCGCGAACGCGCGAAGCGCGCGGCCGCGGCCGTGCGGCCCGTGTCGGCGCGTTGACGGAACGAGGAGACGACGATGGCGTCGAGGTGGTTGCGTATTGGAAAGCTGGGCGCCGCGCTGGCGCTCATCGCGAGTCTCGCGGGCTGCGGCCTCGCGGCCGCGCCGTGCCGGGTGGCGTCGGCCGGGCTCAAGATCGTGCCGCTCGTCGGCCATGTCGCCGCGGCGCCGACCGATGCGTGCGCGGACGTGATCGATCCGTGATTCCGGCGGCCGACGCGATTTCCCGCAACCTGATAAACAATAACCGCGCGCCCGCCGATGGCGCGCTTCCACCCGTCTCGTGAGAGGACCTGCATGATTCGCCCAACCCTCGCCGCGCTTGCGCTCGCCGTCAGTGCCGTTTCCGTCGCGCATGCCGCGCAACTGACCGTCGAAGAGATCGACGCCGACGCGCGCCAGCCTACCGTCTACCAGTGCGCGAACCACAAGGCGCCGGTGCGTGTGTCGTACTGGCTCGCGGGCAACGGCCAGAGCTTCGCGCTCGTGCCGGTCGACGGCAAGCAGATGCTGTTCGTCGACACGGTGTCGGGGTCGGGCGCGCGCTACCAGGCCGGCCGCTATACGTGGTGGACGAAAGGCAAGGAAGCGACGCTGCGCGACGAGATCGCCGACCCGAAGTCGCCGCCGCTGCTGGGCGATTGCGTGCAGGTCGATAAGAAAAAGAAGAAGGGCTGAGCAGCGGGCGCGGAGCCTGTTCGCCCTGACCGGTTGCGCCGGGCTGAAGGCCCGTACGCGCGGCCGACGGCGGGCATCCCGATGCGAGATTGCGCGATCGAACCCCTGATATTTTTCATCCGCCGATACGGCTACGCCGATCGGCCAGCCGCTCGCCTCCGCAGGCCGGGGCAGGCCCGCCGCGCGAACCGCCGTCGCGACCGTTCGCGGCGTTGTCACGGACAGATGCCCGCACGGTGCTACAATACGGCCCTTTCCGCCGGCATTCGCGCCGAACGGAGTCCGCACGGCCTGGCGTCCAGCGTTCGCATTGAACCGGTCCCAAGCGCCAGAGCGGCGCGCCGCGGCTCCGTCTATTTCCGAATTGTGATGAGCGCAGGCCCCGGCCGGCCTGACGCACGATGTCCCCGCCGCGCCTTTTGAGCGAAACGCCACCATGTCCGATTCTGTCGCCAAGCCCGTCGACGCAACCTTCGATCAATTCGGCCTTGCCCCCGATATCCTGAAAGCCATTGTCGAGCAGGGCTATACGACGCCGACGCCGATCCAGGCGCAGGCCATTCCGGTCGTGCTCGCCGGCCGCGACGTCATGGGCGCCGCGCAAACGGGCACCGGCAAGACCGCGAGCTTCTCGCTGCCGATCATCCAGCGCCTGCTGCCGCAAGCGAACACGAGCGCGTCCCCGGCGCGCCACCCGGTGCGGGCGCTGATCCTCACGCCGACCCGCGAACTCGCCGACCAGGTCGCCGCGAACGTGCACGCGTATGCGAAGCACACGCCGCTGCGCAGCGCGGTGGTGTTCGGCGGCGTCGACATGAACCCGCAATCGGCCGAACTGCGCCGCGGCGTCGAGATCCTGATCGCGACGCCGGGCCGCCTGCTCGACCACGTGCAGCAGAAGACGGCGAACCTCGGCCAGGTGCAGATCCTCGTGCTCGACGAAGCCGACCGGATGCTCGACATGGGCTTCCTGCCCGATCTGCAGCGCATCCTGAATCTGCTGCCGAAGGACCGTCAGACGCTGCTGTTCTCGGCCACGTTCTCGGGCGAAATCAAGAAGCTCGCATCGACCTACCTGCGTAACCCGCAGACGATCGAGGTCGCGCGCAGCAACTCGACGAACGCGAACGTCACGCAGATCGTCTACGACGTCGCGGAGGGCGACAAGCAGGCGGCCGTCGTGCAGTTGCTGCGCGATCGCGGCCTCAAGCAGGTGATCGTGTTCTGCAACAGCAAGATCGGCGCGAGCCGGCTCGCGCGCAATCTCGAGCGCGACGGCGTGGTCGCGTCGGCGATTCACGGCGACAAGACGCAGATCGAGCGGATGCAGGCGCTCGACGCGTTCAAGCGCGGCGAGATCGAAGCGCTGGTCGCGACCGACGTGGCCGCGCGCGGCCTCGACATCGCCGAGCTGCCGGCCGTGATCAACTTCGACCTGCCGTTCAGCGCGGAAGACTACGTGCACCGGATCGGCCGTACCGGCCGCGCGGGTGCGACGGGCGACGCGCTGTCGCTGTGCAGCCCGAACGAGCGCAAGCAGCTCGCCGATATCGAGAAGCTGATCAAGCGTCCGCTCGACGTGCAGACGCTCACGCTCGACAAGCCGGCGCGCCAGCGTCACGATGAACGTGGCGGCGAGCGCAATAGCGAGCGCGGTGGCGAACGAGGTGGCGAGCGCGGCGGTCGGCGCGATCGCGACGAGCATCGCGGTGCATCGGGTCGCCGGTCGGGCAGCACCGAGCGCGGCGGCCATCATCGCCGCCACGAAGCGCCGGTCGATGATTTCTTCCTGAAGCCGTACGAGCCGTCGGCGTCCGCGAAGCAGCCGGACGACGCGCAGCCCGCGCAGCAGCCGGAAAAGAAAGGGCCGAAGCGCCAGGTCGCCGCGCTGCTCGGCGGCTTCGGGATGCCGCGCAAGCCGTCGGCGTAAGCCGGGCGGAGCGCAGCGGCGGCGCGTCGGCGCTGCCGGACAAGCGGGTGCATGCGACGAGCATGTGCCCGTTTTTCATTGGGCGACGCGATCGGGGCGGGGCGTGCGCGCGGCCGCGAAAGCTTGCCGCGTGCGGGATTGGATATTTTGATGCGGTGTCGCAGCGGACGAGGTGCTCCGGCTTCCGTCACGCTTTCATGCGGTCGGATGCGCCGCCGACGGATGCCGGAACGCAGTCGCTACGGGCCGGTGTCGCGCAGGCGGTTCAACCGGCGCGCGGCCCGAAGCGACGTGCCCACGCGTCGGTCGCGGCCGCGTAGAACGCGTCGATCGTATGGCCCGGTAGATCGCCGCCTTCCGCCAGACCGAGATGCGCTGCCGCCGCCCGCAGCGCCGGCAGCGGATCGTGGCGCTCGAGCGCCGTCGCGCCCGTCTGCTTGCTGAGCTTTTCGCCGTTCGCATCGACGACGACCGGCACGTGCAGGTATGCGGGCGTCGGCACGCCGACGCAGCGCTGCAGATAGATCTGGCGCGCGGTCGAATCGAGCAGGTCGGCGCCGCGCACGACGTGCGTGATACCGGCGTCGGCATCGTCGACGACGACCGCGAGCTGATACGCCCATTGGCCGTCCGCGCGTTTCAGCACGAAATCGCCGACTTCGGTCGCGAGGTTCTGCGATTGCGTGTGCTGCCAGCGGTCGTCGAACGTGACGACCGCGTCGCTGCCGTCCGGCACGCGCAGCCGCCATGCGCGTGCAGGCTTGCCGTGCAGGCCGGTGCGGCAGGTGCCCGGATACGCGAGCGTCGTGTGGCGTTCATGCGCGGTGCGCAGCGAATCGGCGATTTCCTTGCGCGTGCAGCCGCACGGATACACGCGCCCCGCCGCGACGAGCCGCTCGAGCGCGGTCGCGTAGGCCGCGTCGCGCGTACTCTGCCAGACGGGCGGTTCGTCGGGCGTCATCCCGAAATGCGCGAGCGTTGCGAGGATGTCGTCGGCTGCGCCGGGCACCGTGCGCGGGCCGTCGAGATCCTCGATGCGCACGAGCCAGATGCCGTCGTGCGCGCGTGCGTCGAGCCAGCTCGCGAGCGCGCCGACCAGTGAGCCGAAGTGCAGCGGCCCGGTGGGCGAGGGCGCGAAGCGGCCGCGATAGCCGGGGTTCATCGGCGGGGCGCGGTGAGACGGGGGGAGGCGCGCCGTTACGCGGCGCTGGCTGCCTGCGCGCAGGCCGGGCACGACTGGCCGGGCACGTAGCTCGGCGATCGTTGCGCTTCCGGCGTGACGACCGCGCGGCACGCGAAGCACGTGACGTTCTCGGTGGGCTGGAGTTGCGGATTCAGCGCGGTGCGGTAATCGAACACGAAGCAGTCGCCGTGATAGTGGGCGCCGCCGACTTCCTCGAAGTACTTCAGGATCCCGCCTTCGAGCTGGTACACGTTGTCGATGCCGATTTCCTTCATGTGGATCGCGGCTTTCTCGCAGCGGATGCCGCCGGTGCAGAACGACACGACCGTCTTGCCTTCGAGATCGGCGCGGTTCGCGTCGATCACTTCCGGGAATTCGCTGAACTTGTCGATCCGGTAGTCGAGCGCGTTGTCGAACGTGCCGACGTCGACTTCGAACGCGTTGCGCGTGTCGAGCATCACGACCGGGCGGCCCGTGTCGTCGTGGCCGCGGTCGAGCCACGTCTTCAGCGTGCGCGCATCGACGAACGGCGCGCGGCCGAGTTCCGGCTTGATCGCGGGCTTCTTCATCGTGATGATCTCGCGCTTCAGGCGCACGAGCATGCGGCGGAACGGCTGCGAGTCGGACAGGCTTTCCTTGAACTGCAGCGTCGCGAACTTGCCTTCGAACAGCGGATCGTGGCGGATGTACGCGATGAACGCGTTGGTGGCTTCGCGCGTGCCGGCGATGAACAGGTTGATGCCTTCCGGCGCGAGCAGGATCGTGCCGCGCAGGCCGAGTTCGTTGCAGCGGGCGGTGACGAGCGGACGCCATTGCTCGTTCGCGTCGAGCGACACGAAGTGGTAGGCGGCGAGGTTGACGATGGTCATGATGGTCCGACGGGAAAACGGCCGCACGGCGGCCCGCAAAAAAGGGTGCGAAGCCGGGGCGTTGATTCGAAAAACCGTATTATCCCGCAAACGGCGCGGGCATCGGTATCCGGCCGATCGGCCAGCCGCGCGACGCGTCGCCGCGTGCATCGGCCGAACGGCCAAAACGGGCATTTTTTGGGCAGCCTGCGCGGCGAGGCGGCTACAATAGCGCCCATGTCAGATCCTCGCTTCGTCCATCTTCGCGTTCACTCCGAATTCTCGATCGCCGACGGCATCGTGCGCATTGACGACATCGTCAAGGCGGCCGCCGCGGACGGTCAGGGCGCGCTCGCGCTCACCGATCTCGGCAACGCATTCGGTCTCGTCCGTTTCTACCAGGAAGCCCGCGGCAAGGGCATCAAGCCGATCGCCGGCTGCGACGTCTGGATTGCCAATCCGGACGACCGCGACAAGCCGTCGCGGCTGCTGCTGCTGGTCAAGGACAAGGTCGGTTACCTGAATCTCTGCGAGCTGCTGTCGAAGGCGTGGCTCACGAACCAGTACCGCGGCCGCGCGGAACTCGACGCGAGCTGGCTCGACGGCGAGCTCGCGCAGGGGCTGCTCGCGCTGTCGGGCGCGCAGCAGGGCGATATCGGGCTCGCGCTGGCCGCGGGCAACGAAGAAGCCGCGCGCCGTCACGCCGAGCGCTGGGCGCGGGTGTTTCCGGGCGGCTTCTACATCGAGCTGCAGCGTTACGGCCAGCCGGGCGCCGAGGCATACATCCAGCAGGCCGCGACGCTCGCCGCGTCGCTGAAGCTGCCGGTCGTCGCGACGCACCCGACGCAGTTCATGACCGACGACGATTTCACCGCGCACGAGGCGCGCGTGTGCATCTCGGAAGGCGACATCCTCGCGAACCCGCGGCGCCAGAAGCGTTTCACGACCGACCAGTATTTCCGCACGCAGGACGACATGGCCGCGCTGTTCGCCGACCTGCCGTCGGCGATCGCGAACACGGTCGAGATCGCGAAGCGCTGCAACCTGAAGCTCGAGCTCGGCAAGCCGAAACTGCCGCTGTTCCCGACGCCGGACGGCATGTCGCTCGACGACTACCTGGTCCAGCTGTCGAAGGAAGGGCTCGAGACCCGCCTCGCGCAGTTGTATCCGGTCGAAGCCGAGCGCGACGCGCAGCGCGACATGTACTACAAACGCCTCGAGTTCGAGTGCGGGACCATCACGAAGATGGGCTTTCCCGGCTACTTCCTGATCGTCGCGGACTTCATCAACTGGGCGAAGAACAACGGCGTGCCGGTCGGCCCGGGCCGCGGCTCGGGCGCCGGCTCGCTGGTCGCGTACGCGCTCGGCATCACCGACCTCGATCCGCTGCGCTACAACCTGCTGTTCGAGCGCTTCCTGAACCCGGAACGCGTGTCGATGCCCGACTTCGACATCGACTTCTGCCAGCACGGCCGCGATCGCGTGATCCAGTACGTGAAGGAGAAATACGGCGCGGACGCCGTGTCGCAGATCGCCACGTTCGGCACGATGGCCGCGAAGGCGGCCGTGCGCGACATCGGCCGCGTGCTCGACCTCGGCTACATGTTCACCGACGGCGTCGCGAAGCTGATTCCGTTCAAGCCCGGCAAGCATGTGACGATTGCCGACGCGATGAAGGAAGAGCCGCAGCTGCAGGAGCGCTACGACCACGAGGACGAAGTCCACCAGCTGCTCGATCTCGCGCAGCGCGTCGAGGGCTTGACGCGTAACGTCGGGATGCACGCGGGCGGCGTGCTGATCGCGCCCGGCAAGCTGACCGATTTCTGCCCGCTGTACACGCAGGGCGACGACGGCGGCGTGGTCAGCCAGTACGACAAGGACGACGTCGAAGCCGTCGGCCTCGTGAAGTTCGACTTTCTGGGCCTCACGACGCTGACGATCCTCGACTGGGCCGAGCGCTACATCCGCCGCCTCGATCCGTCGAAGGCCGACTGGTCGCTCGCGCAGGTGCCGCTCGACGATCCGGCGTCGTTCCAGATCCTGAAGAAGGCCAACACGGTCGCGGTGTTCCAGCTGGAAAGCCGCGGGATGCAGGGCATGCTGAAGGATGCGCAGCCCGACCGCTTCGAGGACATCATCGCGCTCGTGTCGTTGTACCGTCCGGGCCCGATGGACCTGATCCCGAGCTTCTGCGCACGGAAGCACGGCCGCGAGAAGGTCGACTATCCGGATCCGCGCGTCGAACCCGTCCTGAAAGAGACCTACGGCATCATGGTCTATCAGGAGCAGGTGATGCAGATGGCGCAGATCATCGGCGGCTACTCGCTCGGCGGCGCGGACTTGCTGCGTCGCGCGATGGGCAAGAAGAAGCCCGAGGAGATGGCCAAGCATCGCGAGATCTTCGCCGAGGGTGCGGCGAAGAACGGCCTCACGCGCGAGAAATCCGACGAGATCTTCGACTTGATGGAGAAGTTCGCGGGCTACGGCTTCAACAAGTCGCACGCGGCCGCGTATGCGCTGCTCGCGTATTACACCGCGTGGCTGAAGGCGCACCATCCGGCCGAATTCATGGCGGCCAACATGACGCTCGCGATGGACGACACCGACAAGGTGAAGATCCTGTTCGACGACTGCGTCGTGAACAACCTCGCCGTGCTGCCGCCGGACATCAACCAGTCGCATTACCGGTTCGAGCCGGTCGCGCAAGCCGACGGCAAGCGCTCGCGCACGATCCGCTACGGGCTCGGCGCGGTGAAGGGCAGCGGCCAGAACGCGATCGAGGAAATCCTGCGTGCGCGCGAGGAAAAGGCGTTCACCGACCTGTTCGACTTCTGCGAACGGATCGACCGGCGCGTCGTCAACCGCCGCACGGTCGAGGCGCTGATCCGCGCCGGCGCGTTCGACTCGCTGAACCCGAACCGTGCGCAGTTGATCGCGTCGGTGCCGCTCGCGATGGAAGCGGCCGACCAGGCCGAAGCGAACGCGATGCAGGCCGGGCTGTTCGACATGGGCGCCGAGTCGCCGCATGCGCACGCGCTCGTCGACGAACCCGCGTGGGACGACAAGCGCCGCCTGCAGGAAGAAAAGGCCGCGCTCGGCTTCTACCTGTCCGGTCATCTGTTCGACGCGTATCGCGAAGAAGTGCGCCGCTTCGTGCGACAGAAGGTCGGCGATCTGAAGGAAGGGCGCGACAAGCTCGTCGCCGGCATCATCGCGTCGCTGCGCACGCAGATGACCCAGCGCGGCAAGATGCTGATCGCGCTGCTCGACGACGGCTCCGGCCAGTGCGAGATCACGATCTTCAACGAACAGTTCGAGGCGAACAAGGCGCTGTTCAAGGAAGACGAGCTGCTGATCGTGCAGGGGCAGGCGCGCAACGACGCGTTTACCGGCGGCATTCGCTTCACCGCCGATACCGTGATGGATCTCGAACGCGCCCGCAGCCGCTATGCGCAGGCCGTGCGGCTGACGATGAACGGCAACGCCGACGCGCTCGCGCTGCGCCGCGTGCTCGAGCCGCACGTGTCGAACGACGATCCGGCCGCGGCGAACGTGGTCGAAGCGCCCGCGCCGCGCGGCGGGGGGCGCGATGGCGGTCGGCGCCCGCCGGCGCCGCTGCCGAACGGGCTTGCCGTCCAGATCCACTACAGCAACGCGCGCGCGCAAGGCGAAATGCGCCTGGGCGACGCGTGGCGCGTGAAGCCGAGCGACGTGCTGCTGGCGGATCTGCGCGCGGCGTTCGACGGCAGCGTCGTCGAAATCACGTACTGACCGCGCCCCGCTTCGGCGGCGGTCGCGCAGAGGCGGCCCGCCGCATCGCCATCGTGCGATGCGGCGGGCCGTTTTTACGTGTGGCGGCAGCCGGGGTCTTGGGCTGGCCATCCGGACGCTATACAATCCCGCGCTGACCGTCCGAACGCGACGCGTGCCGCGGGTTCGCATGGCGAGCAGCGCCGGTAGCGCGCGTAAACAGGGGCGGGATCCGTGCGGCGTGCGGCAGCGCGCGGCACGGTAAGCCCTCGGACCAGGATGCCGGGGAACGGCCCGTCGCGACGATAAAAACTGATTGTCCCCACATGACCATGGCCAATGGAAACCCGCCGCAGCGGATCCTCGTGATCCGGATTGATTTTCTGGGCGACATGCTGTGCACGACGGCGTTTCTCGGCGCGCTGAAGGCGCGTTGGACGGGCGCGGAGCTGCATGTGGTCGCGAACCGCTACAACGCGGCCGCGCTGGCCGGAAACCCGGACGTGGATACGATCCACACCTACGTGTACAGCCGCCAGTGCGAGCGCAACGATCGTCCCGGCCGGATGCGCGCATTCCTCGACCGGCTGCGCCTCGTGCGCCGTCTGCGCCGCTTGCGGTTCGACCTCGTGATCGTGCCGAACGGCGGCATGCATCGCAGCAGCATGCAGTTCGCGCGCCAGCTTCGCGCGAAGGATTGCCGCTGGCACGATGCCGAGACCGAATTCGACGATCGCAAGCCCGAGCATGTCGCGCGGCGGCCGATGTGCCACGAAGCGTTGTCGGGCTTCCGGCTCGTGCCCGAACTCGGTTGCGCCGATCTCGATCGCCTCGCGCTGTCGGTGCATCCCGATCGCACGCTGCAGGAAACGTGGCATCGGCTGCTCGGCGCGCGCATGAAGCCGCGCGTCGGGCTGTTCGTGTCGAACAAGGCGGTCGAGCGCCGCTGGCCCGCCGACCGCTGGCGCGACCTCGGCGAGCGCCTCGCACCGGTCGCCGACGTGATCGTGTTTCGCGATCCGGCCATCGGCCACGCTGCCGAAGGCGAGTTGTGGCGCGACGTGAATGCACGGCATGTCGCACCTTCGTCGGTCGCCGAGCTGGTGGCGGCCGCGAGCCTGCTCGATGCGATCGTCTCGGCCGACAGCGCGCCCGTGCATCTTGCGTCGGCGCTCGGCGTACCGGTGGCCGCCCTGTTCGAGGATCGTCCCGAGAAATACCTGCGCTGGCATCCGCTCGGCGTGCCGCACGTGATCCTGCGCGCGGGCCCGACCGTCGACGCGATCGGTATCGATGCGGTCGAGCGCGCGGTGCGCCACCTGCTGCCGCAGGCCGGCCATCGCGACGAAGCCGCGGCCGGTACGGCGCTCGCGCAACCGGCCGCCGCCACGTCACCTGCGATCGCGCCGATCGCATCGTAGCGCCGGGCGCGTCGTGCGGCCGCGTCCCGCACGACGCTGCGCCGGCGGGGCCGCATCGCGGCAGCCTGCGCGGCCGGTGCGCGATGCCGCGCCGGCTGCTGCAAAATCCTGTACATTGCCAGCCTTGTTCAGCCAGCCAGACGATCACCGTGGCCCTGTTTTCCTCCGCCCGTCCGCCCAGAACCATCCTCGTTGCCGCGCCGCGCCGTATCGGCGACGTGCTGCTGACGACACCGCTCGTCCGGTCGCTGAAGGCCCGCTGGCCGGACGCGCAGATCGACATGCTGGTGTTTCGCGGCACCGAGGGCGTGCTCGAGCACAATCCGGACGTGCGGCGCGTGATCGTGGTCGCGCAGCGCGCGGGGTTCGGCGAGCGGCTGCGCGACGCGCTGTCGATGTGGCGCCGCTACGATCTCGCGTGCGCGGCGCTGAGTTCCGACCGGCCGCGTTTCTACAGCTGGTTCGCCGGCCGCAAGCGGGTCGGCCTCGTCGACCCGAACCGCGTCACGTGGCTCACGCGGATGATGCTGAACGGGATCGCGATCAATCACCATGAATCCGCACATACGGTCGTCAGTACGCTCGCGCTTGCGCCGGTGATCGGCATCGAGCCGGTGTCCGAGGTCGTCGCGCCCGGCATCGGCGATGATCCCGCGCGGCGCGCACGTTTCGACGCGTGGCTCGCCGAGTCGCCCGCGATCCGCGCCGGCAAGCCGCTGGTCGTGCTGCATCCGTATCCGATGTTCCGCTACAAGCAATGGCGGCTCGACGGCTGGGTCGAGATGATCGGCTGGTTGCGCGAGCAGGGCTTCGCGGTCGCGCTGTCGGGCGGCCCGGCCGATCGCGAGCGCGAGTATGCGGAGCAGGTCGCGAGCGAGGCGGGTGGCGACGTGCTGAACCTGGTCGGCCGCCTGACGTTCGGCGAGAGCGCGGAGCTCGTGCGGCGCGCGCGGCTCTTCATCGGGCCCGACACCGGCGCGACGCACGTCGCGGCCGCGACCGGCACCGACACGATCGCGCTGTTCGGGCCGTCCGACCCCGTGCGCTGGGGGCCGTGGCCGCAGCACTGGCCCGCGACCGAGAATCCGTGGTCGCTGCGCGGCTCGGGCCGGCACGGGAACGTGTGGCTGCTGCAAGGGGAAGGCGACTGCGTGCCGTGCCGGCACGAAGGCTGCGAGCGTCATGTCGACAGCCGCAGCGACTGCCTCGTTCATCTCAGTGCGCAGCGCGTGAAGGCCGCGGCAGCCGAGATGCTCGGGCTGAATCCGCCGGGCCCGGCCGACATCGTCGTCGACACGTCGCGGCTGCACCGCACCGGATCCGACTGACGCGCGGCAAGCGCGCGTTCTTCTTCGTTCGCAGGGGGCGTGTTTCGCGGAGAGCCGCGCGGCTCGCCCGCATCGGCGGTGGATGTCCGCTGCCCCGAACCCGGCCGGGCAGGGCAGCGGAACGTATGCCGGCGTGCGTTACACGCTGCGCCGGATCGCCGACGTTTCGCGCGGCAGCGCTTCGCCGCGTTCGCCGCAACCGAGCAGGATGCCGGCCAGCAGCACGATCAAGTGCCCTTCGGCGAAATCCAGCAGCAGCGAATTCGCGAGGCTGCCGATCGCGAAGATCGCGAGCCACCCGAGCAGCAAGTGCTGCGAGCGCGGATCGAGCGTACGGCTGCCGCGCGCGATCTGCACGATCAGGTTGACGAACAGCAGCAGGCCGATCGTACCGAGCTGCACGGCCATCAGCAGGTATTCGTTGTGCGGGTTCGACGTGAGCTGCCCTTCGGCGGCCGTCTTGCCGGCCGTGAGCTTCTCGAATTCGGATTCGAGGCCGCCCGCACCGTAGCCGATCACCGGGCGCTGCCGATACAGCTCCAGCCCCTTCTTGTACCACTCGAGGCGCAGCCCGGTCGACGTGGCCGCATCGCTCTGCCGGTATTGCTGCACTTCCGTCACGACCTTCGTCAGCCGGCCGTTGTGGACCGTGCATGCAGCAACCACGAGCGCGACGCCCGCCAGGACGAGCACGCCGGCGGCAAGCCCCGCGCGCAGCGCGGACTGCCGGCGCAGCAACAGCACGAAACGCACCGCGACGACGAGGATCAGCAGCAGCGCGATGACCTGTCCCGTGCGTCCTTGCAGCATCACGAACACGTTGACGAGCGACCACGCGGCGACGCCCGCACAGGCGGCGCGCGACAGCGCCGTGCGGGCCGCGAGCGCGAGATCGGCCGCCTGGTAGAACAGCAGCGCGCCGAACATGCCGGCCGCGATGTGGTTCTTGAACACCCACGCGCGCGACAGCGGCAGTTGGGTCGCATACGCCGGCCCGATCGCGGTGAGCCCGAGATAGTTGGTCGTCGACAGCAGCAGGATCACGCACAGCGTGCCGAACCAGCAGCGCCGCACGATCGGCGCCCAGTTCGAATGACGGAACGCGAGCACGGCGAACGGCAGCAGCAGCAGCTTGTCGTACTTCGCGACCCAGTTCCACGCCTTGTTGTGCGGCGCGACCGTATAGGTGACGCTCGCGGCCAGCGCGGCCAGGATCAGCAGCGCCGCGAGCGAAGCCGGGTCGGCGACGAACGAGCGCAGGTCGCGCCAGAACTCGGGGGAGATCACGAGCGCGGCGGCGAACAGCCCGCAGAACACGTTGGTCAGCGCGGTCGAAACGGGCACCATGCAGAGCGCGGCGACGGCGAATGCGCGGGCGGCGGTCAGGCGCCGCGTGGCGGGAGCGGAAAACGAAAGCATCGGAACCTGTCGTATGGACGAATGCGGCTTGCGGGCATCTGCGCCGCGTCGCTTATCCCGGCGAGAGACCCGGGACGAACGGCGCAGTATACGCGAAGCAGGGCAGGTTTCCGTGCGGTTTTCGGGGCGGGATCAGATGAACGCGCGCTTGATCCGCGAGCGCAGCAGCGCGCGCTTGAGGCGGCCTTCCACCACCGGTGTATCGAGCGCGATCTGCGTGCCGAGCGGCTCGCCGCGATGCAGGTAGTAGCGGTCGAACGTCGCCTGCGTCATGCCCCATTTGTTCAGGAACTGGCGGCGGCCGTCGTTCTTGACGATCTTGCCGGTGCTCTTCTGCTGGAAGTGGTACACGAGGCTGTCGCCGACGCCGACGAAGATCCGGCAACCGGCGTCCCAGAATTTCATCGAGAAGTCGTTGTCGCTGCTCATGCCCGGCGACAGCTCGCTGCTGTAGCCGCCGATGCGGTTCCACCAGTCGCGGTGCACGAGCGTCGGCGGCCAGGTCGAGCCGAGCCAGTCGGCACGCACCAGCTTCGGAGTCGCGGCGACGAGGCCCGCCGCGTCGAACTGCTCGGCGTCGCGGCCGAAATTGCTGACGACCACGCACGGGTTGCGCGTGTCGACCGGCTCGACCATCGTGCCCGACAGCATGAACAGGTCGGTGGGCATCTGTTCGATGCGGCGCACGAGCGCCGTGTCCCAGCCCGGGCAGCAGAACATGTCGTCGTTCATGTAGACGACGTAGTCGCGCGTGGCGCGCGCGGCGGCCAGGTTGACCGCATGGCAGATGCCGATGTTGGTCGGCGACGCGGTGTGTTCGATCCCTTCGTTACGCACCCAGTCGAGGGTGCCGTCCGAGCCGTCGTTCACGTGCACGATGATCTGGTGGTCGTACGCGGAATGCCGGCGCAGGCTGTCGACGACGAGCTTGAGGTACGGCAGGTTGTTCCAGGTCGGGATGATGATGGAGAACATGGCGGTCGGATTCGGTGGTCGTCGTGACGGGCGGCGCGCAGCGCGGCCGCTCGGGCGGGCACGCACGGTGCGCGCAACCCGGCATTGTAACGCCGTGCCGATCGCGCACCGGGCGGGTGCCTAGCGGGTCGGCTCGTGACCGAGCTTCAGGAAGCGGTAGTACACGGTTTCCGCGTTGAACACCGCGATCATGAAGCCCGCGCGGCCGTCGAGGAACCCGCGCCGCAGCACGTAGGTGCGCACGAACGCCCACGCGCCGCGGCCGAGCGCCTTGCCGAAGCCGCCGCGCTGGCCGGCCGCGCGGCGCTGGCGCGCGCCGGCCGTCGAATACGCGTCGAGCTTGCGCACGACCGTTTCGAAATCCTCGTACGAGTAGTGCATCAGCTTGCCGGTCAGGCGCTGCGCGGCGGTATCGAATACGAGGCGCTCGTGCACGAGATCGTCCGAGAACCGTGCGGTGCCGCGCCGGAACAGCCGCGGCACCCAGTCCGGATACCAGCCGCTGTGATGGATCCACTTGCCGCAGAAGCTCGACAGCCGGTCGAGCGCATAGACCTGCGCGGCCGGCGCGCGGATCGCGTCGCGGATCGACCGCGCGAGTTCCGGCGTGACGATTTCGTCGGTATCGAGCGACAGGATCCAGTCGGTGCCGAGCGCGTCGAGCGCGCGGTTCTTCTGCGGGCCGAAGCCCGGCCAGTCGCGCTCGACGATCACGCGCGCGCCGTGCGCCTGCGCGATCGCGACGGTATCGTCGGTGCTGCCGCCGTCGATCACGACGACGTCGTCGGCGAACGACAGCGCATCGAGACACTGCGCGAGCCGCGCGGATGCGTTGAGGGCGATGAGGGCGACGCCGAGGGAGGGTTCAGCCATGAAATCGTCGGAAAGGCGGAGAAAACGGTGAGCGGCAGTATACCTTCGGCCCGGCCGCGGCCCGCATCGGCGACGGGCGTGCCCGCGGGGGCGGTGCAGCTATAATGTTGAGCCCTTTCCGGCACCCGCCCGACGGGGCGCACACCCGGGCGGCCACGCGCCGGGCGCCGCATCGCGGCTCAAGAAGGATTGCCTTGGAAACCCAGAACACTCTTCGCAAACCGATGGACGGCACCGGCACGTCGCCGCTCACGGTCCTCAAGCGCCTGTGGCCGTACATCCGGCCGCTCGTCGGCATCGTGGTGCTCGCCGTGATGACGATGGGCGTCGTCGCGGCCACCGAAGCCGGCATTCCGGCGCTGCTCAAGCCGCTGCTCGACCACGGCTTCGGCTCGCACGGCAGCGACAGCGCGAAATGGTACGTGCCGATCGCGGTGATCGGCCTCGCGCTGGTGCGAGGCGTCTCGCAGTACACGTCGAATTACCTGCTCAACTACGTATCGAACCGCATCCTGCTGCAGCTGCGGCTCGAAATGTTCCAGCGGATGCTCCACACGGGCGCGTCGTTCTTCCAGCGCGAAACCGCGAGCACGGTAATCAACGCGATCGTGTTCGAGGTCAACCAGATCCTGTCGGTGCTGACGGGCGTGATGGTCACGCTCGTGCGCGACTCGCTGACGGTGATCTTCCTGCTCGGCTACCTGTTCTACCTGAACTGGCGGCTCACGCTGATCGTCGCGGTGATCCTGCCGGGCATCGGCTGGCTCGTCAGCAAGATCAACCGCCGGCTGCGCCGCCTGAACCGCGAGCACCAGACGCTGACCAACGAGCTGTCGTACATCGTCGAGGAGACGGTCGGCGGCTACAAGGTCGTCAAGGTGCACAACGGCGAAGCGTACGAGATGGACCGCTTCACGACGATGAGCAAGCGCCTGCGCGGCTATGCGATGCGCATGACGATCTCGGGCGGCCTCGCGCAGCCGCTCACGCAGTTCCTCGCGTCGATCGCGCTCGCGGTCGTGATCACGATCGCGGTCGTGCAGTCGTCGAACGACCAGACGACGGTCGGCGGCTTCGTCGCGTTCGTCACGTCGATGCTGCTGGTGATCTCGCCGCTCAAGCACCTGATCGACGTCAACCAGCCGCTGCAGCGCGGGATGACGGCCGCCGAGCTGATCTTCGGGCTGATCGACGAGCCGGCCGAGCCGCAAGGCGGCGGGCGGCCGCTGTCGCACGCGCGCGGCGAGATCGAGTTCCGCTCCGTGTCGTTCGATTACGGCGCGGCCGAGCGGCCGACGCTCGACCGCATCTCGTTCAAGGTCGCGCCGGGCGAAATGATCGCGCTCGCCGGCCCGTCCGGGAGCGGCAAGACGACGCTCGTGAACCTGCTGCCGCGCTTCTTCGACCCGACGGACGGCACGATCCTGGTCGACGGCGTGCCGGTTGCCGACTACGATCTTCACGCGCTGCGCAGCCAGATGGCGATGGTGAGCCAGGACGTCGTGCTGTTCAACGACACGATCGCCGCGAACGTCGCCTACGGGCAGACGCCCGACCGCGCGCGCGTGCAGGCCGCGCTCGAGGCCGCGAACCTCGCCGATGCGGTCGCCGCGATGCCCGACGGGCTCGATACGCTGGTGGGCGGCAACGGGATGCGGTTGTCCGGCGGCCAGCGCCAGCGGCTCGCGATTGCGCGCGCGATCTACAAGGACGCGCCGATCCTGATCCTCGACGAAGCGACGTCGGCGCTCGATTCGGAGTCGGAGCGCCACGTGCAGGCCGCGCTCGAGCGGCTGA
This sequence comes from Burkholderia sp. AcTa6-5, assembly GCF_017815075.1. NCBI lineage: Bacteria > Pseudomonadati > Pseudomonadota > Betaproteobacteria > Burkholderiales > Burkholderiaceae > Burkholderia > Burkholderia sp. AcTa6-5. The sequence goes on along the minus strand of NZ_JAGIQE010000003.1, from coordinate 89,948 downwards.
TGGAAGGCCGGACGACGCTGGTGATCGCGCACCGGCTGTCGACGATCGAGCGCGCGGACCGCATCCTCGTGCTCGAGTCCGGCAAGATCGTCGAGGAGGGGAGCCACGACGAACTGCTGCGCCACGGCGGCCTCTACGCGCACCTGCACCGGATCCAGTACCAGCAGCAGGCGGCGTGACGCGCGGTCATGCGGCCGGCCGTGTGCTAGTCTTCATCGGGCAAGCCCGGTCGTTTCTTGTTCGACGTGACACCACGGAGGGAAGGACAATGAAGAGGATGCACGGCACGATGCTGGCCGCACTGATCGCGGCCGGCTGCGCCGCCACCACGGCGATGGCGCAGGATCACGGCAACCACGGCAATCGCGATGACCACGGCGGCCCCGGCATGCATCGCGGGCATGGCCCGAAACATGTGCCGCCCGGCCACGCGATGCATCGCGACGACGTGCCGCCGCGCTGGGCCGACGGGCCGCGCCGCGACTGGCACAAGGGCGACCGGCTGCCGGACGAATTCCGCGATCGTCAATACGTGGTCGACGACTGGCGCGGCTATCACCTGAGCGCGCCGCCGCGCGGCTATCACTGGGTCGGCGTCGGCGGCGACTACCTGCTCGTGCAGATCGGCTCGGGCATCGTGCTGCGGGTCGGTCCGTAACCGCCCGGCCTGTCCCCGTCACCGTCACGCAGCGTTCCGATCGTTCATCCGGCTGCCGGGCGCGTTGCCCGGCGCCGCGTTACTTTGCCGCCGCGCGGCGGAACCAGCGCCGCTCGATGCTCGACATCGCCCAGCACACGCCCAGCGCGCACACCGTGCCGAGCGTCACTTCGCCGAACCGGATCAGCGGAACGTCCCACAGCGGGCCGTTGCCGGGGAACAGCAGCACGATCGTCGCGGTCACGCCGCCGAGCCGTGCCGCGCTGCCGATGTTCAGGCACCAGCAGCAGACGATCACGACCGCGACCGTGATCGCATACGCGACGAGGCGATCGCCGCCCAACGCCGCACCGGCGAAGCCCAGGGCGCCGCCGACCATCGCACCGATGAACTGGTCGCGCGACAGCGACATCGTGTCCGAGTAGTTGTGCTGCGTGACGGCGATCGCGGTGATCGCCGCCCACACCGCCTGCTCGCTATGCACCGCGCGGCCGATCGCATACGCGAGGCACGCGCCGCACACGGCCTGCACCGCCATCAGCCCGCCTTGCGCGAGCCGCTCGCTGAATGACAGCCCCTTGAACAGATCGAAGATCGACTGCTGGATCTGCTGGCGGGCTTCGTTGAGTGTCCTGATCGTATCCATCGTGCATCGGCCAAGAAGCGGGTAGCGGCGGCGCGCCGCCGTCAATGCGCCTGTTCGGGCGAGGCGGGCGCCGGTTCGTCGGCCGTCGCGTCGCCGTTGTCGACGCGCGTTTCGGGCATCACGAGCCAGACCAGCAGCACCGCGAGCGCGCCTGCCGCGGCGAGCCCGAAGAAACTGACCGCGTTGCCGAAGTGATCGGCGACGTAGCCGGCCACGGCCGTGCTGAGCGTCGCGCCGATCCCGGCCGCGAGCCCGAACAGCCCGATACACAGGTTGTAGCGGCCCTTGCCGCCCGCGACGTCGGCCGCGATCAGCGGCAGCATCACGCCGAACACCGCCGCGCTGATGCCGTCGAGCATCTGCACCGGCACGAGCAGGTACGGGCTGCTGACGCCGGCGAACAGCAACGCGCGCACCGGCAGCGCGGAGAAGCCGAGCAGCAGGATCGGCCGGCGCCCCCAGCGCTGCGCGGAACGGCCGACCCACGGCGACAGCATCGCGACGATCGCCTGCGGCACGATGATGCACGCGGCGATCACGAGCTGCACGTTCTCGCCCATCCCGGCCGTGACTTCGCCGGCCGCGAGGTTCAGCATCGCGGCGTTCGACAGGTGGAACAGCACGACACAGGCCGCGAAGATCAGCATCCGGCGATCGCGCAGCAGTTCGAGCAGCGTTTCGCGCTCGCCGGCTTCGTCGACGTCGTCAGGCTTCGACGACTGCGGAATCACCTGGTGCGTCGGCTGGATCATCGCGAGCGCGAACAGCGCGGGCAGCGCCAGCACGGCGGTCAGCCAGAACACCGCGCGCGCGGAGAAGTATTCGCCGGTGAGCCCCATCAGGCCCGCCGCGACCGCGCTGCCGATCGACGCCCAGCGCGCGTTGCGGCCGAGCCGGTCGCCGAGGTCGGCGCGGCCGACGAGCGAGAACGAGATCGCGGCCATCGCCGGCACCAGCATGCAGCTCGCAAAACCGTGGAACACCTCGGCGGCGATTACCGGCACGATCGTCGGGCTCGACGCGAGCAGCACCGCGGACAGGATGATGGCCGCGATCGCCCACGCGGCCGCGCCCTTCTTGTTCTTCAGCGCATCGACGGCCGCGCCGCCCGGCACCTGGCTGACCATCGCGCTGATCGTGCCGATCGACAGCACCATGCCGATCTCGCCCTGCGTCCACTTGTGCGACGCGAGGTAGGACGCGATGAACGGACCGAACCCGGTTTGAACGTTTGCAACGAAAAAGTTGAGCCAGTCGAGGGCCCGGAGACTGCGAACGCTGACGGAATGCTTGATCGTCATCGGGTGGCACTCGCAGACGAAGCCGGCACCGCTGCCGCCGGGGCAACGGGCGGGAAAACCGCGACGATCGGCTTGTCGGCCGCGTACGGCGGCGCTGCCTTGATCTGCGCGTCGTTCAGGTCGAGCTGCGGGTGCAGCGCCTTGTCGCGCGTGACGAAGCGCAGCGCGCCCCAGCTCGCGGCGATCGAACGGCGGTCGGTATTGACGAGCCCGCCGAGGTCGAGCACGACGGCCTGCGGTTGCGCGCCGCGGTCGATCAGCACGTCGACGATCCGGCCGATCTTCGTGCCGTTCGGGCGTTCGACGTCGCTGTCGAGCATCGGCAGCCGCGTCGCCGGCGACGCCGCGGCCGAGCCCGACAGCGGCACGGCCTTCGGCCGCGCGGCCGGCGGCAGGTCGCCCGACGGCACGTCGAGCACGATCGGCTCCTGTTTGCCGCCCGGCGTGAAGCGGAACACGTTCCACGGGAAGATGACCTTGCGGTCGCCGATCCCCATGAAGCCTTGCAGGTTGACGATCATCTCGCGCGGCTTGCCGCCCGCGTCGACCACCATGTCGACCGCGCGGCCGACCACCTTGCCGTTGCGGCGCGCGACTTCGCTGTCGAGCAGCGCATGGATCTGGGTGCGGTCGAGCGCGCGCGTCGCGACGAGCGGCGGGGGCGGAGGCGGCGGCGGGGTCGGCGATTCGGGGCGCTGCACGGGCTTCGGCCGTGCCACTTCGCGGTGCGGCTTCTTCGGCGCTTCCGGTTCCTCCGGTTGCGTCGGCGCGGGCACCGGCGGCATCGTCAGCGGCTCGCCGGCGGTTTCCTCGACAGGCTCGACGAGCGCCTCGCTGATCGGCGCGGGCGGGTTCTGGACCGGCAGCAGCCCGCAGCCGGACAGCAGCGCGGCGACGGCGACGATCAGGAAGACCGTCGAGGACGGCAACGACTTGCGGGATGCGGGAAACGGGAGTCCGCCGCTCATTGACACTCACTCCATGGGTCGGGGCGGCCCGAGGGCACGCGGCTGGCGATGGATGGCGGGTGCGGGCGGCGCACCACGCGAGGGTGAGAGTTTAACGTGTCTTGCTTTCAGGACCGATATCGATGGCGGGTTGCAGGCGGACCGTCGGGAAAAGGAAGGGATCGGAGGCCGTCGCGGGCGGCTCCGGCGACTGATCGACGACGATGCGGGCGCCGGCGCTGCTGCCGTCGGTGCGTTGGCTCAACGCGCCGAGCTGCCGCACGCGGCCAGCAACGAGAGCGCCGCAACGAGAGCGCCGCAACGCCGGCGGCCATCATGATCATTCTGCAGAAACGACGTCGACCTGGCCCGCCGTGGTGGCGGGGCGCTGCCTGAAGGCAGCGTCAAACCGGGAGATCAGGCGTCCGGATACCACGCGTCGGCGAATTCGCTGACCTGGACGTCCTTCAGCTCCGGACGCGCGGCCAGCCACCCGCGCACGAGCTCGCGATCGGCGTCGGTCGTCGTGCCGCGCGGCGCGCCGGAGATCACGTACGCGCCGATGCCTTCGTCCGCGGACGCGACGGTCAGCAGCCCGTTCGCTTCGACGAAGTCGATGAACGCATCGATCAACTGGCCGCGCTCGAGGTCGGTCATGTCGTTGCGGTAATGCGCGGTGGCGTTGAACGAGAGTTCCTGGAATTCGCCGATGTGGAGTTTCTTGCGCTGGCGGCGGTTGTGGCCTTGGCTCATGGTGTGTGCTGAATGAATGAGAGGTGAGAAAGGATAGCGCGGCGGATGGCGTGGGCACCCTGCCGACGTGCTGCATGGGTGAGGCTGGAGGCGAAAGAGCGGCGTATCGCGGGACCGTTTTCGAAACTGTTCTTAAACAATTGCGCGATTCGCCTTTCGCCGTGCGGCCTGGTCAAGCGGCCTATTGCACGCTTGACCGAATGATACAGGGATGGCGAGCGTGTTCGGCTTTGCTAAGGTCTGCGGTCATTCGAACAACCACGAGGGCCGTATGTCGGACAATCGCTATGCGTACGAGGGGCGCGAGGATCTCACGCCGGGAGCCGTCATCATGTTCAGCACGGTGCGCCGGTGTAACGCCGTCGCCAAACCAGAAGCCAGGGTGTTCTGATCGTGCCGACCGATACGTGGGAAAAGCTGGCCTTATTTGCACGTGAAGAGCTTGGTCGACCGTTGTTCGGCGGCCGGTTGAGGATCGAACCATCGTCCCGCCTCGAAGACGATCTGGGCGTGACGGGACTCGACGCAGTCGAGTTCATCGACAAATGGGCGGAAACGTTCGGTGTGCATGCCGCTGAATTCCCTTACGACCGCTACTTCGGTCCTGAGGGCCAAGACATGGTGACGACGTTTCTCGCGCTGTTTTCCGGGCATTATCGTAAGCCGCCGCGCGTACCGCTCACGCTCGCCATGCTGGAAGAAGCGATGCGTGTCGGCCGATGGGATACCGAAGCGATCGAGCGCTTCGCACGGGAAGCAACCCGCGACGAATAGCCGTTCTGCGATGCATGCGGGTTGCGCGAAAGCCGTGCCGTACCGGGCAGGAATCGCGCAACCGCACAAGGACGCATCGTCACATCAGCACGATGTCGTACTGCTCCTGGCTCAGATTCGACTCGACCTGCAGCGACACCGGTTTGCCGATGAAGTCGATCAGCATTGCCAGATGCTGCGATTCTTCGTCGAGGAACAGGTCGATCACCTGCTGCGCGGCGATCACGCGGAATTCGCGCGGGTTGAACTGCCGCGACTCGCGCAGAATCTCGCGCAGGATGTCGTAGCACACGGTGCGCGACGTCTTCACCTGGCCCTTGCCCTGGCAGGTCGGACACGGTTCGCACAGCACGTGCGCGAGCGATTCGCGCGTGCGCTTGCGCGTCATCTCGACGAGTCCGAGCTGCGAGAAGCTGTTGACCGTCACGCGCGTGCGGTCGCGCGACAGCGCCTTCTTCAGCTCGGACAGCACCGCGTCGCGATGCTCGGCGTTCTCCATGTCGATGAAGTCGATGATGATGATCCCGCCGAGGTTGCGCAGCCGCAGCTGCCGCGCGATCGTGTGCGCGGCCTCGAGGTTGGTCTTGAAGATCGTGTCGTCGAAGTTGCGCGCGCCGACATAGCCGCCCGTGTTCACGTCGATCGTCGTCATCGCCTCGGTCTGGTCGATCATTAGGTAACCGCCCGACTTCAGGTCGACGCGGCGCGACAGCGCGCGCTGGATCTCCATCTCGATGTTGTACAGGTCGAACAGCGGCCGCTCGCCCGTGTAGTGATGCAGCTTCGGACTCACGGCCGGCGTGAACTCGCCCGCGAATTCCGACAGGCGCTGGTAGGTCTCGCGCGAATCGACCTGGATGCGCGTCGTGTCGTCGTTCGCGAAATCGCGCAGCACGCGCTGCGCGAGATCGAGATCCTGGTACAGCAGGCTCGTCGCCGGCAGCCGCTGCGCCTGCGCGACGATCGTCGCCCAGGTCTTGCGCAGGTACGCGACGTCGCCGGCCAGTTCGTCGGAGGTCGCATCCTCGGCGATCGTGCGCACGATGTAGCCGCCTTTCTCGTCCGGCGGGATCACGGCGGTCAGGCGCGCGCGCACGGCCTCGCGCTCGGCCTCGCTCTCGATCTTCTGCGAGATGCCGATATGCGGCTCCTGCGGCAGGTAGACGAGCGTGCGGCCCGCGATGCTGACCTGCGTCGACAGCCGCGCGCCTTTCGTGCCGATCGGATCCTTGATCACCTGCACCATCAGCGTCTGGCCTTCGAACACGATCTTCTCGATCGGCTGGTGCGGTGCGCCCGACTGCGGCTCGCCCGCGAGGCGCGGATGCCAGATGTCGGCGACGTGCAGGAACGCCGCGCGCTCGAGGCCGATGTCGATGAACGCCGACTGCATGCCGGGCAGCACGCGCACGACCTTGCCGAGATAGATGTTGCCGACCCGTCCGCGCGACAGCGTCCGCTCGACGTGAAGCTCCTGCACCGCACCTTGCTGGACGAGTGCGACGCGCGTTTCCTGCGGCGTGAGGTTGATCAGGATTTCTTCGTTCATGGTGCGGTTCAGAAGGCGACGCGTGCGGTACGCAGCAGCGCGGCAGTCTCAAAAAGGGGCAGACCCATGATACCTGAATGGGATCCGTCGATTCGCTCGATGAATTCGGCCGCGCGGCCCTGGATCGCGTACGCGCCGGCCTTGCCGAACGGCTCGCCGGTGGCGACGTAGCGCGCGAACGCGTCGCGCGATGCGTTTGAAAAGCGTACCGACGAGCGCGACAGCGCGGGCGGCAGCAGTTCGCCGTCGGCGCCGATCACGGCGACGGCGGTCAGGACTTCGTGTGCGCGGCCCGCGAGGCGGGTGAGCATCGCGAGCGCATCGTCGGCGTCGGCCGGCTTGCCGAGGATCGCGCCATCGATGGTCACCGTGGTGTCCGCAACGAGCACCGGCGCGGGCGGCTTGCCGCTCGCGATGAGGCGCGCACGCGCGGCCTCGGCCTTCGCGACGGTCACGCGCCGCACGTACGCGTCGGCGGCTTCGCCGGGCAGCTCGGCCTCGAGCGCCTCGGCGTCCTCGTCGGGGCGCGGCGGCAGCAGCTCGAAGCGTACGCCGATCTGCAGCAGCAGCTCCTGGCGGCGCGGGCTTTGCGAGGCGAGGTAAAGGATCGGGAAAAGCGCGGGGGACGTGCTGGACGGCATGGTGTCGTTATCTCGTTAGGCGCGCGTGGCGCGCGTCTCGAGGACGACACGTCATGCGCGGTGGTAGGGGTGATTCTGCGTGATGCTCCACGCCCGGTAAAGCTGTTCGGCGAGCAGCACGCGCACCATGCCGTGCGGCAGCGTCATGCTCGAAATGCGCAGCAGCACGTCGGCGCGCGCTTTCAGGTCCGGATCGAGCCCGTCAGCGCCGCCGATCACGAACGCGACGTCGCGGCCGTCCTGCTGCCAGCCGGGCAGCGCCTGCGCGAGCTGCATCGTGGTCCAGTCGCGGCCGCGCTCGTCGAGCGCGACGAGGCGCGCGCCCTTCGGCAGTGCGGCCTCGATCTTCTGCCGCTCGGCGGCCATCACGCTTTCGGCGCTGCGGCCGCCCGAACGCAGTTCAGGCTTGATTTCGCGCAGCTCGATGCGCAGTTCGGGCGGCATCCGCTTCGTGTATTCGTCGAAGCCGGATGCGATCCAGCCCGGCATCTTGTGGCCGACCGCGAGGATGAAAAGCTTCATCGGGACGACTCGCTGCGACTCAGCGGCGGCGGGCCGCCGTCTTGCGCGCCGGGCGTGCGGGCGCGGCTTCTTCCTCGTCGTCGTCTTCGCTGGCCGTCGCGAAGCCGTTGCCCTTGCCGCCGCCGAGCTTCATCCGCACGGGCTTGTCGCCCCAGATTTCCTCGAGGTTGTAGTACTGGCGCAGCGCCGGTTGCAGGATGTGCACGACCGCGTCGCCGCAGTCGACCAGCACCCATTCGCCGGTGTCCTCGCCTTCGGAGCTGACGACGTCGCCGCCGGCTTCCTTGACCTTGTCGCGCACGTTCGACGCGAGCGCCTTGGTCTGTCGGTTGGAGGTGCCCGACGCGACGACGACGCGGTCGAACAGTTCGGTCAGGTGGCTGGTGTTGAACACCTTGATGTCTTGCGCCTTGACGTCTTCGAGGGCGTCGACGATCACGCGCTGCAGTTTGCGAATATCCATGGATTCAGGAATGGTAGAGGCGATGTTGAAGAATATAGGCCCATACGGCGGCCGGCACATGTTCGGCCGACGCGTCGGGCATTTGCGCATGGCGTGCGATGCATGCGCGCAGGTGCGCGCGGATGTCGGTCGCGGCGATGTCGAACGAAAGGGTCGTATCGATCAGCAGGCTGCCGGCCGGCGTGGCCTTGAGCACGTCGGCGCAGGCCTGCCGTGCGGCGATCTCCCGCGCGACGTCCGGCGGCGCCGCGCCGAGCTCGAAGCCCGGGCGCGTCGACACGCCGATGTGCGCGTAGTCGAACAGCGTGCGCCAGTCGCGCCACGTATCGAGGCGCACGAGCTGGTCGGCGCCGATCAGCAGCGACAGCGACGCATCCGGGCCGATCCGCTCGCGCCAGCGCGCGAGCGTCTCGACCGTGTAGGTCGGCCCGGTGTGCTCGATCTCGTCGGTGGCGACGGTCACGGTCACGCCCGGCAGCACGAGCGAATCCGCGGCCGCGCGCGTCATCGCGAGCCGGTGCTCGGCGGCCGACACGTCGCGCTTCTGGTACGGCTGTCCGGCGGGCAGCAGCACGAGTTCGGTCAGGTCGAGCAGCGCGGCGAACCGGCGCGCGAGCGCGAGATGACCGTCGTGGATCGGGTCGAAGGTGCCGCCCAGCAAGCCGATACGACGCGGCAGCGGGGCGGGGCGGGCGGTGGTGTCCAGAAACGCGTCCTTTCGTTGGGGCAGCGGCACGCGCGGGCTCAGACCCAGTCGCGCGGCACGAGGAAGTCGCTGTAAAGGCGCGCTTCCGGCGAACCCGGCTCGGGTTGCCAGTTGTAGCGCCAGTTCGCGACCGGCGGCATCGACATCAGGATCGACTCGGTCCGGCCGCCGCTTTGCAGGCCGAACAGCGTGCCGCGGTCGAACACGAGGTTGAATTCGACGTAGCGGCCGCGGCGGTAGGCCTGGAAGTCGCGTTCGCGCTCGCCGTACGGCAGTTCGGCGCGGCGCTCGACGATCGGCAGGTAAGCGTGCAGGAACGCATCGCCGACACTTTGCATCATGTCAAACGAGCGTTCGAAACCGGGTTCCGAGAAATCGTCGAAGAAGATCCCGCCGATGCCGCGCGTTTCGTTGCGGTGCTTCAGGAAGAAATATTCGTCGCACCATTGCTTGAAGCGCGGGTAGAGCTCGGCGCCGAACGGGTCGAGCGCATCCTTGCAGGTCTGGTGGAAATGCCGCGCGTCGTCCTCGAAGCCGTAAACCGGTGTCAGATCCATGCCGCCGCCGAACCAGAACACGGGGTCTTCGCCCGGTTTCGTCGCGATCAGCATCCGCACGTTCATGTGCACGGTCGGGCAGTACGGATTGCGCGGGTGCAGCACGAGCGACACGCCGAGCGCCTCGAAGCCGCGGCCCGCGAGCTGCGGACGCGCCGCGCTCGCCGACGGCGGCAGCGCGTCGCCCGCGACGTCGGAAAAGCCGATTCCCGCGCGTTCGAACACGCGGCCGCCTTCGAGAATCCGCGTGCAGCCGCCGCCGCGCAGGCGTTCGGCCGGCCCGCGCTGCCACGTGTCGGTCGCGAGCGGCGTGCCGTCGAGCGCGCCGAGCGCGTCGGCGATGCGTGTCTGCAGGCCCTGGAGGTACGTGCGCACACGCGCCACGTCGTAGGTCGAATCGGTCATGTCTGGACTGGCTGCCCCCACCCGGAGCGGGGGCCGTAAAAAAAGCATCTGCCGGGCATTCTATCGAACCCCGGCAGACGGGTCGCCGCCGCGCGGGCGCGGGGCGGCGATGGCGACGTCACGCGCTCTTGCGGTTGAGCGCGCGAAAGCCGATGTCGCGGCGGTACTGCATGCCTTCGAAATTGATCTGGTTGATCGTGTCGTACGCATGCTGCTGCGCTTCGCGCACCGAATCGGCGAGGCCGACCACGCACAGCACGCGGCCGCCGGACGTCACGAGCTTGTCGCCGTCATTGAGCGTCGTGCCCGCATGGAACGTCACGGCCTGTTCGGTCTCGGCCGGGATGCCGTTGATGCGGTCGCCCTTGCGCGGCGCGTCCGGGTAACCGTGCGCGGCCAGCACGACGCCGAGCGCGGTGCGGCGATCCCAGTCGAGCTCGACCGTGTCGAGGGTGCCCGCGATCGCCTGCTCGACGACCTTCGAGAAATCGCTCTTCAGGCGCGCCATGATCGGCTGCGTTTCCGGGTCGCCCATCCGGCAGTTGAACTCGAGCGTGCGCGGATTGCCATCCTTGTCGATCATCAGGCCCGCGTACAGGAAGCCCGTGAAGCGGATGCCGTCCTTCTCCATCCCGCGTACCGTCGGCATGATGATCTCGCGCATCACGCGGGCGTGCATCTGCGGCGTGACGATCGGCGCGGGCGAATATGCACCCATGCCGCCGGTGTTCGGGCCGCGATCTTCGTCGAGCAGGCGCTTGTGGTCCTGGCTGGACGCCAGCGCCAGCGCGTGCTTGCCGTCGACCATCACGATGAAGCTCGCTTCCTCGCCATCGAGGAATTCCTCGATCACGACGCGCGCGCCGGCATCGCCGAGCTTGTTGCCCGACAGCATCATGTCGACGGCCGCATGGGCCTCTTCGAGCGTCATCGCGACGACGACGCCCTTGCCGGCCGCGAGGCCGTCGGCCTTCACGACGATCGGCGCACCCTTCGCGTCGATGTACGCGTGGGCGGCGGCCGCGTCGGCGAAGGTTTCGTAGTCGGCCGTCGGAATGTTGTGGCGCTTCATGAACGCCTTCGCGAAATCCTTCGAGCTTTCGAGCTGCGCGGCTTCGCGGGTCGGGCCGAACACCTTCAGGCCGCGTGCGCGGAACAGGTTGACGATGCCGGCCGCGAGCGGTGCTTCCGGCCCGACGAGCGTGAACGCGACGCCTTCGCATTCCGCGAAATCGGCGAGTTCGTCGAGCGCCGTGATGTCGACGTTCTTCAGACGCTCGTCCTGCGCCGTGCCGCCATTGCCCGGCGCGACGTAGACCATCTGGACGCGCGGCGACTGCGCGAGCTTCCACGCCAGCGCATGTTCGCGGCCGCCGGAACCGACGACGAGTAGTTTCATGGGATTCCCCGCAGACTAGAAAACAGGGCGGCCGGCACGCTCAGGCGCGCCGGCCGCGAAATCGGTCGGGCCGCCGCCGCAACGCTGCGCACGGCGGCCGGCATCTCATTCCTCGACGATGACGGCGTTCGTATACACGTCCTGCACGTCGTCGAGGTTCTCGAGCGCGTCCAGCAGCTTCTGCATCTTCGCCGCGTCGTCGCCGGTGAATTCGACTTCGTTCTGCGGCTTCATCGTCACTTCGGCGAGTTCGGCCTTGAAGCCCGCGGCTTCGAGCGCGTCCTTCACCGCCGAGAATGCCTGCCAGTCGCACAGCACTTCGATCGAGCCGTCGTCGTTCGTGTTCACGTCGTTCGCGCCGGCTTCGAGCGCGGCTTCCATCAGCGCGTCTTCCGACGTGCCGGGCGCGAACAGGAACTGGCCGACGTGATCGAACATGAACGCGACCGAGCCGTCGGTGCCCATGTTGCCGCCGAACTTCGAGAACGCGTGGCGGACTTCCGCGACCGTGCGGGTGCGGTTGTCGGTCAGCGTGTCGACGATGATCGCCGCGCCGCTGATGCCGTAGCCTTCGTAACGGATTTCTTCGTAGTTCGCGCCGTCCGCGCCGCCGACGCCGCGATCGATCGCGCGCTTGACGTTGTCCTTCGGCATGTTCGCGTCGGCTGCCTTGTCGACCGCGAGACGCAGGCGCGGGTTCGAGTTGACGTCGCCGCCGCCGAGGCGCGCCGCCACCTGGATTTCCTTGATCAGGCGGGTCCAGATCTTGCCGCGCTTCGCGTCGGCCGCAGCCTTCTTATGCTTGATGTTGGCCCATTTCGAATGACCAGCCATACCTTTCTCCGTGCCCGGGCGCGCAGCGCGGGCGATTGTTGCAATGTGTCGTTGAATCGGCGGCCGTGTCGGCGGGCATGAAGCCGCGGGGCCGCGCGTGTCGAGTGGATCGTGATTTTATCACGCGGCGACCGCCGGTTCGGGGCCGCCGCGCATGGCCGAACGGCCAGGGCGGCCGTCGCGGCGCGCCGGGCCGCGCGGCACGGCGGCGCCGGCCGCTCGGTTCCGTCAGTTCTTGGTGCCGAACAGGCGGTCGCCGGCGTCGCCCAGGCCCGGCACGATGTACGCGTGCTCGTTCAGGTGCGAGTCGAGCGACGCGACGAACAGCTTCACGTCCGGGTGCGCGTCCTGGAACACCTGCACGCCTTCGGGCGCGGCGACCAGCGCGACGAACATGATGTTCGCGGCCGGCACGTTGCGGCGCTTGAGCACGTCGACCGCATGCACGGCCGAATAGCCGGTCGCGACCATCGGGTCGCACAGGATGAAGATGCGGTCTTCCAGGTCCGGCAGGCGCACCAGATATTCGACCGGGCGGTGGTCTTCGGCGCGGTACACGCCGATGTGACCGACGCGCGCGGACGGCACCAGGTCGAGCAGGCCGTCCGACATCCCGATGCCCGCGCGCAGCACGGGCACGATCGCGAGCTTCTTGCCGGCGATCACCGGCGCGTCGACCGCCACCAGCGGGGTTTCGACCCGCTTGGTCGTGATCGGCAGGTTGCGGGTGATCTCATAGCCCATCAGCAGCGTGATCTCGCGCAGCAGTTCGCGGAACGTGCGCGTGGACGTGTCCTTGTCGCGCATGTGCGTGAGCTTGTGCTGGATCAGCGGGTGATCGGTGATGAAGAGGTTCGGGAAACGGCTGTCCTGTTTCATGACGGGGTGCCTTGGCGGCAAAAGGGGATCGGGGGCGGCGGCGGGCGCGAGGCCGGCCGTCGCTCATGGCCGCAATTTTACCAAGGCGCGCCGCGCGATCCGGATATTATCGACGTCTCACGACAATCTGCGTGCCGCGCACGCCCGCTCGCCCGCCCGCCGGCGGCCACGCGGGGCCGCGCCGGCACGCGCGCCACCAGGGAAACGACGATGGATCTCGGCATCGAAGGAAAGACCGCGCTCGTGTGCGCGGCGAGCAAGGGCCTCGGGCGCGGCTGCGCGGAAGCGCTGGCCGCCGAGGGCGTGAACCTCGTGATCGTCGCGCGCACGCGCGACACGCTCGAGGAAACCGCGGAAGAGATCCGCGCCGGCGCGAACGTGTCGGTCACGGCGGTCGCGTGCGACATCACGACGCCGGACGGCCGCGCGGCCGCGCTCGCCGCGTGCCCGCAGCCGGACATTCTCGTGACGAATGCCGGCGGCCCGCCGCCCGGCGACTTCCGCGACTTCTCCCACGACGACTGGATCCGCGCGCTCGAGACCAACATGCTGACGCCGATCGAGCTGATCCGCGCGACCGTCGACGGGATGATCGGCCGCGGCTTCGGCCGGATCGTCAACATCACGAGTTCGGCCGTGAAGGCGCCGATCGACGTGCTCGCGCTGTCGAACGGCGCGCGCTCGGGGCTGACCGGCTTCGTCGCGGGGCTGTCGCGCAAGGTCGCGGGGCAGGGCGTGACGATCAACAACCTGCTGCCGGGGCTGTTCGACACGGACCGGATCGCGACGACGCTCGCCGCGTCGGCGAAGGCGCAGGGCGTGTCGGTCGACGAGATGCGCGCGCGGCGCACGAAGGACATCCCGGCCGGGCGCCTCGGCACGCGCGCGGAATTCGGCGCGGCCTGCGCGTTCCTGTGCAGCGTGCATGCCGGCTACATCACCGGGCAGAACTGGCTGCTCGACGGCGGCGCGTATCCGGGTACGTTCTGACCCGCGCTTTTCGATTCACGACGACAACAACCGAACGACGAAGGAACTGGAGATGAGCAAACCCCGCATCGCATTGATTGCGCACGACGCGAAGAAGGACGAGATCGTCGCGCTCGCGGGCCAGTATCGCGAGACGCTCGCGCAATGCCGGCTGGTGGCGACCGGCACGACGGGCGGCCGGATCGCTGCCGCGCACGGGCTCGAGGTCGAGCGCAAGCTGTCGGGGCCGCTTGGCGGCGACCTGCAGATCGGCGCGGAACTGGCCGACGGCCGCGTCGACATTGTCATATTCCTGCGCGATCCGATGACCGCGCAGCCGCACGACCCCGACATCACCGCGCTGGTGCGCGCGTGCGACGTGCACGACGTGCCGGTCGCGACCAACGTCGCGACCGCGCGGATGCTGCTCGACGATCTGGCGCGGAACATGCAGGACGTTTGCTAGGCAGCTGTTGAAGAGCGCCGCGCTTTAGCGGTCGGGGGCTTCGTTCAAGAAGTTGTCGTATGCGATCGGCCGCGGAGTGTCGGACGGATCGTGCCGAATGCTTCGCTGTCGAGCGAGCGGGCCGGTGCATTGCCACGCAACGGCCGGGTTCGAAGGCTTCAGCGCGCCACTCATGACGGCACCGCTTCTTGGCGTGATGGCCTGGCACACAATCGAGCTGGCGAGCGCGCTTGCGCGTTCGGCGAAGCCGTCGGCCGGCTGACTACGGCGTCGACCAAGGCACGTGCCTCCGCGCGCGAGGGCCTCGATTACGGTGATTTGCGCGTTCCCCTGAACGATAGAAGGGATTCGATTCCTTGTAGCAGTTCGGGCAAGAAGGACTGATCCAGCCCGCAATACCCCGTGATGCATGCTCCCTCGGGAGGGGTCGGCTGAAAGCGCCAGTCGCCCACGATTGCGCGTCGATCAAGTGTTCGCAATATCAGCTCAAACCCCGGCTCAACGCCTGTTAGCTCCGCTCGTTGCCCGGCTTGAAGCTGCGTTTGAACGGATTGAATCTGTTGCCGAAATTGTCGCAACTCGTCGGGCATGACACTCCATTGCCCTTCCGCCTGGATACTCGGTACCGTCAATTGGATCCGTACATCGATCCATTCAAGATACGGCCCTCCCGGTTCGTCGCGTCGCGCAGCAACGGGCTCCATTTGAAGTCTAAAGTCATCTGTGTCGATGGTTAGCATGTGTTCAACGTTAAGAGCGCAACCTTCCGAGACGTTGTGATCAGTCGGCCCAGCTACCCGTTCGTTCCGGTGAGAGGCAATGTCCGGTATTTCGGGCGCTGCTAATGGCACGGGTATTTTTGTCGCAAGACACGCCCGTCGTCGCACCAGTCCTGGCCTTCGGTCGCATCGGCCACGCCTGCCAGATACCCGGTCATAGCGTGGCGCTCGGCGCCAGCATACGGCGTGTTGTCGGAACGGCTCAGGCGTCGAGCAAACGGGTGCCGTCCGCACGCGGTATCGGGGCCGCGGTTGCGCTGCCGATACTTGCGGATAGCGACGCGAAAGCGATCACATTCCAGACAAGCGCGAGCTTCATGGGGTGGACTGGGCGAATTGGGCAGCAGGCAAATTAGCACGGCCGTCGTCTCGTAAATGACCATGGCCAGAACCGGTTGTCGGGCCGATCGACGTCGACCTTCGTCGGTTCGGGAAAAGCGCGTCGACACCGCGCGGGAGATCCTTTGCGCACGGGGCGCGAGGCGAGAAATGACCAACGGCCCGGTTCGGCCATCGCGGCGCGAGCGACGTGACGTCAACGTTACAAAGTGTGCCGAACATCATTGACTGCGCAAGCGAAGGAAACGAGCGGCAGCGACCGGTCTCATACCGCGCCGTTTTCCTCATGCGCGGCCCATGCCATCCATTTCCCGCGAAAACCCTACCGAGGTGAAGGGATTGCGACGACGCGCTGCGCGACCGCGCACGACGCGCGAGAATCCTCCGCTATGACCCGTGTTCACGCGCATCGCCGCAGCGGCAATGTCGATGCATTCGCCGAACCGGATTTCCAGATTCCAGACAGAAGAGGAGCAAAACGATGCCGAAAGCAATCCGATACGACCAGCCGGGCGGCCCGGACGTGATGAAGTGGGTCGATGTCGACGTCGGCGCGCCGAAGGCCGGCGAAGTCCGCATCCGGCAACACGCGGTCGGGCTCAACTACATCGACGTGTATTTCCGCACGGGCCTGTATCCGCAACAGCTGCCCGGCGGCCTCGGAATGGAGGCGGCGGGCGAGGTGACGGCCGTCGGCGACGGCGTGACCGCGTTCAAGGCCGGCGACCGCGTCGCGTATGTCGGCCAGCCGCCCGGCGCGTATGCGCAGGAGCGCGTGATGCCGGCCGAGCGCGTCGTGAAGCTGCCGGACGGGATCAGCGACGACGACGCGGCGTCGGTGATGCTGCAAGGCCTGACCGCGCATTACCTGCTGCGCCGCACGTACCCGGTGAAGGCCGGCGACACGATCCTGATCCATGCGGCGGCCGGCGGCGTCGGGCTGCTCGTGTGCCAGTGGGCGAAGGCGCTCGGCGCGACCGTGATCGGCACGGTCGGCTCCGACGAGAAGGCCGAACTCGCGAAGGCGCACGGCTGCGATCACCCGATCGTCTACACGCGCGAGAACTTCACGCAGCGCGTGAAGGCAATCACGAACGGCGCGGGCGTGCCGGTCGTCTACGATTCGATCGGCAAGGACACCTACGTCGGTTCGCTCGACAGTCTCGCGCCGCTCGGCTACTTCGTCAGCTTCGGCAACGCGTCGGGCCCGCTGCCGCCGATCGACTCGAAGGAATTCTCGTCGCGCGGCTCGCTGTTCTTCACGCGGCCCACGCTGTTCTCGTACATCGCGAAGCGTGCCGATCTCGACGCCGCGGCCACCGAATTGTTCGACGTGATTCTGTCGGGCAAGGTGAAGACGAGCATCAACCAGCGCTACCCGCTCGCGGAAGTCGGCCGCGCGCATGCCGACCTCGAAGCACGCAAGACCACCGGCTCGACGATTCTCGTTCCCTGACCCGTCCTCCGTGCCGGCGCGACGCCGGCACGCGCCTGTTGCGGGCGGCGCTGCGGCGCCGCTCGTCCCGCCTCGTTTTGCGCCAGTCCCGCCGCACGCGTTTACGCGTTTTTTACACCCGCCCCGACACCTTTGACCCGCCCTTTACGTGCGTTCCCATAAGGTTCTAGTCGTCCGATTTCGACGACGGAGAACAAAAAATGGATGGGGTTTTCATCGGCGCACTGGTGCTCTTCACCGCGCTGATCCTCGGTTTGCTTGCCGGTTGCGACAAGCTCGTGCAATACGGTCGCGGGGGGCGCGCATGACCTGGATGCTTTGGCTGGCGGGCGCCTCGACGGCCCTGCTGTTCGCGTATCTCGTCTTTGCGCTGCTGCGCGCGGAGGACATCGAATGAACGCGAACAACCTGTTGCAGACGCTGCTGTTCATCGTCGTGCTGCTCGCGGCGGCCGTGCCGGTCGCGCGCTACCTGAGCGCGGTGATGGATGGCAGTTCGCGCGTCGTGCGCGTGTTCGGCCCGCTCGAACGCGCGCTGTACCGCGTCGCCGGCGTCGACGCCGGCACCGAGATGAACTGGAAGCAGTATGCGATCGCGACGATCGCGTTCAACGCGCTCGGCGTGCTGTTCCTCTACGGGCTGTTGCGCCTGCAGGGCTTCCTGCCCGGCAACCCGCAGCAGTTCGGCGCGATGACGCCCGACGGCGCGTTCAACACGGCCGTCAGCTTCGTCGCGAACACGAACTGGCAGGACTACACGCCCGAGCAGACCGTCAGCTATCTGTCGCAGATGCTCGGCCTGACCGTGCAGAACTTCCTGTCGGCAGCGACCGGCATCGTCGTCGTGATTGCGCTGATCCGCGGCTTCGCGCGTCACACCGCGCAGACGATCGGGAACTTCTGGGTCGACCTCACGCGCGTGACGCTGTACGTGCTCGTGCCGATGGCGGCGCTCGTCGCCGCGCTGCTGATGAGCCAGGGCGTGCTGCAGAACATGAAGGCGTACCAGGACGTGCCCGTGCTGCAGGCGAGCACCTACGCGGCGCCGAAGCTCGACGCGCAGGGCAGCCCGGTGAAGGACGACAAGGGCAACGCGGTCACGGTGCCGACTCCGCTGACGAAGCAGACGCTCGCGATGGGGCCGGTCGCCTCCCAGGAAGCGATCAAGATGCTCGGCACCAACGGCGGCGGCTTCTTCAACGCGAACTCCGCGCACCCGTTCGAAAATCCGACGCCGTTCGCGAACTTTCTGCAGATCTTCTCGATCCTGATCATCCCGGCCGCGCTGTGTCTCGTGTTCGGCCGGGTGATCGGCGACCGCCGGCAGGGCATCGCGGTGCTCGCGGCGATGACGGTCGCGTTCGCGGTCGCGACCGGCGTCGAGGTGAGCGCCGAGCAGGCCGGCAACCCGACGCTCGCCGCGCTGCACGTCGACCAGTCGGCCGGCGCGCTGCAGCCGGGCGGCAACATGGAAGGCAAGGAAACCCGCTTCGGGATCGCACAGACCGGCATCTTCACGGTCGCGACGACGGCCGCGTCGTGCGGCGCGGTGGACGCGATGCACGATTCGCTGACGCCGGTCGGCGGCCTCGTGCCGATGCTGCTGATGCAGCTCGGCGAGGTGGTCTTCGGCGGCGTCGGCTCCGGCCTCTACGGGATGCTCGTGTTCGCGCTGCTCGCGGTGTTCGTCGCCGGCCTGATGATCGGCCGCACGCCGGAATACGTCGGCAAGAAGATCGAGTCGTACGAGATGAAGATGGTGTCGATCGTCGTGCTGCTCACGCCGCTGCTCGTGCTGGTCGGCACGTCGATCGCGGTGTTGGCGGACGCGGGCAAGGCCGGCATCTCGAACCCGGGCCCGCACGGCTTCTCGGAAATCCTCTATGCGTTCAGTTCGGCCGCGAACAACAACGGCAGCGCATTCGCGGGCCTGACGGTCGGCACGCCGTTCTACAACTGGATGACCGCGATCGCGATGTGGTTCGGCCGCTTCGGCACGATCGTGCCGGTGCTGGCGATCGCCGGTTCCCTCGCCGCGAAGAAGCGCATCGCGGTGACGAGCGGCACGCTGCCGACGCACGGCCCGCTGTTCGTCGTGCTGCTGCTCGGCACCGTGCTGCTGGTGGGCGCGCTGACCTACGTGCCGGCGCTCGCGCTCGGCCCGGGTGTCGAGCACTTGATGATGTGGCTGGGCGCTTGATGCGCGCCCGCATCGCGACACACTGAAAAGACTGAAGAGCTTGAAGAGATCGCAATGACTCAACATTCCGCAACACGGTCCATGTTCGATCCGGCGCTGCTGCGCCCGGCGATCGTGGATTCGTTCAAGAAACTCACGCCGCGCACGCAGTTCCGCAACCCGGTGATGTTCTGCGTGTACGTCGGCAGCATCCTGACCACGATCCTGTGGATCGCGGCGCTCTCGGGCCAGGCCGAGGCGCCCGCGGGCTTCATTCTCGCGATCGCGCTGTGGCTGTGGTTCACGGTGCTGTTCGCGAACTTCGCCGAAGCGCTCGCCGAAGGGCGCTCGAAGGCGCAGGCCGCGTCGCTGCGCAGCGCGAAGAAGGACGTGATGGCGAAGAAGCTCAACGAGCCGCATCCGAAGTCGCCGATCCGCATCACGACCGCGTCCGACCTGCGCAAAGGCGACGTCGTGCTGGTCGAGACCGGCGACGTGATCCCGGCCGACGGTGAAGTCGTCGACGGCGTCGCATCGGTCGACGAATCGGCGATCACCGGCGAATCCGCGCCGGTGATCCGCGAATCGGGCGGCGACTTCTCGTCGGTGACGGGCGGCACGCGCGTGCTGTCCGACTGGATCGTCGTCAAGGTCACAGCGAACCCCGGCGAGGCGTTCCTCGACCGGATGATCGCGATGGTCGAAGGCGCGAAGCGCAAGAAGACGCCGAACGAGGTCGCGCTGACGATCCTGCTCGTCGCGCTGACGATCGTGATGCTGCTCGCGACCGCGACGCTGCTGCCGTTCTCGATGTTCTCGGTCGAAGCGATGAAGGCCGGCCACGTGGTGACGATCACCGCGCTCGTCGCGCTGCTCGTGTGCCTGATTCCGACGACGATCGGCGGGCTGCTGTCCGCGATCGGCGTGGCCGGGATGAGCCGGATGATGCAGGCGAACGTGATCGCGACGTCGGGCCGCGCGGTCGAAGCGGCCGGCGACGTCGACGTGCTGCTGCTCGACAAGACCGGCACGATCACGCTCGGCAACCGTCAGGCGTCGACGTTCGTGCCGGCGCCGGGCGTGACCGAGGAAGCGCTGGCCGATGCCGCGCAACTGTCGTCGCTCGCCGACGAAACGCCGGAAGGGCGCAGCATCGTCGTGCTCGCGAAGGAGCGCTTCAACATTCGCCAGCGCGACATGGCGCAACTGCATGCGACGTTCCTCGGCTTTTCCGCGCAGACGCGGATGAGCGGCGTCGATCTGCCCGGCCGCGAGATCCGCAAGGGCGCGGCCGACGCGATCCGCCGCTACGTCGAAACCCACGGCAGCCGCTTCCCCGAAGAAGTGCGCCGCGCGGTCGACGACGTCGCGCGCCGCGGCAGCACGCCGCTCGTCGTGGCCGACCTGCAGGACGGCGCGGCGCGCGTGCTCGGCGTGATCGAGCTGAAGGACATCGTGAAGGGCGGCATCAAGGAGCGCTTCGCGGAGCTGCGCAAGATGGGCATCAAGACCGTGATGGTGACGGGCGACAACCGGCTGACGGCCGCGGCGATCGCGGCGGAAGCGGGCGTCGACGATTTCCTCGCGGAAGCGACGCCGGAAACCAAGCTCGCGACGATCCGCGAGCACCAGGCGGCCGGGCGTCTCGTCGCGATGACGGGCGACGGCACCAACGACGCGCCGGCGCTCGCGCAGGCCGACGTGGCGGTCGCGATGAACACCGGCACGCAGGCGGCGAAGGAAGCCGGCAACATGGTCGACCTCGACTCGAACCCGACGAAGCTGATCGAGATCGTCGAGATCGGCAAGCAGATGCTGATGACGCGCGGTTCGCTCACGACGTTCTCGATCGCGAACGACATCGCGAAATACTTCGCGATCATCCCGGCCGCATTCGTGACGACCTACCCGCAATTGCGCGTGCTCGACATCATGCATCTGACGTCGCCGGCGTCCGCGATCCTGTCCGCGGTGATCTTCAACGCGCTGATCATCGTCGCGTTGATCCCGCTCGCGCTGAAGGGCGTGACCTATCGGCCGCTCGGCGCCGCGTCGCTGCTGCGCCGCAACCTGCTGGTCTACGGCCTCGGCGGCGTGCTGCTGCCGTTCCCGTTCATCAAGCTGATCGACATGACGCTCGCCGCGCTCGGCTGGGCCTGAGCCGGCCGTCCCTGAAGGAACCATCATGAAATCGTTGATTCGCCCGCTCGTCGTGCTGTTCGTCATCCTGACCGCCGTGACGGGGCTCGCTTACCCGGCGGTGATGACCGTGTTCGGTCAGGCCGTGTTCCCGTCGCAGGCCAACGGCAGCCTGATCGAGCAGAACGGCAAGGTCGTCGGCTCCGCGCTGATCGGCCAGTCGTTCGACGCGCCGAAGTATTTCTGGGGCCGGCTGTCGGCCACCGCGCCGATGCCGTACAACGCGGCCGGCTCCGGCGGCTCGAACTTCGGCCCGCTGAACCCGTCGCTCGCCGACCAGGTGAAGGCGCGCATCGCCGCGCTGCGCGACGCGGGCACCGACCTGTCGAAGCCGGTGCCGGTCGACCTCGTGACGGCGTCGGCGAGCGGCCTCGATCCGGAGATCACGCCGGCCGCGGCCGCGTACCAGGTCGAGCGCGTCGCGAAGGCGCGCAACCTGGCGCCGGACGCGGTCGCGCAACTCGTCGCCGCGAACACGGCGGGCCGCCAGTTCGGCGTGCTCGGCGAGCCGCGCGTGAACGTGCTGAAGCTGAATCTCGCGCTCGACGCGGCGCAGGCCGCGCACTGAGCGTGCGGGCGTGCGGGTTCCCCGGCGCGGCTGGCTGCGCGCCGGGCCCGACTTTGTTTCGACGGCGCGCGCCGTCTTTGCCTTTTGCGGCGATTTGGAACCACAATGGCTGTATCTCGCGCGCCATCCGGCGCGCCGCCCTTCTGACGCATGAACCGCCCCGATCCCGACCAACTCCTCGACAAGCTGCAGCGCGATGAAGAAAAGCAGCGGCGCGGCCAGCTCAAGATCTTCTTCGGCGCGTCCGCCGGCGTCGGCAAGACCTACGCGATGCTGCAGGCCGCGCGCCAGCGCGTGCAGGAAGGCGTCGACGTCGTCGTCGGCATCGTCGAGACCCACGGCCGCAGTGAAACCGCCGCGCTGCTCGACGGCCTCGACGTGCTGCCGCCCGCCCGCATCGACTATCGCGGCCGCACGCTCGCCGAATTCGATCTCGACGGCGCGCTCGCGCGTGCGCCGCAACTGATCCTCGTCGACGAGCTCGCGCATTCGAACGTGCAGGGCGCACGGCACCTGAAGCGCTGGCAGGACGTCTACGAGCTGCTCGATGCGGGCATCGACGTGTATACGACCGTCAACGTCCAGCATCTCGAAAGCCTGAACGACGTGGTCGGTGCGATCACCGGCATTCGCGTGTGGGAGACCGTGCCCGATCGCGTGTTCGACGCGGCCGACGAAGTCACGCTCGTCGACCTGCCGGCCGAGGAATTGCTCGAGCGGATGCGCGACGGCAAGGTCTATCTCGCGCAGCAGGCCGAGCGCGCGGTGCGCAACTTCTTCCGCAAGGGCAACCTGATCGCGCTGCGCGAGCTCGCGCTGCGGCGCACGGCCGATCGCGTCGACGCGCAGATGCGCGAGTACCGCGCAGACCGTTCGATCCAGCGCATCTGGCAGGCGCGCGAGCGGCTGCTCGTGTGCGTCGGCCCGGGCGCCGAAGCGCCGACGCTCGTGCGCGCGGCGGCGCGCCTCGCCGCGAGCCTGAAGGCCGACTGGATCGCCGTGTACGTCGAGACGCCGCGCCTGCAGCGGCTGCCCGACGCGCGGCGGCAGCGCACGCTCGACGCACTGAAGCTCGCGGCCGAGCTCGGCGCGGAGACGGTCACGCTCGCCGGGCCCGACGCGGTCGCCGCGCTGATCGGCTATGCGAAGGTGCGCAACGTATCGAAGCTCGTCGCGGGCGGCTCGCCGAAGGTCGGGCTCGCGCGCCGCTTCGCACGGCCGTTCGGCGAGCAGCTGGCGGAACGCGCGGGCGACGTCGACCTGATGTTGATCCGTGCGTCCGCGAGCGACGAGACGCGCGCCGCGCCGCTCGACGCGCGGGCGCGCGACTGGCGCGACGCGTTCGCGCAGTTCGGCATGCACCGTTCGCCGCCGCGCCACTACGCGTATGCGGCCGCGATCTGCGCGGCGATCACCGTCGTCGCGAGCGTCGTGTCCGGGCGGCTCGACCTCACGAACCTCGTGATGCTGTACCTGCTCGGCGTGGTGTTCTCGGCGGTGCGGCTCGGCCGCGGCCCGGGCGTGCTGCAGTCGTTCCTGTCGGTGGCCGCGTTCGATTTCTTCTTCGTGCCGCCGCGCATGTCGTTCTCGGTCAGCGACACGCAATACCTGCTGACCTTCTTCGGGATGCTGCTGACGTCGCTCGTGATCAGCCACCTGACGTCGACGCTCACGCGCCAGGCGAGCGTCGCGCAGCGCCGCGAGCGCCGCACCGGCGCGATCTACGCGATGGCGCGCGAGCTCGGCGCGGCGCTGACGACCGAGCAGATCGTCGAGATCGGCAGCCGTCACGTGGGCGAGGTGTTCCGCGCGCGCGTCGCGTTCCTGCTGCCCGACAGCGCGGACCAGGTGCGGCAGAAGATCGAGGAGCCCGACGCGGTCGTCACGCTGACGGGCGCGGAGCTCGACAGCGACGTCGGCCAGTGGGTGTACGACCAGCAGAAGCCGGCCGGGCGCGGCACCGATACGTTGCCGGCGACGGCCGCGCTGTACCTGCCGCTGAAGGCGCCGATGCGCACGCGCGGCGTGCTCGCGGTCGCGTCGCGCGAGCCGCGCGAACTCGAGGTCCCCGAGCAGCAGCGGATGCTCGACGCATTCGCCGCGCAGATCGCGCTCGCGCTGGAGCGCGTGCACTACGTCGAGATCGCGCGCGACGCGCTCGTCAACATGGAATCCGAGCGGCTGCGCAACTCGCTGCTGTCGGCGATCTCGCACGACCTGCGCACGCCGCTCACGACGATCGTCGGTTTTTCGTCGATGCTCGCGAACGGGCGCGCGGCCGCGCAGGCCGGCGACGCCGCGGCGGCCGGGCGGCTCGCGCAGCGCGAGGGCGAACTCGTCGACGCGATTCACGACGAGGCGCTGCGCATGACGGGCATCGTCACGAACCTGCTCGACATGGCGCGGCTGCAGGCCGGCAGCCTGCAGCTCAAGCGCCAGTGGTCGCTGCTCGAGGAAACCGTCGGCGCCGCGCTCGCCGCGTGCCGGCGCGTGCTCGCGCGCCATCCCGCGCACGTCGCGCTGCCGGCCGACCTGCCGCTGCTGCAGATGGACGCGGTGCTGATGGAGCGGTTGTTCACCAACCTGTTCGAGAACGCGGCGAAGTACACGCCGCCCGATACGTCGCTCGACATCGGCGCGGAGCGCGTGACCGACGACGGCCATCCTTTCGTGTGCGTGCACGTCGACGATCACGGCCCGGGCCTGCCGGTTGGCATGGAAACGCGGATCTTCGACAAGTTCACGCGCGGCGAGAAGGAATCGGCGACGCCGGGCATCGGGCTCGGTCTCGCGATCTGCCGCGCGATCGTCGAGGCGCACGGCGGTAAAATCGGCGCGCTCAACCGCACCGCGCCCGACGGCCGCGTGACGGGCGCGCGCTTCTGGTTCACGCTGCCGGTCGACACGCCGCCGGCGGCACCCGCCGTGCCCGACGACGAATCCGACCTGCCGGACGCATCGCCCCCATCCGAGTCATTGCCCGACCATGAGTGAACCCAGCCTGACCGTCGTCCTGATCGAGGACGAAAAGCAGATCCGCCGCTTCGTGCGCGCCGCGCTCGAGGAGGAGGACATCGCGGTGTTCGAAGCCGAGACGGGCAAGCAGGGGCTGATCGACGCGGCGACGCGCAAGCCCGACCTCGTGATCGTCGATCTCGGCCTGCCCGACACCGACGGCCTCGACGTGATCCGCGAACTGCGCGGCTGGTCCGAGGTGCCGGTGATCGTGCTGTCCGCGCGCACGCAGGAAGAGGAGAAGGTGGCCGCGCTCGACGCGGGCGCCGACGACTACCTGACCAAGCCGTTCGGCGTGTCCGAACTGCGTGCGCGGATTCGCGCGCAACTGCGCCGGCGCAACCAGGGCGGCGCGAACGAGTCGCCGAAGGTGACCTTCGGCGGCGTGACCGTCGATCTCGCGCTGCGCCAGGTGTGGCGCGACGACGCGATCGTGCACCTGACGCCGCTCGAATACCGGCTGCTCGCGACGCTCGTGCGTCACGCGGGGCGCGTGCTCACGCACCGCCAGCTGCTGCGCGACGTGTGGGGGCCGTCGCACGTCGAGAGCCATCATTACCTGCGCATCTACATGGCGCATCTGCGCCAGAAGCTCGAGGCCGATCCCGCGCAGCCCGAGCACATCGTCACCGAGACGGGCGTCGGCTATCGGCTCGTCGGCGCCGTGTGACGGACGGGGCGCGGCCAAGCATGCGGCCGCGGCGTCGCGCCCCGGCAGGGTTGCGCCGGCGCGACAGCCTCGCGACCGGCGCCGGCCTTGCACACCCGCTGCGCAATCCCCGCTATCCTGACCGTTCCGCGAACCAAATCGAGGAGCGTGCAATGTCCGTCCGTCTGGTCGTCATCTGTGCGCTGGCGCTCGCTGCGCCCGGCGCGTTCGCCCAGCCGCTGCCGCCCGGGCAGCACCCGCCCGCGCAGGCGGCGCTGGCCAATCCCGCGTCGGTCAACTGCGAGAAGCTCGGCGGTCGCCACGTGATCCGCAACCTGTCGAGCGGGCAGGTCGGCATGTGCGTGTTCAAGGACGGCCGCGTGTGCGAGGAGTGGGCGCTTTACCGCGACGACCGCTGCGTCGGCGGCGGCGCGCCGAAGCGCGTGGCGAACTGACCGCGTCCTGACGATCGCGCCCCGCATCGGCGACGGCCTGCCAGGCCGCCGGCAGGTCCGTAAGCTACTTGTTATACTCGGCGCCGCCCGGGGACGACCCCGGGTCATTCGCTTCAACGGGGACGGCCCCATCCGATACGGAGTACGTCGAGATGGCGTGGGTATGGTTGTTGATCGCCGGTTTGCTGGAAGTGGCTTGGGCGGCCGGCTTGAAATCGTCGGACGGCTTCACGAAGCTCGGTCCGTCGGTGTTCACGATCGTGACGGCGCTGGCCAGCTTCGGGCTGCTCGCGGTCGCGATGCGCCAGTTGCCGCTCGGCACCGCGTACGCGGTGTGGACGGGCATCGGCGCGGTCGGCGCGTTCGTGTTCGGCATCGTGATGCTGGGCGAGGCGCTGACCGTCGCCCGCGTCGCCAGTGCGGCGCTGATCGTCGCGGGGCTGGTCGGCCTGAAATTGTCGTCGGTCGCCTGACGACGGACTCCGCGGCGCGCACGCGCCCGCGCGCCGCCCCGCGCCGCGGAATTGCGCCGGTCGCCCGTCCAGCCTGTCTATAATGGAACGTATTCGGGCCTGAATCCCGTCGTGTTGCGCGCGGCACGCGGTGCCGGTCGCCACGCGCCGCGCGGCCGGTCTGTCCGACCCGATCCGATCAATCGGCAAAACGCACGGAAAGTGCAAGGAGAGGGCCATGATCGAAGCCATTTCGCTCGGCGCGGGACTCGCGTGGGCGAGCGGCCTGCGCCTGTACCTGACGGTGCTGATCGCCGGCGTGCTGGCACGCTTCGGCTGGCTCCATCTGCCCGACACGCTGGCCGTGCTGATGTCGCCGTGGGTCATCGGCGCCGCGGCCGTGCTCGCCGTCACCGAATTCCTGGCCGACAAGATCCCCGCGTTCGACTCGCTGTGGGATGCCGTGCATACCTTCATCCGCATTCCGGCCGGCGCCGTGCTCGCGGCCGGTGCGCTCGGCCATGCCGATCCGACCATGCTGGCGGTCGCGGGGCTCGCCGGCGGCTCGCTCGCCGGCGCCGCGCATGTGGCGAAGGCCGGCACGCGCGCGCTGATCAACCTGTCTCCCGAACCGATTTCGAACTGGATTGCGTCGTCGACCGAGGACGGTCTCGTGGTCGGCGGGCTCGTCCTCGCGTTCTTCGTTCCGCTCGCATTCCTCGTGCTGCTTGCCGCGTTCATCACGGCGTCGGCGTGGGCGCTGCCGCGCCTGTGGCGCGGCGTGTCGGGTGGCTTTCGCGGGATGGCTAACCACATGGTGTCGCGGCTCAACTCGATCGGAGGGAAGCGCGATTGAAGGGGCCGCAACACGCGGCGCAGCCGCCGGCCGGACACTCCGGCCATGACGGGCGCACGCATGCCGGCCGCTTCGGCCTGCGCGACCTGATTCACCAGGCTGCCCGGATGACCGCGCGCGACTGGCGCGCGGGCGAATTGACGCTGCTGGTCCTCGCGCTGGTGCTCGCTGTCGCGGCGCTGACGAGCGTCGGCTTTCTCGCCGATCGGCTGCGCCAGGGCCTCGAGCGCGACGCGCGCCAGATGCTCGGCGCCGATTTCGTCGTGCGCGCCGATCGCCCCGTCGATCCGTCGTTCGACCGCCAGGCGCGCGCGCTCGGCCTGCGTACCGCGACGACCGCCATCTTCCCGAGCATGATCGGGTCCGCCGCGGGCGGGCAGGCCGCCGACGCCGCGCCGTCGCGCCTCGCGGCCGTGAAGGCCGTGTCGCCCGGCTATCCGCTGCGCGGCGCGGTCGAGATCCTGCCGGCCGGTGCGACCACTGCGCAGAAGGCGTCCGCGATCCCCGCGCCGGGCACCGTATGGGCCGACCCGTCGCTGCTCGACGCGCTGCACCTGAAGGCGGGCGATACGGTGCGCGTCGGGCTGCGCACGTTCACGGTCGCCGCGGCGATTACCCGCGAACTCGATCGCGGCTTTTCGTTCGTCAATTTTTCGCCGCGGCTGATGATGCGCGCGGACGAGCTCGCCGCGACGGGGCTCACGGGCTACGGCAGCCGCGTCACGTACCGGCTGCTGGTCGCCGGCGACGCAGCGGCCGTCGCACGCTTCGAAACCTATGCGCACGCGCGCGTCGACGGCGGGAAACTGCGCGGCGTCGGGCTCGAGTCGTTGCAGGAGGGGCAGCCGCAGGTGCGGCAGACGCTGGATCGCGCGCGCCACTTCCTGACGCTCGTCGCGTTGCTGACCGCGCTGCTCGCGGCGGTCGCGATCGCGATGGCCGCGCAGCGCTACATGCGGCGCCATCTCGACGGCTGCGCGACGATGCGCTGCCTCGGCGTGAGCCGCCGCACGCTCGGCGCGTTGTTCGCGCTCGAATTCGTCGGCGTCGGCATCGTGTCGGGCGCCGCGGGCGCAGTGCTCGGCTACGGTGGCCACTGGGCGCTGCTGGCCGCGCTCGGCAGCCTGATCGACGTCGTGCTGCCGCCGCCCACGTTGTGGCCGGCGCTGATCGGCATGGGCGCCGCGCTCGTGCTGCTGCTCGGTTTCGCGCTGCCGCCGCTCGTGCCGCTCACGCGCGTGCCGCCGGTGCGTGTGCTGCGGCGCGAGTGGGGCGACGCGTCGCGCACCGCGTGGGCCGCGTATGCGGTCGGCGTCGTGCTGTTCGCGGGGCTGCTGATCGTGGCCGCCGGCAACCTGAAGCTCGGCCTGATCGTCGCGGGCGGCTTTGCCGGCGCGCTGGTCGGGTTCGCGCTGATTGCCCGGCTCGTGCTGTTCGCCGCCGCGCGCGCGGTGCGCAATGCGCGCGTGGCCGCGGGCGTCGGCTGGCGTTACGCGCTGGCGTCGCTGCACCGGCGCGGCACGGCCAGCGCGCTGCAGATCACCGCGCTCGCGCTCGGCCTGATGTGCCTGCTGCTGATCGCGATCACGCGCAACGACCTCGTGGCGGGCTGGCGGCAGTCGACGCCGCCCGATGCGCCGAACCAGTTCCTGATCGACATCCAGCCCGACCAGCGCGCCGACGTCGCCGCCTATCTGGCCGCACACGGCGTGCGCGACGCGGTGCCCGCGCCGATGGTGCGCGGCCGCCTCGTCGCGATCAACGGCAAGCCGGTGAATCCGGACGCGTACCCGTCGGAAGAGGCGCGCCGGCTCGTCGATCGCGAATTCAACCTGTCGTATACGACCGACCTGCCGTCCGACAACCGGATCGTCGAAGGCGACTGGTTCGGCGCCGCGGCCACGCCGCAGATCTCGATCGAAGCCGGCCTCGCGAAGACGCTGAACGTGAAACCGGGCGACACGCTGCGCTTCGACGTGACGGGGCTGACGGTCGACGCGCCGATCACGAGCGTGCGCAAGCTCGACTGGGGCTCGTTCCGCGTCAACTTCTTCGTGCTGATGCCGCCGCCGGTGCTGAAGGATTTCCCGGCCGTCTACCTGACGAGCTTCCATCTGCCCGCATCGAACGCCGCGCTGCTCGATCCGCTGATCGCGCGCTACCCGAACCTGACCGCGATCGACGTCGCGCCGATCCTCGCGCAGTTGCAGCGGATGATGCTGCAGGTGGTCGGCGCCGTGCAGTTCCTGTTCGCGTTCACGCTCGCGGCCGGCGTGCTCGTGCTGTACACGGCGCTTGCCGGCTCGCGCGACGAGCGCGTGCGCGAGGCCGCGCTGCTGCGCGCGCTCGGTGCGTCGCGCGCGCAGGTCAACGCGGTGCAGCGCGCGGAATTCGTCGTGGTCGGCGCGCTGGCCGGCGTGCTCGCGTCGGCGGGCGCGATCGCGGTCGGCTGGGTGCTCGCGTCGCGCGTGTTCGACTTCCAGCTCGCCGTCGATCCATGGCTCGTGCCGGCCGGCATCGCGGCCGGCGTCGTCTGCGCCGGTGCGGCCGGCTGGCTCAGCCTGCATAATGTGTTGCGGCGCCCCGCGCTGCAGTCGCTGCGCGACGCGTGAGCGTCGCCCGCGGCCCCGAAGATCCCGTTTTCCGACTATCCGTAATGACCGATGTGAATGACGATGCGCCGTCGCAGCCGACGGCGTTCGAGCTCGTGGGCGGCGAAGCCCGCGTGCGCGAAATGGTGGACCGCTTCTACGACCTGATGGACCTCGAGCCCGAGTTCGCGCAGATTCGCGCGCTGCATCCGCCGTCGCTCGACGGTTCGCGCGACAAGCTGTTCTGGTTCCTGTGCGGCTGGCTCGGCGGCCCCGATCACTACATCAGCCGGTTCGGCCATCCGCGGCTGCGCGCGCGGCATTTGCCGTTCCCGATCGCGTCGGTCGAGCGCGACCAGTGGCTGCGCTGCATGGCGTGGGCGATGGAGGATGTCGGGCTGCCGGAGCCGCTGCGCGAGCGGCTCATGCATTCGTTCTACGACACGGCCGACTGGATGCGCAACCGGCCCGGTTGATCGACCGGTACGCCGCTGCCCGCGCGCGGGACGATCTGCGTCTGGGCGCATGTGCGGGCCGGCGCGACACTGGCCGTTTCCTCCATCGACACGAGGCTCATCCCGATGACGACACAGGCGCTGTTTCGCGAAGACGCGTACCTGATGCAATGCGACGCGATCGTCGAGGCCGTCGGCGACGACGGTATCCGGCTCGACCGCACCGTGTTCTATCCGCTCGGCGGCGGCCAGGCCGGCGACACCGGCACGCTGACGCTGCCCGACGGCAGCACGATCGCGATTGCCGATACGCGCAAGGCGAAGTTCGACGGCGCGACGCCCGACGACGCCGTGCACGTGCCCGCGCCGGGCCAAGACGCGCGCGTCGCGACGCTGGCCCCCGGCACGCGCGTGGTCGCGGCGATCGACTGGCAGCGCCGCCACCGGCACATGCGCCTGCATACGGCCGCGCACCTGATGTGCGCGGTGCTGCCGTACGCGGTCGACGGCTGCAGCGTGACGGCCGACTACGTGCGGCTCGATTTCGCGACGTCCGACGCGATCGATCGCGACGACGTCGAGCGGCGCCTCGCGGGTTTCGTCGCCGGCGCGCATCCGGTCACGACCGAATGGATCACCGACGACGAGATGGCCGAGCGGCCCGAACTCGTCCGCACGATGAGCGTGAAGCCGCCGATGGGCCTCGGCCGCGTGCGGCTGCTGCGCATCGAGAACGTCGACCTGCAGCCGTGCGGCGGCACGCACGTGCGCAACACGTCCGAAATCGGCGGGCTGCGGGTCGCGAAACTGGAAAAGAAGAGTGCGCGCACACGGCGCCTCGTACTGGAGTTTGCATGACGATCGATACCGGGAAAGCGGGCGCGGCGGCGCTCGATCCGCAGGCACGGGAAATTCTCGATTTCTGGTTCGGCGAGCCGGGCTCGGCCGAGTTCGGGCAGAACCGCAAGGTCTGGTTCAACGGCGGCGCGGCGTTCGACGACGTGCTGCGCACGCGTTACGGCGCGCTGCTCGATGCTGCATGCGACGGCGCGTGCGATCACTGGGCCGCTTCGCCGTCGGGCGCGCTGGCGTTGATCGTCGTGCTCGACCAGTTCTCGCGCAACATCCATCGCGGCACGCCGCGCGCGTTTGCCGCCGATCCGAAGGCGCTCGGGCTGGCCCGCCGCGTCGTCGCGGCCGGCTGGGACGCGCGGTTGCCGAGCGGGCATCACCGCGCGTTCGCGTATCTGCCGTTCGAGCACGACGAGTCGGTCGAGAGCCAGCGCGAGGCCGTGCGCCTGTGCGCGGGCATCCGCGACGAGGCCGGGTGCGAGCGCTATCACCGCTACGCGTTGCTGCATGCGGCGGTCGTCGAGCGCTTTGGCCGCTTTCCGCACCGGAACGCGATTCTCGGTCGCGCGTCGACCGACGAGGAAGCGGCGTTTCTGCGGGAGCCGGGCTCGTCGTTCTGACGATCCGTTCGTTGGCGAGACGAAGGAGCGGGGCGGCGAACCCCACGACGCTTGCGGGTTGCCGGTATTGCAGCGCAGGCTGCGCAGCGCTCGAATGGACGATCGCGGCCCGTGCCGAAGAAGAAAGCGAAGGCGGGCAGGGCAGCGCATCGCGCCGCCCTGTGTTACTGCGGGTGCTGTTCGGGCGTGCGCACGTAGACGCGCAGCAGCTCCTCGTTGTCGCCCGGGCGGGCGCCGGTCCAGAACAGCTTCCATTCGTCGCCGGGCGCCGGATCGACGGCCCGCACGCCCTGCACGATCATCCACGTGCAGCGCGTCGTCTTCGCGTCGTCGATCGGCGTGTGCTGGATGCCGGAGAAGTAATACAGCATCGGCGCTTCCGATTCGCCGAGCCCGTGCAGGCTCGCCATGCAGTCGCCGTCGTTCCATTCGAGCGCGAGATGCGCGTTCAGGTCGTCGAACACCGACCGGTAGCTCTTCGCGACGTCGAGCCACGGCAGCAGCAGCGTATAGATGAGCCCCCACGCGACCAGCGTGCCGGCGCCCCACGACAGCGCGCCGCGCCACAGGCCCGTCGTGCGTAGCTTCGGCAGCAGCGTCAGCCAGCCGACCGTCAGCGCGAGCGCGCCGGTCACGAGCGCGGGCTGGATTGGCATCGTCCAGTCGAGCGGCAGCCAGCGGCCGAGCAGTGCGAGATCGGCGCGCGACGCGGCCGGATCGGCCATCACCGCCCAGATCGCCCACGCGAGCACGACCACCATGCCGAACAGGATGCGGCTCAGGTAATCCCACGCGAGATGCAGCCGGCGCGGCAGGCGGTCGATCGCCTGCGCGGCGACCAGCGCGAGCGGTGCGAAGAACGGCAGGATGTAGAGCTGGCGCGACGTCGCGGACACCTGCAGTACCACCAGTCCGATGCCGGCGAACAGCACGGGCAGCGCGATGCGCGGCGTACGCCAGTCGCGCCATGCGCCGCGGGCGAGCGCGACGATCGCGAGCGGCGCGACCGGGAAGCCGACGAGCAGGAACGCGCGCAGGATGAAGAACGGCTTGTCGTTTTCGGCGCCCAGTTCGGGAACGGAGAAGCCGAAGAAGCGGCCGACGTTGTTGTCCCAGAACCACGTCATGAACAGCGTTTCCGAGCGCAGGAACAGCGCGGTCGGCCAGATCAGCGCGAACGGCGCGAACACGAGCGCGGCGACGCCGAGCGCGCGTGCGAACGAGCGGGTGCGGCAGGCCGGGTAGAGCACCAGCGTGCAGACGAGCGTGGCCGCGAACACGAGCGGCACGAACAGCCCCTTCGCCATCAGCGCGATGCCGACGCCCGCGCCGAAGATCGGCGCGGCCCAGCGGCCGGCCGGGTGCGCCGGCAGCCCGTGACGCATCGGCTGCGCACGCGCGACGTGCTGCATCACGAGTTCCAGCAGCCCGCAGAACGCGATGGCGGTGCCGGCAAACAGCGCGACGTCCGTCATCATGTCGTGCACGTGCTTGATCACGACGAGCGTGCCCGCGCTCAGCACGACCGGGCCGAGCACGCGCAGGTCGAACCAACTGTCCGCGCGGCTGGCTACGCGGGCGGCGCGCGCGATGAAGCCGAACGCGAGTGCGGCGAACAGGGCGCTCGCGAGGCGCGCCGCGTCGTGCAGCGGCATCGCGCGCTGCAGCAGCCACGCGAGGCTGGTCGCGACCCACGCGTAAAGCGGCGGCTTCTCCATGAACGGCAGGCCGGCATTGGTCGGGACGACGAAATCGCCGGTCTCGAGCATGTGCTGGATGATGCCGAACGTATAGGTTTCGTCCTGTTTCCACGGATCGTGCCCGAGCACGCCGGGCAGCGTGTACGCGCACACCAGCGCGGCGACGAACAGCCATGCGCGCCAGCCGAGCAGCAGCGAGCGGTCGCGCAGGGGGCTGATGGCGGCGGTCGAGGCCGCGACGGGCGTGCCGGCGACGTCCAGCGTCGCGATGACGTCGGTATCGGCGGTCGAGCGGGTGTGCGCGGCCGGGGCGGGCACGGACGTGCGTCGCCGGCTGGGCGCTGCGGTTCCAGGCATGGAAAAGATCTCGGGTCGAGTCGAGCCGGTCCGGCGACATGGGCTGGACCGATAAGGGGCTACATCCGGGGTAACGGACAGCGTGTTTGAGACACCTGTCTGAATGGCCGCTAGTAGAGCACGGAATTGTTACGGATGTTTACTGGAAGTGTCACGGAATTGTGGAGATTTGTGGCGCCGTGACCACGGGGCGATTTCGACCACCGTATTGTTGCGCCGCGCGTCAGCTTAGCGGCCGCCGCCGACGTCGAGCAGGGCGCCCGTCGTGTAGGACGCCGCATCGCCGAGCAGCCAGACGATCGCCTCGGCGATCTCCTGCGCTTCGCCCGCGCGGCCGAGCGGCGTTTGCGCGCCGAGACGCGCCGCACGGCCCGGCTGGCCGCCGCTTGCATGAATGTCGGTCTCGATCAGGCCCGGGCGCACCGCGTTGACGCGCACGCCGTGCGGGCCGAGCTCCCTGGCGAGGCCGATCGTCAGCGAATCGACCGCGCCTTTCGAGCCCGCGTAGTCGACGTACTCGTTCGGCGAGCCGAGCCGCGACGCGATCGACGACACGTTGACGATCGCGCCGCCGCGCCCGCCGCGGTCGGTGGACAGCCGGCGCGCCGCTTCGCGCGCGCACAGGTAGGCGCCGAGCACGTTGGTATCGAACATCCGCCGCAGCCGGTCGACCGGCATGTCGGCGAGCGGCATCGACGGCGCGACGATGCCGGCATTGTTGACGAGCGCGTCGAGGCGCCCGAACTCGGCCGCAACGGTGTCGAACATCGCGACGACGTTCGCCTCGTTCGCGACGTCGCCCGCGACGATGCACGCGCGGCCGCCCGCGTCGCGCACGGCCTGCGCGGTCAGTTCGGCCGCGGCCGCGTCGCGCGCGTAGTTGATGCCGACGTCCCAGCCGCGTTCGGCCGCGAGCACGGCGGTCGCGCGGCCGATGCCGCGGCTCGCGCCGGTGATGAGGACAGCCTTGCGGTCGGACGGTGCGGTCATCGCGTGCGGTTTCCGGTGACGGTTACTTCGCGGCGTCGGGCGCCCACTTGTCGCGGGTGGGCGGCTGGTAGCGGCGCAGCCGCTCGATCAGCGCGACGGGTTCCGACTCGACGCACAGTGCGTCGAAATAGGCCGGCCGCATGAAGCCTTCGTCGACCGTATGGCGCAGCAGCGCGATCAGCGGATCGTAGAACGAATCGATGTTGTAGAGCGCGACGGGCTTGCGGTGATAGCCGAGCTGCGCCCACGTATAGACCTCGAAGAGCTCTTCGAGCGTGCCGGCACCGCCGGGCATCGCGACGAACGCGTCGGAGAGGTCGGCCATCATTTTCTTGCGATGGTGCATGTCGGGCACGACGTGCAGTTCCGACAGCCCCGTATGGCCGACTTCCTTGTCGACGAGCAACTCGGGGATCACGCCGACCGCCCGGCCGCCGGCCGCCATCACTTCGTCGGCGATCACGCCCATCAGGCCGACGCGGCCGCCGCCGTACACGAGCGTGAGGCCTCCCTCGACGAGCGCACGGCCGAACGCGCGCGCGGCATCGGCATAGACGGGTCGCACGCCGGACGACGAGCCGCAGTAAACGCAGACTGCCTTCATTGCTTCGCGTCCTTGGCGGGGGCCTGGCCGGTGGCGACGGGGCCGCCCGCCGGGCGCGGCGACCCGTCGCGCGGCGGCAGGTAATCGGTGAACTGGCGCTTGGGCAGCTTGCCGGACACGAGATCGTCGAACAGCTGGCGCGAACGGCCGCGCAGGTACGGGGCCATGATCGAGATCACGTGCATGCTCACCTGGTGCAGCTCTTCGCGGATCGCGTCCTGGTCGTTGTATTTGCGCGGATGCATCACGTACTGGTACGACAGCCAGTACGTCGAGATCACCGCCATGTTGGTCGCGATGACCTCGATCTCGGCGGGCGTCGCGACCATTTCGGCATCGGAGACGAGCAGCTCGCACATGTCGTGCGCGAAGCGCACCTTGTGGCTGATGATCTGCTTGAAGTGCGTCTCGAGCGTGCGGTTGCGGGCGAGCAGGTCGTTGAGGTCGCGATACAGGAACCGGTAGGTCCACATGAAATCGGCCATGTACTGCAGGTACGACCAGGTTTCGTCGATCGTCGGACGGTGATCTTCGGGGAAGCGCAGCCGCCGTTCGATCTGCTGCTCGAACTGCGCGAAGATGCTGTTGATGATGTCGTCCTTGTTGCGGAAATGGTAGTACAGGTTGCCTGGACTGATTTCCATTTCCTCGGCGATCGTCGTGGTGGTGACGTTCGGCTCGCCGATCTCGTTGAAGAGTTTCAACGACAACTCGAGAATCCGTTCGCGGGTGCGGCGGGGAGGTTTCGCTTCCATGTCGTCCGGCCCTGTGTGTGCCGGACTGGCGGGCGCTGCAATCGATGCTGCGTGATTCGTCCGGCGCGGGTTGCTGTTCTATGTCTAGCGGCCGATTATAAACCGGGGTTTCGCCACGTCGGGGCATTTCGTGATCGCGGCGCCGCGCCGCGCATGGTGCGGCGCCGCATGCGGGCGTGGCGAAAGGCGCCCGGCGGTGGCCTAGAAACCGAGCCAGCGTGCGACCACCGGCCCGAGCACGAAGCCCCACGTCGTCACGCACGCGAACAGCGCGACCGTGACGGCCGCGCTGCCGAGGTCCTTCGCGCGCTTCGACAGTTCGTGGCGCTCGAGCGAGATGCGGTCGATCGCGGCTTCGACGCTCGAGTTCAGCAGCTCGACGATCAGCACCAGCAGCACCGAGCCGATCAGCAGCGCGCGCGATGCGGCCGGCACCGGCGCGAATGCGCCGATCGGCAGCATCAGCGCGGCGAGCGTGAGTTCCTGGCGAAACGCGCTTTCCTCGCGGATCGCGACGCGAAAGCCGTTCAGCGAATGCTTGAGCGCGAACCAGGCACGCGTGATGCCGCGATGGCGCTTGTACGGGTTCGGCGGCAGCGGCGCGAGCCGGTCGTCGGGGCCGAGCGGCTCGTGCGGGTGCACGTCCGCGTCGGCATGCGGCTCTTCCTCGTCGAACGGGCGGTGCCGTGACGGCGTCGCGGCGGGGGGCGGGATCTTGTCGTTCAGGTCTCGTTTCAAACGGCTGCACCTTCGGCTGGCGAGTACGCGGTCTTCGGCAGCGGCTTCAGATGCGACGCGAACTGCTCGGATGCGGCGCGCCACGAGAAGCGTTCCGCCCACGCGCGCGCAGTCGTGCGTTCGATCTTCAGCGCCTCGAGGCAGGCTTCCTGCAGGTCCTCGTGCATCGCGCCGGCATCGCCTCCGCTGAGCACGTCGATCGGGCCCGTCACGGGATACGCGGCCACCGGCGTGCCGCAGGCGAGCGCTTCGAGCAGCACGAGGCCGAACGTGTCGGTGCGACTCGGGAATACGAACACGTCGGCCGCAGCATACACCTTCGCGAGCTCCGTCTGTGACAGCACGCCGAGATAGTTCGCCTCCGGATAGCGCGACTTCAGTTCCGCGAGCGCGGGGCCTTCGCCCGCGACCCACTTCGAGCCGGGCAGGTCGAGGCGCAGGAACGCCTCGACGTTCTTCTCGATCGCGACGCGGCCCACGTACAGGAAGATCGGCCGCGCGGTGTTGAGCACCTTCGACTCCATCGGCCGGAAGGTGTCGAGGTCGACGCCGCGGGTCCACAGCACGACGTTCGTGAAGCCGAATTTCTCGAGGTCCTGCTTGACGACCGGCGTCGGCGCCATCACCGCGCGCGACGGGCCGTGGAACCAGTGCAGGAACTTGTAGGTCGCCGCCAGCGGAATGCCGAAGCGCGCCTGCACGTATTCCGGGAAGCGCGTGTGGTACGCGGTCGTGTACGGCAGCTTGCGGGCGCGCGCATAGCGCCGCGCGGCGAGGCCGAGCGGGCCTTCGGTCGCGATGTGCAGCGCGTCGGGTGCGAACGCATCGATCCGCGCGCGCAGCTTGCGATACGGCAGGATCGACAGGCGGATCTCGGGGTAGGTCGGGCAGGGCACCGTGCGGAATTCCAGCGGCGTCAGCAGTTCGACGCGGTGGCCGAGCGCCGTGAGTTCGCGCGACGTGCTCTTCAGCGTGCGTACGACGCCGTTGACCTGCGGTTCCCACGCGTCGGTGACGATCATGATCTTCATCGCGGCATGTCCTGTAAGTAGGGTTGTGTCAGGCAGCGGCCTTGGCCTTGCGCGACGCGGTCTCGGACGGTGCGGTGCGCATCACCGTCCAGTAGACGATCTTCAGTTCGCCTTCCATCGTTTCGACGAGCGCGGACAGGCTTTCGACCCAGTCGCCGTCGTTGCAGTACAGCACCCCGTCGATGTCGCGGATCTCGGCCTTGTGGATGTGGCCGCACACGACGCCGTCGCAGCCGCGGCGGCGCGCCTCGTCGGTCATCACGGTCTCGAACTGCGAGATGAAGTTGACCGCGTTCTTGACCTGGTGCTTCAGGTACTGCGACAGCGACCAGTACTGGAAGCCGAGCCGGCTGCGGATCCGGTTGAACCAGCGGTTCAGCACGAGGATCAGCGTGTAGAGCGTGTCGCCGAGGTACGCGAGCCATTTCGCATGCTGGATCACGCCGTCGAACAGGTCGCCGTGCACGATCCACAAACGTTTGCCCGCGAGCGTCGTGTGGAATGCCTCGCCGCGCACCTGGATGTCGCCGAACGCGAGATCGCAGAACTGCCGCGCGCCTTCGTCGTGGTTGCCGGGGATGTAGACGACCTGCGTGCCCTTGCGCGCCTTGCGCAGGATCTTCTGCACGACGTCGTTGTGCGCCTGCGGCCAGTACCAGCCTTTCTTCAGTTGCCAGCCGTCGATGATGTCGCCGACGAGGTACAGGTATTCCGAGTCGTTGTGACGCAGGAAATCCAGCAGGTAGGGCGCCTGACAGCCGCTCGAGCCGAGGTGGATGTCGGACAGCCAGATGGTGCGGTAGCGATGGGCGGACGGCTCGGGGTCGTCGTGCTGCGTGGTCGGCGCGACGGGCGGCTTGTGCGACACCACGCCGTCGGTTGCGCCCGAGCCGGACAGGAACGCAGTGGCGGCGCGGGCGCCGATGGGATGACGAAACAATGAAGTCGCGGACGTTTTCTGGCCCATGCATGACTCGCGCCGGTTGACATTACCGGCATTCCGCCATGCGGGCGTGACTGTACCGTGACAGTCACGAGACGTTCTTATTACGACCGTCGAAGGGTGTTTAGCAGTAAATGAGCGGGCGTTGCGTAAGCTGCCGCACTGAACGGTCGGCGTGTGTCCGGCAGGGCCGTCCTCGATGGAGACGGGTGAGGCGAGCGGCTTTCATCTGGTGAATGCGGCGCGTCAGCGCGGAATCGCGACGACGCGCGTACGCGCGAGCCGGTCGTGCGGGAACTGCCGGCCGGCGTGCAACCGGGCGGCGCCGGCCCACACGACGATCCATGCGGCGGCGAGCGCGAGCGTGACGGGCACCGACAGGCCGAGGAGCGGGTGCAGCGCGAGCGGCGGCAGGAACCACAGCCAGCCGAGCGCGTAGCGGACGAGCGCGTGGCCGGCGCTCAGCGGCCGGCCGCTCGACGACTCGAGCCGCAGCCGCCAGGTTTTCATCGGCAGCGTCTGGCCGCCGTGCGTCCAGAACCACACGAAATACGCGCCGACGACGAGCGCGATCCACGCGGCAAGCAGGTTGTGATGAACGAGGCCGTTGCGTTGCTGCGTCGCGAGGCTGAACGCGAGCCCGGCGAAGAACACGACGCCGAACAGCAGCACGCCTTCGTAGAGCAGCGCGGCGAGGCGCCGCCGCACGGACGGCGCGGCAGCCGGGGTCTCGGGAGCGCGGGCGGTCGCCACGGCGCTCAGGAGCCCTTGAACAGCGAAGGCGCGTCGGCGGGCGACACCGGCAGGACCGCGGCCGGTGCCGATGCGGTGCCGGACGTGGACGACGCGGGCACCGGCTGCACGACGACGCCGGCCGACGCGGGCGCCGGGGCGGCGGCCGCGCCGCTCGCCGGGTGTTCGTGCGAGTTGACGAGGCGGCGGACGTCACGGTCGGCGACGGTCGGCGGCGCGCTGACGACGCTCGGCCTGCGGCGGCGCTCGGCGGCGGCAAGCCGTTCCTTCTGCTCCTCGGGGAGTTGCTGGTAGGCCTTCCACGCGCGCTCGCGCGCCTGTGCGGACAGCTCCTTCGCGCTCTGGTAGTTCTCGCGCGCGACGCGGCGCTGCTCGGGCGTCATCTTCGCCCATTCGGTCATCCGATCCTGCAGGCGTTTCTGGTCATCCGGCGACAACTTCGCGAAACGCGATGCGATCTTCAGCCATTTACGCTTGCGGGCGTCGCTGAAGCCGTCCCACTGGTCGGCGAACGGCGCGAGGGCCGCGTGCTGCGCCGGCGTGAGGCGTGCCCACGACAGCGGGCCGGCGGCGGCCGGCAGCGGCAGCGGAAGGGGCAGCGGCGGGAGTTCGGTGGTCAGCCCGGTCGCGGTCGACGCGGGCGCGGCGGGGCTGGTGGTCGCGACGGGCGCCGTCGCGGGGGCCGGGTGGAATCGGGGATAGGTGGCGACGTAGGAAACGGCGATCGCGATCACGCATCCGAAAAATACGGCCAGGCCGCGCTTCTGACTCACCCGTGCGATCCCCTCGTTATTGTCTGTTAGTGAGCGCGCGAAAGATACGCGTTGAACCCGTGATCGAGATACGCATTGAGCGGCAGGTCGTCGCTGAGCATCGCCGCGTCGATGTCGGCGAGTTCGGCGGTGCGCTGCATGTCTTCCCAGTACGCGATGCCGACGAGCCCCGCGAGCAGCAACGCGAGCGGCCACGCACGCAGCAGGCGGCGGGCAAACGACGCGTACGGGCGGCCGGCGGGCGGGCGGTTCGCGGGCGTCGGGCCGTAGGCGCCGGCCGCGCCGGCGAAGGCCGGCACGAACACCGGCGCGCTCGCGGCTTCGGGCTTCTTGCGCGCGAGCGCGGCCCGGCGGGCGACGGCCAGCCGGTCGGTGGTCGCGGCCGGCAGCGCGGCCGCGCGCTCGTCCAGCGCGCGGCGCACCTTCAGCGCGAATTCGTGTTCTCGGTTTGCGGAGCTCATAGCGTGATTCCTTTGGCCTTGAGCGCTTGCGCCAGGGTATGAGTGGCTCGCGAGCAGTGCGTCTTGACGCTGCCCTCGGAGCACCCCATTGCGGCGGCAGTCTCGGCGACATCCATATCTTCCCAATAACGCATCAGGAACGCTTCCCGTTGACGCGTCGGAAGCTTCTGGATTTCTTCGTCGATCAGGGCCAGAACCTGCTCTCTTTCGAGGCGGTGCTCGCTGCTCTCGACGCCCGCGTTGTCGTCCGCGGATTCGAGCGTTTCAAGCGGGTCGAAGTCGTCGTCGTCGGTGTTGTTCAGCGACGAGAAGAGCGTCACCCACGTGTTGCGGACCTTCTGCCGGCGGAACCAGTCGTGGATCGCGTTCTGCAGGATCCGCTGAAAAAGCAGCGGCAGCTCGGCGGACGGCCGGTCGCCGTACTTTTCCGCGAGCTTGATCATCGCGTCCTGCACGATGTCGAGCGATGCATCGTCGTCACGTACGGCGTACGCAGCCTGCTTGAACGCGCGCCTTTCGACGCCCGCCAGAAAGTCGGCGAGTTCCTTGTCTGATGCCATTCCGTGAAGGTATGCGCTGCGGCCCGCTGCGTGGTGAAAAAGGTCGAAAAATTTCGTAAAACCCGCGGATGCTATCAAATTTTCATGCGGCTTGGCACCGGGTCGGCCGTCGCACGTTGCGCGCGAACCGCGGCGGCCGGGCGCCGGGCGGCGCGCATGATGCGCTGCGGGATATTTTGCTTGACGGCCCAGCCGCGACCCGCTATTGTCGGCGATTCGCAACATGAAGTGATGGTCTCATTTGAGGCTGGCCCAAGAAGCCCGCCCTTCAAACTGGACGCGCCGCTTGAACCCGAGCCACAAGCCCGGCAGAGAGCACCCGATCAATTTTTTGCCGAAAATTCGAAAGGTCAAAATGAACATGCCCAGCGCGGAATTCTCCACGTCGGAACCCCTTTCCCCTCCCGATAGCGACTCCATCGGCGGTACCGTGCTCATGAAGGCACTGGCCG
Organism: Burkholderia sp. AcTa6-5; assembly: GCF_017815075.1. NCBI lineage: Bacteria > Pseudomonadati > Pseudomonadota > Betaproteobacteria > Burkholderiales > Burkholderiaceae > Burkholderia > Burkholderia sp. AcTa6-5. The sequence continues at coordinate 47,898 of NZ_JAGIQE010000003.1, read as the reverse complement.
ACGAAAACGTCGAATTCATCTGGGGCTACCCCGGCGGCTCGGTTCTCTACATCTACGACGAGCTGTACAAGCAGGACAAGATTCAGCACGTGCTGGTGCGCCATGAACAGGCGGCCGTGCACGCAGCCGATGCGTATGCGCGCTCCACCGGCAATGTCGGCGTCTGTCTCGTGACGTCCGGCCCCGGTGTCACCAACGCGGTGACCGGCATCGCAACGGCGTACATGGATTCGATCCCGATGGTCGTGATCAGCGGCCAGGTGCCGACTGCCGCGATCGGTCAGGATGCGTTCCAGGAATGCGACACCGTCGGCATCACGCGTCCGTGCGTGAAGCACAACTTCCTCGTGAAGGACGTGCGCGACCTCGCGGAAACCGTCAAGAAGGCGTTCTATATCGCCCGCACCGGCCGTCCTGGCCCGGTGCTGATCGACATCCCGAAGGACATCTCGAAGACGCCGTGCCAGTACGAGCCGGTGAAGAGCGTGTCGCTGCGTTCGTACAATCCGGTCACGAAGGGCCATTCGGGCCAGATCCGCAAGGCCGTGTCGCTGCTGCTGACGGCCAAGCGTCCGTACATCTACACGGGTGGCGGCATCATCCTCGCCGACGCGTCGCGCGAGCTGAACCAGTTCGCGGACCTGCTCGGCTACCCGGTCACGAACACGCTGATGGGCCTCGGCGGCTATCGCGCGTCGGACAAGAAATTCCTCGGCATGCTCGGCATGCACGGCACCTACGAAGCGAACATGGCGATGCAGCACTGCGACGTGCTGATCGCGATCGGCGCCCGCTTCGACGACCGCGTGATCGGCGACCCGGCGCACTTCGCGTCGCGCCCGCGCAAGATCATTCACATCGACATCGACCCGTCGTCGATCTCGAAGCGCGTGAAGGTCGACATCCCGATCGTCGGCGACGTGAAGGAAGTGCTGAAGGAGCTGATCGAGCAACTGCAGACGGCCGAGCATGGCCCCGACACCGAGGCGCTCGCGCAATGGTGGAAGGACATCGAGGGCTGGCGCGCGAAAGACTGCCTGAAATACGACCGCGAAAGCGAGATCATCAAGCCGCAGTACGTGGTCGAGAAGGCGTGGGAGCTGACGGACGGCAACGCGTTCGTGTGCTCGGACGTCGGCCAGCACCAGATGTGGGCCGCGCAGTTCTACCGTTTCAACAAGCCGCGTCGCTGGATCAACTCCGGCGGCCTCGGCACGATGGGCTTCGGCCTGCCGGCGGCGATGGGCGTCAAGATGGCCCATCCGGACGACGACGTGCTGTGCATCACGGGCGAAGGCTCGATCCAGATGTGCATCCAGGAACTGTCGACCTGCCTGCAGTACGACACGCCCGTGAAGATCATTTCGCTGAACAACCGCTACCTCGGCATGGTCCGCCAGTGGCAGCAGATCGAATACAGCAAGCGCTATTCGCATTCGTACATGGATGCGCTGCCCGATTTCGTGAAGCTTGCCGAAGCGTACGGCCACGTCGGCATGCGGATCGAAAAGACTTCGGATGTGGAGCCGGCGCTGAAGGAAGCGCTGCGCCTGAAGGACCGCACCGTGTTTCTCGACTTCCAGACCGATCCGACCGAAAACGTCTGGCCGATGGTACAGGCCGGCAAGGGCATCACCGAGATGCTGCTCGGATCGGAAGATCTGTAACGGCGCGACGCGCGCCCGGCCCGATGCGGCCGCCTTCACGAAGGGCGGTGCGGCACGCGGCGGCGCGCGGCGCGGGTGAATCGACACGGACACATTCTGGAAGAAGCGAACATGAGACACATCATTTCCGTCCTGCTGGAGAACGAACCGGGTGCGCTGTCGCGCGTGGTCGGTCTGTTTTCCGCACGCGGCTACAACATCGAAACCTTGACGGTGGCGCCGACCGAAGACCAATCGCTGTCGCGGCTCACCATCGTTTCCATTGGCTCCGACGACGTGATCGAACAGATCACGAAGCATCTGAACCGCCTGATCGAGGTGGTGAAAGTGGTGGACCTGACCGACGGTGCACACATCGAACGCGAGCTGATGCTGATCAAGGTACGTGCAGTGGGCAAGGAGCGCGAAGAAATGAAGCGGATGTCGGACATTTTCCGCGGCCGCATCATCGACGTGACCGAAAAGACCTACACGATCGAATTGACGGGCGCGAGCGACAAGCTCGACGCATTCATCCAGGGGCTGGACGCCAGCGCGATCCTCGAGACCGTGCGCACCGGCAGCTCCGGCATCGGACGCGGCGAGCGCATCCTGAAGGTGTGATGCCGACATAGCCAGAAATGGCACGCCGGGTGCGCCGTCATGTCCCGGCCCGCAGTACTCCATCCGAACGAATCATTGAATTTTTTGAATTAGCGAAGGAACCATCATGAACGTTTTCTACGACAAAGACGCCGACCTCTCCCTCATCAAGGGCAAGCAAGTCACGATCATCGGCTACGGCTCGCAAGGCCATGCGCACGCGCTGAACCTGAAGGAAAGCGGCGTGAACGTGACGGTCGGCCTGCGCAAGGACGGCGCGTCGTGGAGCAAGGCTGAAAACGCCGGCCTGTCGGTCAAGGAAGTCGCCGAAGCGGTGAAGGGCGCGGACGTCGTCATGATGCTGCTGCCGGACGAGCAGATCGCCGACGTGTACGCGAAGGAAGTGCACGCGAACATCAAGCAGGGCGCGGCGCTCGCGTTTGCGCACGGCTTCAACGTCCACTACGGCCAGGTGATCCCGCGCGCCGACCTCGACGTGATCATGATCGCGCCGAAGGCACCGGGCCATACCGTGCGCGGCACTTACTCGCAAGGTGGCGGCGTGCCGCACCTGATCGCGGTTGCGCAGAACAAGTCGGGCGCGGCGCGCGACATCGCGCTGTCGTACGCGGCGGCGAACGGCGGCGGCCGTGCCGGCATCATCGAGACGAACTTCCGTGAAGAAACCGAAACCGACCTGTTCGGCGAGCAGGCCGTGCTGTGCGGCGGTACCGTCGAGCTGATCAAGGCCGGTTTCGAGACGCTGGTCGAAGCCGGCTACGCACCGGAAATGGCGTACTTCGAGTGCCTGCACGAACTGAAGCTGATCGTCGACCTGATCTACGAAGGCGGCATCGCGAACATGAACTACTCGATCTCGAACAACGCCGAGTACGGCGAATACGTGACCGGCCCGCGCGTCGTCACGGAAGAGACGAAGAAGGCGATGAAGCAGTGCCTGACCGACATCCAGACGGGCGAGTACGCGAAGAGCTTCATCCTCGAGAACAAGGCGGGCGCGCCGACGCTGCAGTCGCGCCGCCGCCTGACGGCCGAGCACCAGATCGAGCAGGTCGGAGCGAAGCTGCGCGCGATGATGCCGTGGATCGCGAAGAACAAGCTCGTCGACCAGACGAAGAACTAAGCACCGATAGAAGCAAAACGTGCTGTTCCGGCCCTTCGAGTGGAGGGTCGGTATCAAAAAGCCGTCCGAAGGCAGCAGTGCCCCGGGCGGCTTTTGCTATCCTACGGGCTTTGCAATTCACCGAACACCGAACGAACCCATGAACTATCCTCATCCGATCATCGCGCGCGAAGGCTGGCCGTTCATCGCGATTGCAGCCGTCATCGCGCTGTTGATCCACGCCGTCGGGGGCTTCGGCTTCGCGTGGCCGTTCTGGCTGCTGCTCGTCTTCGTCGTCCAGTTCTTCCGCGATCCGCAGCGCCCGATCCCGGCGCAGCCGAACGCGGTGCTGTGCCCGGCGGACGGCCGCATCGTCGCGGTCGAGACCGCGCAGGATCCGTACGCGAACCGCGAAGCGCTGAAGATCAGCGTGTTCATGAATGTCTTCAACGTCCATTCGCAGCGTTCGCCGGTCGACGGCGCGATCAGCAAGGTCGAGTACTTCCCGGGCGCGTTCCTGAACGCGGCGATCGACAAGGCGTCGACCGAGAACGAGCGCAATGCGGTCGTGATCCAGACGGCGAGCGGCAAGACCGTCACGTCCGTGCAGATCGCGGGCCTGATCGCCCGCCGGATCCTCTGCTACGTGCGCGCCGGCGAGCCGCTGTCGCGCGGCCAGCGCTACGGTTTCATCCGCTTCGGTTCGCGCGTCGACGTGTACCTGCCGCTCGGCAGCCGCGCGAAGGTGTCGATCGGCGAGAAGGTCTACGCGTCGTCGACGATCCTCGCCGAGCTCGAACAGTAAGCGGCGGGGCGCACGATGGCCGCATTCAAACCGCGTCGGCCGCGTAACGGCTCCGGCCAGACGCCACGCCCGTTCCGCCGCAACAAGGTGATGGCGCCCGATGCGGCGCCGCTCGAAAGCCGCCGCGCCGCGCGCCAGCGGTTCCTGAAGACGCGCGGCATCTATCTGCTGCCGAACGCATTCACGACCGCCGCGCTGTTCTGCGGCTTCTTCGCGGTCGTGCAGGCGATGAACGTCCGCTTCGAGATCGCCGCGATCGCGATTTTCGTCGCGATGGTGCTCGACGGGATGGACGGGCGCGTTGCGCGCATGACGCATACGCAGAGCGCGTTCGGCGAGCAGTTCGACAGCCTGTCGGACATGGTGTCGTTCGGCGTCGCGCCGGCGCTCGTGATGTACGAATGGGTGCTGAAGGATCTCGGCCGCTGGGGCTGGCTCGCCGCGTTCGTCTATTGCTCGGGCGCCGCGCTGCGCCTCGCGCGCTTCAACACGAACATCGGCAGCGTCGACAAGCGTTTCTTCCAGGGGCTGCCGAGCCCGGCCGCCGCCGCGCTGATCGCGGGCTTCGTGTGGCTCGCGACCGACAACCGCGTGCCGATGAAGCTTGGCTGGCTGCCGTGGGTCGCGTTCGCGCTGACGATCTACGCGGGCGTGACGATGGTGTCGAACGCACCGTTCTACAGTGGCAAGGCGCTCGACGTGCGGCACCGCGTGCCGTTCGCGGCGATCCTGCTCGTCGTCGTCGCGTTCGTGCTCGTGTCGTCCGATCCGCCGCTGATGCTGTTCTGCCTGTTCGTGCTGTACGGGCTATCCGGCTATGTGTTCTGGGCCTACCAGGCCATTCGCGGGCGGGCGAACCCGGCGCGCTCGTCGCAGCGCGATCACTGACATCCGCGCGCGATCTGCGATCTGCCCGGAAACGGCGGCCTCGGGGCCGCCGTTTTCATTTGTCCCTTTTTGCTGGCCGGACTGCGTCGATTCCCGGGCGCCGTCCGATTGCGCGGCCAGCGGAATGTCGCTATAGTCTTCGGCATGACTGCATTTCCCCGCCTCTCCCTCCTTCTAGCCGGTGCGCCGCTACGCGCGCTAGCTTTGGCGCGCCTGTCGCGCTGACCGTTCTCGCCCCCCGTCTCAAGCCTCGTCTGTTGTTGAGCGTCGCCAGCGGTGGCGCGATCTCATTACGTTTGACTTCCGTATAAAAGAGCCCTGGAGCCCCCCATGACAGACAAGCTGATCATTTTCGATACGACGTTGCGTGACGGCGAGCAATCGCCCGGTGCGTCGATGACGAAGGAAGAGAAAATCCGCATTGCGAAGCACCTCGAGCGGATGAAGGTCGATGTGATCGAGGCCGGCTTCGCCGCCAGCTCCAACGGCGATTTCGACGCGATCCACACGATCGCCGGTCTCGTGAAGGACAGCACGATCTGCTCGCTGGCGCGGGCCAACGACAAGGACATCCAGCGCGCGGCGGACGCATTGAAGCCGGCCAACAGCGCGCGGATCCACACGTTCATCGCGACGTCGCCGCTGCACATGGAGAAGAAGCTGCGGATGACGCCGGACCAGGTGTTCGAGCAGGCGCGTCTCGCGGTGCGTTTCGCGCGCAAGTTCACCGACAACGTCGAGTTCTCGCCGGAAGACGGCAGCCGCTCGGATCTCGATTTCCTGTGCCGCGTGCTGGAAGCCGTGATCGCCGAAGGCGCGACGACGATCAACATCGCCGATACGGTCGGCTACGGCGTGCCGGAGCTGTACGGCAACCTCGTGAAGACGCTGCGCGAACGCATTCCGAACTCGGACAAGGCGATCTTCTCGGTGCATTGCCACAACGACCTCGGGATGGCGGTCGCGAACTCGCTCGCCGGCGTGAAGATCGGGGGTGCGCGCCAGATCGAGTGCACGATCAACGGCCTCGGCGAGCGCGCGGGCAACACGTCGCTCGAAGAAATCGTGATGGCCGTGAAGACCCGCAAGGACTACTTCGGCCTCGACGTCGGCATCGACACGACGCAAATCGTGCCGACGTCGAAGCTCGTGTCGCAGATCACCGGTTTCGTCGTGCAGCCGAACAAGGCAGTGGTCGGCGCGAACGCGTTCGCGCACGCGTCGGGCATTCACCAGGACGGCGTGCTGAAGGCGCGCGACACCTACGAGATCATGCGTGCGGAAGACGTGGGCTGGACCGCGAACAAGATCGTGCTCGGCAAGCTGTCGGGCCGCAACGCGTTCAAGCAGCGCCTGCAGGAACTCGGCGTATCGCTCGACAGCGAAGCCGAATTGAATGCCGCGTTCATGCGCTTCAAGGATCTGGCCGACCGCAAGGCGGAGATCTTCGACGAGGACATCATCGCGATCGTGTCCGAGGAATCGGCGCTCGCGCACGAGCAGGAGCACTTCAAGTTCGTGTCGCTGTCTCAGCGTTCGGAAACGGGCGAGCAGCCGCAGGCGAAAATCGTGTTCGCGGTCGAAGGCAAGGAAGTGACCGGCGAGGCGCGCGGCAACGGCCCGGTCGACGCGACGTTCAATGCGATCGAGGGCGAAGTCGGCAGCGGGTCCGAGCTGCTGCTGTACTCGGTGAACGCGATCACGACCGGCACGCAGGCGCAGGGCGAAGTGACGGTCCGGTTGTCGAAGAGCGGGCGGATCGTCAACGGCGTCGGTACCGATCCGGATATCGTCGCCGCGTCCGCGAAAGCGTACATTTCCGCGCTGAACAAGCTGCACTCGAAGGACGACAAGGTCAATCCGCAGCGCTCGTAAGCGCTGCGAGCAGCATCGCGAAGCCCCGTGCGGCCCTCGGCCGCCGGGGCGTTTTTCATTGGCCGCTCATTCGGCGGCCGGCGCGCGGAACAGCCAGCGGCGCGTCGCCGGGCGGGGCGCCGGATTGCGCCGGCGGAACTCCACCGCGATCCCGCGCCGCGGCGCATCTGCGACGAACGCATCAAGCAGTTCGAGCACATCGTGATCGATGTAGTCGGCGCGCGTCGCGTCGATGATCACCGCCGCGCGGTCCGGAATGTGCCGCAAGTGATGCTTGACCTGGACCTTGCCGAGAAACGACACGTCCTTGCGGAACGACAGCAGGAAGTGGTCGTCATGCTGCGCGAGCGTGACGGGGCTCTTCAGATTGGCGACGGCGACGGCCAGCACGCTGCACGCGAGGCCGAGCGCGATGCCGAACAGCAGGTCGACCGTCAGCACGCCGGCGATCGTCGCGGCGAACGGGACGAACGCGGCCGGCCCCTGTTTCATCACCGAGCGGAACAACGCGGGTTTCGCGAGCTTGAAGCCGGTGTGGATCAGGATCGCGGCGAGGCTCGCGAGCGGAATCAGGTTGATCAGGCCGGTGAGCGCGAACACGCTCGCGAGCAGCAGCACCCCGTGGACGATCGCCGACATCCGGCTTTGCGCGCCCGCGTTGACGTTCACCGAACTGCGCACGATCACCGACGTGATCGGCAGCCCGCCGACCGCACCCGCGACGAGGTTGCCGACGCCCTGTGCCTTGAGTTCGCGATCGGGCTGGGTCGGCCGGCGCTTCGGGTCGATCTGCTCGACTGCTTCGAGGCTCAGCAGCGTCTCGAGGCTTGCGACGACCGCGAGCGTGATCGCGACGCGCCACACGTCCGGATTGACGAGTTGCGCGAAGTTCGGGCCGAGTTCCGCGTGCTTGAGCGAGGCGGCGAAGGCCGCGAACGATCCGAGTTCGGGCAAGGTGACGCGATGGGCGGCGCCCGGCGCGACCGCGGGCGCGACGAAACCCAGCACGAGCGTCGCGCCGATACCGAGGATGACCACCGCGAGCGGCGCGGGCACCGAGCGCACCAGCGCGAAGCGGCGCAGCGCTGACGTGTCCCACGCGATCAGCAACGCGAGCGAGGCGAGCGCGACGGCCGTCGCGGCCCACGCGACCGGCAGGCTCGGCCAGTTCGCAAACGATTGCGCGGCCGCGCCGCCGATACCGAACGCGAACGGAATCTGCTTCACGATCAGCAGCAGGCCGATCGCGGCGAGCATGCCCTTGATGACGGGCGACGGGACATAGGCGGCGAAGCGGCCGGCGCGCAGCATGCCGAAGCCGAATTGCAATACGCCGGACAGCAGTACCGCGAGCAGGAACGCGGAGAAGCTGCCGAGTTGCGCGATCCCTTCGACGACGATCACGACGAGGCCGGCGGCTGGCCCGCTGACGGACAGCGACGAGCCGCTCAGCAGCGCGACGATGATGCCGCCGACGATGCCGGAGACGAGCCCGGCGAACGGCTCGACGCCGGAAGCGTTGGCGATGCCGAGACACAGCGGTAGCGCGACGAGGAAAACGACGATGCCGGCGACGATGTCGCGCGGCAGGGTGGACAGGCGCTCGTTCAGTTTCATGGTTGGGGTGGTTTCGTTGGCATGAGGAGGGTGCGGGTCAGCCGAGCGCGACGGCGGTCGCAGCAGGCTCGGACTCGGGCTCGGCTTCGGCCGGCGGCGCGGCATAGCCGGAATCGAGCTCCTTCAGGCGGCCGTCGGCGAGCGAGAAGATCCAGCCGTGCACGAGCGGCGGCCGTTCGCGGCCGCGCACGATCGGCGACGCGCGCAGCAGCCGTACCTGTTCGAGCACGTTCAGCTCGGCGAGGCGGTCGGCGGCGGCCATCTCGTCGAGCCCGTCGAGCGTGTCGCGATGGCGCCGCGCGAGCGCGCAGAGCGGCGCGATGCGACGCGCGACGTGCGGCAGGTCGGCGGGCGGCGGCAACAGCGATGCACGCACGCCGCCGCATCCGTAGTGCCCGCACACGATCACGTGATCGACCTTCAGCACCCGCACCGCGTACTCGAGCACGCTGGCGGAATTGTCGTCGTCGGGATGAAACAGGTTCGCGATGTTGCGATGGACGAACAGTTCGCCGGGCGCGCAGTGCGTGATGGTCTCGGCCGGCACGCGGCTGTCGGCGCAGCCGATCCACAGTACGCGCGGATTCTGGCCGCGCGCGAGCGCGTCGAAGAAGCCGGGCGTGTGTTCGCGCGTCTCGCGGGCCCAGGCAATGTTGGCAACCAGCATGCTCTTGGGGCGATTCATGAGGACTCCTTTCTGCTAAAGAGAAATGAATATCGAACGGAATAGGGTAATAACATGCTTTCTAAATTGAAAGGTTCGATTTCGACTGATATTAGGGGTATGCCCTAGCGCTTTGGATGTGCTGAAACAAATTGTTTCAAATTAACTCGGGGCGGTGCACGGGCTGCACCAATGCAAGGCATGAGATGCATTGTGCATGCGGTTTTCGGACGAATTCATACGCAGCGAGGCACATCGCTTTACTGGTCCGAAATGCTGTCGCCCGGAAAAGATTTCCGCTTGATTTTTAGAATTAATTCGATTGCGGAAAAAATGAAACGGCCATCACGCAATAATTCGTGAATGGCCGTTGTGGAAATTGTGCGTAAATGCGCAATCGGTCAGAACAGGTTGCGGCGGTCTGGATCGTGCAGCGGATCGGGCGTTTTCTGCGTGGTGCGCAGGATGCCCTGCGGATCGAAGTAGAAGCTGTACATCATGTACCAGACGTTGTCCTCGAGATACCGGTACGTCCACACCTCGCGCTTCATCAGCGGAAAGTAGGAGGTCTCGACCGGGCGTCCGAAATTGACGAGGACGTCGGTCTTCGTCCACTTGCCGATCTCCGCGCGATAGAACTCGCTCGGCTGCAGCACCTGGCGCACGTTGACGATCCGGTGGGCCGCGTCGACGTCGGCCGCGACCGTGATCTCGCCCATTGGCTGGGTCGGCCACATCAGGCGCTTGCCGCCGCCCGGCAGGTCATAGATCTCGCGCGGCGGGCCCATGCGCGCGACGATCGCCGACTCGTCCTGGCCGGCCTGGTATTGCTGCCACGGTTGCGCGCAACCGGCCAGCAGCGCGGCGGCGCAGGCGACCAGCACGGGCAGGCGCGCGGGAATGCGAGAGCGCATCGGATTCTCCAGAACACGGAAACAGGTCCCGTTTTATCACGGACGGCGCGCGATCGCGCATCGGGCGGAAAAAATCGGTGCGGATCGCGCGCTGTCGCGCTTGCGGGCCGCGGGCGCGGCGGCCTATGATCCGCGCTTCTCGGGCAGATTGAAGGGCAGGTTGGCGATGCACGGATGGAAGCGATGCGCGCTCGCGTGGAGCGCGGGGTGGATGCTGGTGTCGTCCGCGTTTGCCGGCGGCGAGCCGGTGCGGATCGCACTGATCGAAGGGATGTCGGGCCCGTTCGCGAACGCGGGCGCGGCGGTCGAGCGCAACCTGCGCTTCGGCGTCGAGCAGGTCAACGCGGCGGGCGGCGTGAAGCTGCGCGACGGCGCGCACCCGCTCGAGCTCGTCGTGCTCGACAGCAAGGGCAGCCCTGAGGAGGCGCTCGTGCAGTTGCGCGCGGCCGCCGACCGCCATGTCGGCTTCGTCGCGCAGGGCAACAGCTCGGCCGTCGCGGCCGCGCTCGTCGCGGCGCTCGACAAGCTGAACGCACGCGATCCGGACAACCGGATGCTGTTGCTGAACTACTCGGCCGACGATCCGGCGCTGACCGGCGCGCGCTGCAGTTTCTGGCATTTCCGCTTCGATGCGCATGCCGGCATGCGGATGGCGGCGCTCGCGGACGTGATGGCGCGCGATCGCGCGCTGCGCAAGGTCTATCTGCTGAACCAGGACTACAGCTTCGGTCACGACGTCAGCACCCTCGCGCGGCAGGCGCTGGCCGCGCGGCGCCCGGACGTGACGATCGCCGGCGACGAATTCCACCCGATCGGCCGGATCAAGGATTTCTCGCCGTACATCGCGAAGATCCGCGCGAGCGGCGCGGACGCCGTCGTGACCGGCAACTGGGGCAACGACCTCGCGCTGCTCGTGAAGGCGGCGCGCGAACAGGGGCTCAACGCCAAGTTCTATACGTTCTACGGCAACAGCCTCGGCGCGCCGGCGGCCTTGGGCGACGCGGGTGTCGGCCGCGTCGTGGCGGTAGCCGACTGGCACCCGAACGCGGGCGGCGCCGCGTCCGACGCGTTCTACCGCGCGTTCCGGACCCGTTTTCCGGCCGCCCAGGACGACTACCCGGTGCGGCGGATGAGCCAGATGATCCAGATGCTGGCCGCCGCGATGACCCGTGCGGGTTCGGCCGACCCAGTCGCGGTCGCGCGTGCGCTCGAGGGGCTGTCGTTCGACGACGGCTTCCACGCGTCGCGGATGCGCGCGCAGGATCACCAGCTGATCCAGCCCCTTTACGTGATGGAAATGGACAAGGCCGGCACGCCGGGCGTGCGCTTCGACAACGAGGGATCGGGCTACGGCTTCCGGACGGTGCTCGCGGTGCCGGCGCAACGCACGGAGATGCCGTCGACGTGCTCGATGACGCGCCCGTGACGGGAAGCGCCAAGAACGGCACCGAGTTGTGCTACAATGCGCGCCGGTTGTAAGTCACGGCACGGCCATTCTTCCGTGTCCGCCTGTTCAGTTAGAAAGGAAATCACATGTCTGTTGCAGATATCAAGAAGTCGGAAGTCGTTGCTCAGTTCGCCCGCGGTACCAACGACACGGGGTCGCCCGAAGTCCAGGTCGCACTGCTGACCGCACGTATCGTCGAACTGACGGGTCACTTCAAGACCCACGCGAAGGATCACCACAGCCGCCGCGGCCTGCTGCGCATGGTGAGCCGCCGCCGCAAGCTGCTCGACTACCTCAAGGGCAAGGATGCCGACCGTTACCGCGCACTGATCGAGAAGCTGGGTCTGCGTAAGTAATCGAGGCGATTGCCGCCAGCAAGATGCCTGTGTCAGTCCGCTGATACAGGCATTTTGTTTTTGCGCGGTGCGTAGCGTCACACGCACCGCAGGCGCTCCCGCACGTTCGTACGGGGCCGCCGCCACGACCGATACCGGGGCAGGATTTGTGTCATTCCAGCGCGTCGCTGCTTGAGCGCCGCGCTGGAATGGCATAAAAAACACACCTTGCTCCGGGTGATTCGGTCGGGACGCCGCCGCGCGGGATGGCCGGCGCGGCGAATGAAATGCATGAATACAAAGGAGCAACCATGTCCATGTTCAACAAGGTCGTGAAGGAATTCCAATGGGGCCAGCACAAGGTGCGCCTCGAAACCGGTGAAGTCGCCCGCCAGGCGAGCGGCGCCGTGATCGTCGACGTCGAAGACACCGTCGTGCTGGCAACCGTCGTCGGCGCGAAGTCGGCGAAGCCGGGCCAGGATTTCTTCCCGCTGACCGTCGACTACCTCGAGAAGACCTACTCGGCCGGCAAGATTCCGGGCGGCTTCTTCCGCCGCGAAGGCCGTCCGTCGGAGCACGAGACGCTGACGTCGCGCCTGATCGACCGTCCGCTGCGCCCGCTGTTCCCGGAAGGCTTCTACAACGAAGTCCAGGTCGTGATCCACGTGCTGTCCGTGAACCCGGAAATCCCGGCGGACATCCCCGCGCTGATCGGCGCATCGGCCGCGCTCGCCGTGTCGGGCCTGCCGTTCAACGGCCCGGTCGGTGCCGCGCGTGTCGCATACATCGACAACGCGTACGTGCTGAACCCGACGCGTGACCAGCTCAAGGCATCGAGCCTCGACCTCGTCGTCGCGGGTACGGAGCGCGCCGTGCTGATGGTCGAGTCGGAAGCCGATCAACTGTCGGAAGAAGTGATGCTGGGCGCCGTGGTGTTCGGCCACGAGCAGATGCAGATCGCGATCGACGCGATCCACGAGCTGGTGCGCGACGGCGGCAAGCCCGAGTGGGACTGGCAGCCGGCGCCGAAGAACGAGGCGCTGATCGCCCGCGTGACCGAGCTGGCGCAGAACGATCTGCTCGCCGCTTACCAGTTGCGCGACAAGCAGGCGCGTTCGGCGAAGCTGAAGGAAGTCTACGCGGCGACGTCGGCGAAGCTCGAGGAAGACGCGCTGGCGGCCGGTACGGTCGCGGCCGACAAGGCCACGGTCGGCAACGTGCTGTTCGACATCGAGGCGAAGATCGTCCGTTCGCAGATCCTGAACGGCGAGCCGCGCATCGACGGCCGCGACACGCGCACCGTGCGCCCGATCGAGATCCGCACCGGCGTGCTGCCGCGTACCCACGGCTCGGCGCTGTTCACGCGCGGCGAAACGCAGGCGCTGGTCGTCGCGACGCTCGGCACGAAGGGTGACGAGCAGATCATCGACGCGCTCGAAGGCGAATACCGCGAGCGCTTCATGCTCCACTACAACATGCCCCCGTTCGCGACCGGCGAAACGGGCCGCGTCGGCTCGCCGAAGCGTCGCGAAATCGGCCACGGCCGTCTGGCCAAGCGCGCGCTGGTCAAGTGCCTGCCGAGCGCCGACGAATTCGGCTACTCGATCCGCGTCGTGTCGGAAATCACCGAATCGAACGGTTCGTCGTCGATGGCATCGGTGTGCGGCGGCTGCCTCGCGCTGATGGACGCCGGCGTGCCGATGAAGGCGCATGTCGCGGGTATCGCGATGGGCCTGATCCTCGAAGGCAACAAGTTCGCGGTGCTGACCGACATCCTCGGCGACGAAGATCACCTCGGCGACATGGACTTCAAGGTGGCCGGCACCGAGCAAGGCGTGACGGCACTGCAGATGGACATCAAGATCCAGGGCATCACGAAGGAAATCATGCAGGTCGCGCTCGCGCAAGCGAAGGAAGGCCGCATGCACATCCTCGGCAAGATGACGTCGGCGGTGTCGGGTGCGAACACGCAACTGTCGGAATTCGCGCCGCGCATGATCACGGTCAAGATCAACCCGGAAAAGATCCGCGACGTGATCGGCAAGGGCGGTTCGGTGATCCGCGCGCTGACCGAGGAAACGGGCACGACCATCGACATCTCGGACGACGGCGTCGTGACGATCGCGAGCACGAGCAGCGAAGGCATGGCCGAAGCGAAGAAGCGCATCGAGCAGATCACGGCTGAAATCGAAGTCGGCCAGGTGTACGAAGGCACGGTGCTCAAGCTGCTCGATTTCGGTGCGATCGTGAACCTGCTGCCGGGCAAGGACGGTCTGCTGCACATCTCGGAAATCGTCAACGAGCGTGTGAAGGACATCAACGACTACCTGAAGGAAGGTCAGCAGGTGAAGGTCAAGGTGATCCAGACGGACGAGAAGGGGCGCGTGCGTCTGTCGGCCAAGGCGCTGCTGAATGAAGCAGCGGCGGCAGCGCAGTCGGATACGCCGCCGCAGCAGTAAGCGGACAGGCGGACCAACGGCCGGCAGTGCGAAAGCGTGCCGGCCGTTTTTTCTGTAGCATCGTTGTGCGGCGCAGCAGCGCCGGCGAGGCGTCCGCGCCGTGCGCACGGGCGTGCCATCCGATTCCGATCCTGGAGCGATTCTCACCATGAAAGCCATCGAAATCACCGAATTCGGCGCCCCCGACGTGCTGAAGCTCGCGGAGCGTCCGCGCCCCGAACCGAAGCGCGGCGAAGTGCTGATCAAGGTGGCGGCTTCCGGCGTGAACCGGCCCGACGTATTCCAGCGCAAGGGCGCCTATGCGCCGCCGCCGGGTGCGTCGGATCTGCCGGGCCTCGAGGTCGCGGGCGAGATCGTCGGCGGCGACGTGTCCGATGCGGCGCTGAACCCGTTCGGCCTGAAGCTCGGCGATCGCGTGTGCGCGCTGCTCGCGGGCGGCGGCTATGCCGAATATGCGGTCGCGCCGCTGCCGCAGTGCCTGCCGGTGCCGGACGGCCTCACCGATATCGAGGCCGCCTCGCTGCCCGAAACGTTTTTCACCGTGTGGAGCAACGTGTTCGACCGTGCGCAGCTCGGCGCGGGCGAGGGCGGCGAGCAGGAGACGCTGCTCGTGCAGGGCGGCTCGAGCGGCATCGGCGTGACGGCGATCCAGATCGCGCATGCGCTCGGCTTTCGCGTGTTCGCGACGGCCGGCACCGCCGACAAGTGCCGCGCGTGCGAGGCGCTCGGCGCCGAGCGCGCGATCGACTACAAGACCGAAGACTTCGTCGAGGTCGTGAAGTCGCTGACGCACGATCGCGGCGTCGACGTGATCCTCGACATGGTGGCGGGCTCGTACGTGCCGCGCGAGCTGTCCGCGCTCGCGGACGGCGGCCGTCTCGTGCTGATCGCGCTGCTCGGCGGCGCGAAGGCCGAGGTCAACCTGAACGAGATCCTGCGCCGCCGGCTGACGGTGACGGGCTCGACGCTGCGCCCGCGCCCGGTCGAGTTCAAGGCGCGCATCGCCGCGCAGTTGAAGGCGCGCGTGTGGCCGCTGCTGGCCGACGGTCGCATCAAGCCCGTGATCTATCGTGTGCTGCCGGCCGGCGAGGCTGCGCAAGCGCATGCGCTGATGGAAAGCGGCGAGCACATCGGCAAGATCGTGCTCGATTGGGGTACGAACGCGTGACGGCCCGCGCAGCGGGCTTGACATACGCGGTTTGACCGGTTCAAGCCGCGCGCAGTAAAATCGCGGGTTTGCTTCGCCAGATCCAACCTGACGGCCGGGTTCCGGCACGTTAATGACAAGATAGTGACGAGACAGACACGATGTCGAAACAACGAACAAAGCGAGTGATCGGCAACTGGAAGATGCACGGCCGGCTGGCCGGCAACCAGGCGCTGCTGAACGAAGTGGTGCAGGGTGCGGGCGCGGTGGCGGCTGAAACGTCGGTCGGCGTGTGCGTGCCGTTCCCGTATCTCGCGCAGGTTCAGGCGCAGCTCGGCGGTGGCCGTGTCGCGTTCGGCGCGCAGGACGTGTCCGCGCACGAGCAAGGCGCGTTCACCGGCGAGGTGGCGGCCGCGATGGTGGCGGAGTTCGGCGCGCAGTATGCGATCGTCGGCCATTCGGAGCGTCGCGCGTATCACGGCGAAAGCAGCGAGACGGTCGCCGCGAAAGCGCAACGCGCGCTCGCGGCAGGCCTCACGCCGGTCGTGTGCGTCGGCGAGACGCTCGACGAGCGCGAATCGGGTGCGACCGAGCAGATCGTCGGTGCGCAGCTCGACGCGGTGCTGGCCGTGCTGACGGCTGACGAAGCTGCCCGCATCGTCGTCGCGTACGAGCCGGTCTGGGCGATCGGTACGGGCAAGAGCGCGACGTCGGCGCAGGCGCAGGACGTGCACGCGTTCCTGCGTACGCGTCTCGCGGCGAAGGGTGCGGCGGACGTGTCCGTGCTGTACGGCGGCAGCGTGAAGCCGGACAACGCGGAAGAGCTGTTTGCTCAGCCGGACATCGACGGCGGCCTGATCGGCGGCGCGTCGCTGAAGGCGGAAGATTTCCTGGCGATCTGCCGGGCCGCGCGTTGAGCGGTCCGAGATCGAATTGAACCATGACGGCGGCCGGTCGGTCCGGTCGCCCGATCCAATCGGGTGGGTGTGATGCTGTTATTCAAGACGTTGATTATTGTGGTGCAGGTGCTGTCTGCGCTCGGTGTGATCGGGCTCGTGCTGCTGCAGCATGGCAAGGGTGCCGACATGGGCGCCGCGTTCGGCAGCGGCGCGTCGGGCAGTCTGTTTGGTGCGACGGGCTCGGCGAACTTCCTGTCGCGCACGACGGGCATTCTCGCGGCGATCTTCTTCGTCGCGACGCTCGCGCTGACGTACCTCGGTTCGTACAAGTCGACGCCGTCGGCAGGCGTGCTCGGCACGGCAGCGACCGCGCCGGCATCGGCGCCCGCCGCATCGGCGCCGGCTGTCGCGGCGTCCGCCGCAGCCGCTTCGGCCGCAAGCGCGCCGGGCCAGGATGTCCCGAAATAAAAAGTTAATTTTTTTGCGGTTGTGCGTTGAACAAATCCGGAACTCGGGTTAGAATTTAATTCTTGAAGCGATTCGCGGGAACAAGCAGCACAACCCGAGTTGCATGCAGTGCCGACGTGGTGAAATTGGTAGACACGCTATCTTGAGGGGGTAGTGGCGAAAGCTGTGCGAGTTCGAGTCTCGCCGTCGGCACCAAAGTTACTCAATGCCAGCCGCTTCTAGTGGCTGGCATTTTTCATTTCTGGGGTGGGCTTGCGGTTGTCTTGCGATCGCCTGTACTCCGAAATGATTCCTTCCGCCGGAAGTGGTATTCTCCGGACGCTCAGAACCAACCGATAGAGGATTGCCTTGAACCTCGCAGCCTATTACCCCGTCTTGTTGTTCCTCCTCGTGGGCACTGGTTTAGGTATAGCGCTGGTCAGCATCGGCAAGCTCCTTGGTCCCAACAAGCCGGACGTCGAGAAGAACGCACCGTACGAGTGCGGCTTCGAAGCCTTTGAAGACGCCCGGATGAAGTTCGACGTTCGGTATTACCTCGTCGCCATCCTGTTCATCATCTTCGATCTCGAAACCGCATTCCTGTTCCCGTGGGGCGTCGCGCTCCGGGACATCGGCTGGCCGGGTTTCATCGCAATGATGATTTTTCTGCTCGAATTCCTGCTGGGCTTTGCCTATATCTGGAAGAAAGGCGGCCTCGACTGGGAGTGATGGGTTAATCGCCGGTTTGCATGGGCGGCCACGCTCGGTCGCTCGTCTGGAGTGGAAAGCAAATGAGTATCGAAGGGGTCTTGAAGGAAGGGTTTGTCACCACGACGGCTGACAAGCTGATCAACTGGACGCGTACCGGCTCGCTGTGGCCGATGACGTTCGGGCTCGCGTGTTGTGCCGTCGAGATGATGCATGCGGGCGCCGCCCGTTACGATCTGGACCGGTTCGGCGTCGTGTTCCGTCCGAGTCCGCGTCAGTCGGACGTGATGATCGTCGCCGGCACGCTGTGCAACAAGATGGCGCCCGCGCTGCGCCGCGTGTACGACCAGATGGCCGAGCCGCGCTGGGTGATCTCGATGGGGTCGTGCGCGAACGGCGGTGGTTACTACCACTACTCGTACTCGGTGGTCCGCGGCTGCGACCGGATCGTGCCGGTCGACGTCTACGTGCCGGGCTGTCCGCCCACGGCCGAGGCGCTGGTCTACGGCGTGATCCAGCTTCAGGCGAAGATCCGCCGCACCAATACCATCGCCCGTCAATAAAGCCCCGAGCGTCCCCTCAATATGGCAAGCAAAATCGAGACCCTGAAGGCAAACCTCGAAGCCGCGCTCGGCGCGCGCGTGGTGAGCCTCACCGAAGCGATCGGTGAACTGACGCTCGTCGTGAAGGCGAGCGATTACCTCGAAGTCGCAAAGACGCTGCGCGACGATCCGAAGCTCCGTTTCGAGCAACTGATCGACCTCTGCGGCGTCGACTACCAGACCTTCGGCGACGGCGCCTACGACGGCCCGCGCTTCGCGGCCGTGTCGCACCTGCTGTCGGTCACGAACAACTGGCGTCTGCGCCTGCGCGCGTTCGCGCCGGACGACGATCTGCCGATCGTGGCGTCGCTGGTCGACATCTGGACCTCGGCGAACTGGTACGAGCGCGAAGCGTTCGACCTGTACGGCATCGTGTTCGAAGGCCACCCCGACCTGCGCCGCATCCTCACCGACTACGGCTTCATCGGTCACCCGTTCCGCAAGGACTTCCCGGTGTCGGGCTACGTCGAAATGCGTTACGACCCGGAAGAGAAGCGGGTCGTGTACCAGCCGGTGACGATCGAGCCGCGCGAAATCACGCCGCGCGTGATCCGCGAGGATCGCTATGGCGGTCTGAAACATTAAGGGGGCGTCATGGCAGAAATCAAGAACTACACGCTCAACTTCGGCCCGCAGCACCCGGCAGCGCACGGCGTGCTGCGCCTCGTGCTCGAGCTCGACGGCGAAGTCATCCAGCGTGCCGATCCGCACATCGGCCTGCTGCACCGCGCGACCGAAAAGCTCGCGGAATCCAAGACCTTCATCCAGTCCGTGCCGTACATGGACCGTCTCGACTACGTGTCGATGATGGTCAACGAGCACGGCTACGTGCTCGCGATCGAAAAGCTGCTCGGCATCGACGTGCCGGAGCGCGCGCAGTACATCCGCGTGCTGTTCGACGAAATCACGCGCGTGCTGAACCACCTGATGTGGATCGGCGCGCATGCGCTCGACGTCGGCGCGATGGCCGTGTTCCTGTACGCGTTCCGCGAACGCGAAGACCTGATGGACGTGTACGAAGCGGTGTCCGGCGCCCGGATGCACGCGGCCTACTATCGTCCGGGCGGCGTCTATCGCGATCTGCCTGACGCAATGCCGCAATACAAGGCGTCGAAGATTCGCAACGAGAAGGCGCTCGCGAAGATGAACGAGGCGCGCAGCGGCTCGGTGCTCGACTTCATCGACGATTTCTTCACGCGCTTCCCGAAGTGCGTCGACGAATACGAAACGCTGCTGACCGACAACCGGATCTGGAAACAGCGTCTGGTCGGGATCGGCGTGGTGAGCCCGGAACGTGCGCTGCAGATGGGCCTGACGGGCCCGATGCTGCGCGGCTCGGGCATCGCGTGGGACCTGCGCAAGAAGCAGCCCTACGAAGTGTACGACCGGATGGATTTCGACGTGCCGGTCGGCGTGAACGGCGATTGCTACGACCGCTATCTGGTGCGCGTCGAAGAAATGCGCCAGTCGATCCGCATCGCGAAACAGTGTATTGAGTGGCTCCGCAAGAATCCGGGCCCGGTGATGACGGACAATCACAAGGTTGCCCCGCCGTCGCGCGTCGGCATGAAGACCAACATGGAAGACTTGATTCACCACTTCAAGCTCTTCACCGAAGGTTTCCATGTGCCGGAAGGCGAAGCGTACGCGGCGGTCGAGCATCCGAAGGGTGAGTTCGGCATCTATCTCGTGTCGGATGGCGCCAACAAGCCGTATCGCCTCAAGATTCGCGCGCCGGGTTTCGCGCACCTGGCGTCGCTCGACGAAATGGCGCGCGGTCACATGATCGCCGACGCCGTCACGATCATCGGTACGCAGGACATCGTGTTCGGCGAAATCGATCGCTAATGGTTGCGCCGCCCGCGCGCGGGCGGCGAGCAGTCAGTCGCACGCGAAGTCACAAGCGGTATGCGCCGAACCGGCGCGGCTTCGCAAGCTGTCAACAGAGTGAGCGCCAGGTCTGCCGTCCATGCACCCCAGTGTGCGGCAGGTTGTTCGTTCGGTAGGAATTGAAAGAGTCGTGTCTGAAAATGATCTCAGCTGAAGGCCTGAAGGAAATCGATCGAGCGTTGACGAAGTATCCCGCCGATCAGAAACAGTCCGCCGTGATGTCGGCGTTGGCCGTGGCTCAAGAAGAGCATGGCTGGCTGTCGCCCGAACTGATGCAGTTCGTCGCGGACTATCTCGGCATGCCGGCCGTCGCCGTGCAGGAAGTCGCGACGTTCTACACGATGTACGAGCTCAAACCGGTCGGTAAGCACAAGATCACGCTCTGCACGAACCTGCCGTGCCAGCTCGGCCCGCACGGCGGCGCGGAAGCGACTGCCGACTACCTGAAACAGAAGCTGGGCATCGGCTTCGGCGAGACCACGCCCGACGGCAGGTTCACGCTGAAGGAAGGCGAATGCATGGGCTCGTGCGGCGATGCGCCGGTGCTGCTGGTGAACAATCACAGAATGTGCAGCTTCATGAGCCGCGAGAAGATCGACCAGCTGCTTGAGGAGCTCTCGAAATGACGTCCCTCCACGACCGTCACATCAAACCGCTGATCCTCGCTGGTCTGAACGGCGAGAACTGGCACCTCGAAGACTACGTTGCGCGCGGCGGCTACAAGCAGCTGCGCCGCATTCTCGAAGAAAAGATTCCGCCCGAGCAGGTGATCGCCGACGTGAAGGCGTCGGGCCTGCGCGGCCGCGGCGGTGCGGGCTTCCCGACCGGCCTGAAGTGGAGCTTCATGCCGCGTCAGTTCCCGGGGCAGAAGTACCTCGTCTGCAACTCGGACGAAGGCGAACCGGGCACGTTCAAGGATCGCGACATCCTGCGCTGGAACCCGCACGCGCTGATCGAAGGCATGGCCATCGGCGCATACGCGATGGGCATCACCGTCGGCTACAACTACATCCACGGCGAGATCTTCGAAGTGTATCGACGCTTCGAAGCCGCGCTGGATGAAGCGCGCGCGGCCGGGTTCCTCGGCGACAACATCATGGGCTCGGAATTCTCGTTCCAGCTGCACGCGCACCACGGTTACGGCGCGTACATCTGCGGCGAGGAAACGGCGCTGCTCGAGTCGCTCGAAGGCAAGAAGGGCCAGCCGCGCTTCAAGCCGCCGTTCCCGGCGAGCTTCGGCGTGTACGGCAAGCCGACCACGATCAACAACACCGAGACGTTCGCCGCGGTGCCGTTCCTGCTGTCCATCGGGCCGCAGAATTACCTCGAGATCGGCAAGCCGAACAACGGCGGCACGAAGATTTTCTCGGTGTCGGGCGACGTCGAGCGTCCGGGCAACTACGAAGTGCCGCTCGGCACGCCGTTCGCGACGCTGATGGAGCTCGCCGGCGGGATGCGCGGCGGCAAGAAGATCAAGGCCGTGATTCCGGGCGGTTCGTCGGCGCCGGTGATCCCGGGCGACATCATGATGCAGACGGATCTCGACTACGATTCGATCGCGAAGGCGGGCTCGATGCTCGGTTCCGGCGCGGTGATCGTGATGGACGAGACGCGCTGCATGGTGCGCTCGCTGCTGCGCCTGTCGTACTTCTACTACGAGGAATCGTGCGGCCAGTGCACGCCGTGCCGTGAAGGCACCGGCTGGCTGTATCGCGTCGTGAATCGTATCGAGCACGGCGAAGGGCGCCAGGAAGATCTGGACCTGCTGAACTCGGTGGCCGAGAACATCATGGGCCGCACGATCTGTGCGCTCGGCGATGCGGCGGCGATGCCGGTTCGCGGGATGCTCAAGCACTACTGGGACGAATTCGCGTACCACGTCGAGCACAAGCATTGCATGGTCGGCGGTCACGCGCCGCATGTGGCTTCGGCTGCGGCGGCCTGAAGCGAAACACCCGGTTGCGGAATTTGAGCGCACGGTCGGGCGAAGGCGCGAACGGGCGGAAATAGGTTAAGGACCATTCACCATCATGGTTGAACTTGAAATAGACGGCAAGAAGGTCGAGGTGCCCGAAGGCAGCATGGTGATCCAGGCTGCGCACAAGGCGGACACGTACATTCCTCACTTCTGCTATCACAAGAAACTGTCGGTTGCGGCCAACTGCCGGATGTGTCTCGTCGAAGTCGAGAAGATGCCGAAGGCCGTGCCGGCCTGCGCGACCCCCGTGTCGGCCGGCATGATCGTCCGCACGCAGTCCGACAAGGCTGTGAAGGCGCAGCAGTCGGTGATGGAATTCCTCCTCATCAATCACCCGCTCGATTGCCCGATCTGCGATCAGGGCGGCGAATGCCAGCTGCAGGATCTGGCGGTCGGCTACGGCAAGTCGTCGTCGCGCTACTCGGAAGAAAAGCGCGTGGTGTTCCACAAGAACGTGGGCCCGCTGATCTCGATGGAAGAAATGTCGCGCTGCATCCACTGCACGCGCTGCGTCCGTTTCGGCCAGGAAATCGCCGGCGTGATGGAGTTCGGCATGCTGGGCCGCGGCGAGCATTCGGAAATCACGACGTTCGTCGGCAAGACGGTCGACTCCGAAATGTCGGGCAACATGATCGACCTGTGCCCGGTCGGCGCGCTGACCAGCAAGCCGTTCCGCTACAGCGCCCGGACGTGGGAACTGTCGCGCCGCAAGTCGGTGAGCCCGCACGATTCCGTCGGCGCGAACCTCGTCGTGCAAGTGAAGAACAACCGCGTGATGCGCGTGCTGCCGTTCGAGAACGAAGCGATCAACGAATGCTGGATCTCGGACAAGGACCGCTTCTCGTATGAAGGCCTCAACAGCGAAGCGCGCCTGACGAAGCCGATGCTGAAGCAGGGCGGCCAGTGGATCGAAACCGACTGGCAGACCGCGCTCGAGTACGTCGCGAAGGGCCTGAAGGGCATCGCCGCGGATCACGGCGCGAACGCGCTGGCGATGCTCGCGAGCGCGCACAGCACCGCGGAAGAGCTGTTCCTCGTGAAGCAGCTCGCCAACGAACTGAAGACGCCGAACGTCGACTTCCGTCTGCGTCAGCAGGATTTCTCGGCGCCGGTCCAGGGCGCACTGTGGCTCGGCATGCCGATCGCCGACCTGTCGAACGTGGACGCCGCGTTCGTCGTCGGTTCGTTCCTGCGCCGCGACCACCCGCTGTTCGCATCGCGCCTGCGTCAGGCTGCGAAGAACGGCGCGAAGCTGCACTTCCTGCATGCCACCGGTGACGATTCGCTGATCCCGACCGCGCAACGCATCGTCGCCGCGCCGTCCGCATGGCTCGACGAGCTGGCCGGCATCGCCGCGGCCGTCGCGCAACTGCGCGGCGTCGCGCTGCCCGACGCGCTCGCGGGCGTTACCGCATCGGCGGCCGCGCAAGCCGTCGCGCAGTCGCTCGCGAACGGCGAACGCCGCGCGGTGCTGCTCGGCAACGTCGCGGTCCGTCATCCGCAATTCGCGCAACTGCACGCCGTCGCGCAGTGGATCGCCGACAACACCGGCGCCACGTTCGGCTTCCTGACGGAAGCGGCGAACACGGTCGGCGCGCACGTCGTCGGCGCACTGCCGGGCGAAGGCGGCCTGAACGCACGCGAAGCGTTCACGCAGCCGCGCAAGGGTTACGTGCTGCTGAACGTCGAACCGGAATTCGACACCGTCGATCCGGCACAGGCGCTGGCCGCGCTGAACCAGGCGGAAATGGTCGTCGTGATGTCGCCGTTCAAGCACGGCCTCGACTACGCCGACGTGCTGCTGCCGGTCGCGCCGTTCACGGAAACGGCCGGGACGTTCGTCAACGCCGAAGGCACCGTGCAGAGCTTCAACGGCGTCGTGCGCCCGCTCGGCGACACGCGTCCGGGCTGGAAGGTGCTGCGCGTGCTCGGCAGCCTGCTCGGCCTGCCGAACTTCGAATACGAGACCGCGGAAGAAGTGCGTCTCGCCGCGCTCGGCGACGCCGGCGTCGCGGGCCGCCTGTCGAACCAGACGTCGGTCGCGCCGGCCCGTGCCGCGGCGAATGCCGCGAACGGCGGTTTCGAGCGCCTGGCCGATGTGCCGATCTATCACGCCGACGCGCTCGTGCGCCGCGCGGGTGCGCTGCACCTGACGGCCGCCGCGAAGGCGGCGAACGCGGCAGCCCTGCCGGCCGCGCTGTTCGACAAGCTGGGCTTGAAGGAAGGCGACGCGGTGCGCGTGCGCCAGGGCGAGCGTGCGGTGCAGTTGCCGGCCGTGCGCGACGCGAATCTTGCGGAGACGGTCGTTCGCGTGTCGGCGGCGACGCCTGCCGGCGCAGCGCTCGGCAGCCTGTTCGGTGAACTGGTGGTGGAGAAGGCGTAAATGAGCTTGTTCGATACGATCAACGCGGGCGGGGCCGAGCTTCTCGGCTTCGCATGGCCGACGGTGTGGGCAGTCGTGCGCATCCTCGTCGTCTCCGTCGTCATCCTGCTGTGCGTCGCGTACCTGATTCTGTGGGAACGCAAGCTGATCGGCTGGATGCACGTGCGTCTCGGCCCGAACCGCGTCGGCCCCGGCGGCCTGCTGCAGCCGATCGCCGACGTGCTGAAGCTGCTGCTGAAGGAAGTCATTCAGCCGAGCGCCGCCAGCCGCTGGCTGTACCTGATCGCGCCGGTGATGACCGTCGTGCCGGCATTCGCGGTGTGGGCGGTGATCCCGTTCCAGGCCGAAGCCGTGCTCGCGAACGTGAACGCGGGCCTGCTGTACGCGATGGCGATCTCGTCGATCGGCGTGTACGCGGTGATTCTCGCCGGCTGGGCGTCGAACTCGAAGTACGCGTTCCTCGGTGCAATGCGCGCCGCGGCGCAGATGGTGTCGTACGAAATCTCGATGGGCTTCGCGCTGGTGCTCGTGCTGATGACGGCCGGCAGCCTGAACCTGTCGGAAATCGTCGGTTCGCAACAGCACGGCTTCTTCGCCGGCCACGGCGTGAACTTCCTGTCGTGGAACTGGCTGCCGCTGCTGCCGGCGTTCGTCGTCTACTTCATCTCGGGCATCGCCGAAACGAACCGTCACCCGTTCGACGTGGTGGAAGGGGAGTCGGAGATCGTCGCGGGTCACATGATCGATTACTCGGGCATGGCGTTCGCGCTGTTCTTCCTCGCCGAGTACATCAACATGATCGTGATCTCGGCGCTGGCTGCGACGCTGTTCCTCGGCGGCTGGGACGCACCGTTCGAATTCCTGTCGTTCATCCCGGGCATCTTCTGGCTGGTGCTGAAGGTCTTCGCGCTGCTGTCGGTGTTCATCTGGGTGCGTGCGACGTTCCCGCGCTACCGTTACGACCAGATCATGCGTCTGGGCTGGAAGGTGTTCCTGCCCGTCACGGTGGTCTGGGTGGTCGTGGTCGGCTTCTGGATGATGTCGCCGCTGAACATCTGGGTGAAGTAAGGACGAAATCATGACGGCTATCCAACACTTCTTTAAGACCTTCTTCCTGACCGAACTGCTGAAGGGGCTCGCGCTGACCGGTCGCTACACGTTCAAGCGCAAGTTCACCGTGCAGTTCCCGGAAGAGAAGACCCCGATTTCGCCGCGTTTCCGCGGGCTGCATGCACTGCGCCGCTACGAGAACGGCGAAGAGCGCTGCATCGCGTGCAAGCTGTGCGAGGCCGTGTGCCCCGCGCTGGCGATCACGATCGAATCGGAAACGCGCGCGGACAACACGCGCCGCACCACGCGCTACGACATCGACCTGACGAAGTGCATCTTCTGCGGTTTCTGCGAAGAGAGCTGCCCGGTCGATTCGATCGTCGAGACGCAGATTCTCGAGTACCACGGCGAAAAGCGCGGCGACCTTTATTTCACGAAGGATATGCTGCTCGCGGTGGGCGACCGCTACGAGAAGGACATCGCAGCGGCGAAGGCTGCCGACGCGCCGTATCGTTGATTGTGTTTGCAGTGCCGGCCCGGCATGAACGATGAACGGGCCGAGCCGCCGCGACGGGTGCGGGCCTTCCGCAAGCCGCGCCTGACTATGGCCTAACGATGAACCGGTAATCATGGAATTCACGACCGTACTGTTCTACATCTTCGCGCTGCTCCTGGCGGTATCAGGGCTGAAGGTGATCACTTCGCGCAACCCGGTGGCGTCTGCGCTTTTCCTTGTGCTGGCGTTCTTCAACGCCGCCGCGATCTGGATGCTGCTGGAAGCGGAGTTCCTCGCGATCCTGCTGGTTCTGGTCTACGTGGGCGCGGTGATGGTGCTGTTCCTGTTCGTCGTGATGATGCTGGACATCAACATCGACTACCTGCGCCGCGACTTCAAGCGCTTCGTACCGATGGCGACCGTGGTCGGCGCGATCATCGTGATCGAAACCGCGCTGATCCTGTGGCGCGGCTACGGCGACACGCACACCGTGCATGCGATGGCGACGGGCGAGATGGCCAACTGGTCGAATACGCGTCTGATCGGCAAGGTGATTTACACCGACTACATCTTCGCGTTCGAAATCGCCGGCCTCGTGCTGCTGGTCGCGATCATCGCCGCGATCGGGTTGACCGAGCGCAAGGGCAAGGACAGCAAGCGCCAGCGCGTGTCGGATCAGGTCAAGGTGCGCCGCAACGACCGCGTGCGCCTCGTGAAGATGGAAGCGGACAAGCCGCAGCCGGAGACGGCGCAGAGCGAAGCCGGCTCGGGCACCAACGGCTAAGCGGAGGAAAAGAAAACCATGCTGACTCTTGCTCACTACCTTGTGCTCGGCGCGATCCTGTTTGCGATCGCGATCGTCGGGATTTTCCTGAACCGCCGCAACGTCATCATCATCCTGATGTCGATCGAACTGATGCTGCTGGCGGTGAACACCAACTTCGTCGCGTTCTCGCATTACCTCGGCGACGTGCACGGCCAGATCTTCGTGTTCTTCGTGCTGACCGTCGCCGCAGCGGAAGCCGCGATCGGCCTCGCGATTCTGGTGACCCTGTTCCGTAAGCTCGACACGATCAATGTCGAGGATCTCGATCAGCTCAAAGGTTAATTTCAGGCTACGCTGTTATGTCAACGACACTCAATGAAAACCTGCTGCTGGCGATTCCGCTCGCTCCGCTGGCCGGCTCGCTGATTGCGGGGCTGTTCGGGAACGCAGTCGGGCGCAAGGGCGCACACCGGATCACGATCCTCGGCGTCATGATCGCGTTCCTCCTGTCGGCGAAAGTCTTCCTCGACGTGATGGGCGGCGCAAGCTTCAACGCGACCGTCTACGAATGGATGAACGTCGGCTCGCTGAAGCTCGAGGTCGGCTTCCTCGTCGATTCGCTGACCGCGATGATGATGGTCGTCGTGACCTTCGTCTCGCTGATGGTGCACGTGTACACGATCGGCTACATGGCGGAAGAAGACGGCTACCAGCGCTTCTTCTCGTACATCTCGCTGTTCACGTTCTCGATGCTGATGCTCGTGATGAGCAACAACTTCCTGCAGCTGTTCTTCGGCTGGGAAGCGGTGGGTCTGGTGTCGTACCTGCTGATCGGCTTCTATTTCACGCGTGAGAGCGCGATCTACGCGAACATGAAGGCGTTCCTCGTGAACCGCGTGGGCGACTTCGGCTTCCTGCTCGGCATCGGCCTGCTGCTCGCGTTCGCCGGCTCGATGAACTACGGCGAAGTGTTCGCGAAGCGCGCGGAACTCGCGAGCCTGCACTTCCCGGGCACCGACTGGGGCCTGCTGACCGTCGCCTGTATCTGCCTGTTCATCGGCGCGATGGGTAAGTCGGCGCAGTTCCCGCTGCACGTGTGGCTGCCGGACTCGATGGAAGGCCCGACCCCGATCTCGGCGCTGATTCACGCGGCGACGATGGTCACGGCCGGCATCTTCATGGTGTCGCGCATGTCGCCGCTGTTCGAGCTGTCGGATACCGCGCTGTCGTTCATCACGGTGATCGGCGCGATCACGGCGCTCTTCATGGGCTTCCTCGGCATCGTGCAGAACGACATCAAGCGCGTGGTCGCGTATTCGACGCTGTCGCAGCTCGGCTACATGACCGTCGCGCTCGGCGTGTCCGCCTACCCGGTCGCCGTGTTCCACCTGATGACGCACGCGTTCTTCAAGGCGCTGCTGTTCCTCGGCGCCGGGTCGGTCATCATGGGCATGCACCACGACCAGGACATGCGCAACATGGGCGGCCTGCGCAAGTACATGCCGATCACGTGGATCACGTCGCTCGTCGGCTCGCTCGCGTTGATCGGCACGCCGTTCTTCTCGGGCTTCTACTCGAAGGACTCGATCATCGACGCGGTGAAGCTGTCGCACCTGCCGGGTTCGGGCTTCGCATACTTCGCGGTCGTCGCGAGCGTGTTCGTCACGGCGCTGTACTCGTTCCGCATGTACTTCCTGGTGTTCCACGGCGAAGAGCGCTTCCGCCATCCGAAGCATCCGGAATCGCCGATGGGCATGGCTGCTGCGCACGGCCACGACGATCACGGCCATGGCCACGACCACGGTCATGACGACCACGCGCACGAGCCGCACGAGACCCCGTGGGTCGTGTGGGTGCCGCTGGTGCTGCTGGCGATCCCGTCGGTGATCATCGGCGCGATCGCGATCAGCCCGATGCTGTTCGGCGATTTCTTCCAGCACGGCGTCGCATTCGACAAGGTGATCTTCATCGGCGAAAACCATCCGGCGCTGGCCGAGATGGCCGAAGAGTTCCACGGCTGGGTCGGCATGGGCCTGCACTCGGTGTCGGGCCTGCCGGTGTGGCTGGCGCTCGCCGGTGTGGTCGTCGCGTGGTTCCTGTACCTGAAGCGTCCGGAACTGCCGGCGTCGATCCGCCGCGCGTTCGGCCCGATCTACACGCTGCTGGACAACAAGTACTACATGGACAAGATCAACGAAGTGGTGTTCGCCCGCGGTTCGGTGGCGATCGGCCGCGGCCTGTGGAAGGAGGGCGACGTCGTGGTGATCGACGGCCTCGTCAACGGCAGCGCCCGGTTCATCGGCTGGTTCGCCGGCGTGATCCGCTTCCTCCAATCCGGTTACATCTATCACTACGCGTTCGCCATGATCATCGGCATGCTGGGGCTCCTGACCCTGTTTGTAACGCTCGGCGGCAAATAAGGCGGGGAGACAACACTAATGCACGCTTTTCCGATTCTCAGTACCGCGATCTGGCTGCCGATCGTTTTCGGCCTCCTCGTGCTGGCGGTGGGTAACGACAAAAATCCGGGGACGGCCCGCTGGGTCGCGCTGATCGGCGCGCTGCTCGGCCTCGCGGTCACGATCCCGCTGATCACGGGCTTCGATTCGAGCACGGCTGCGCTGCAGTTCGTCGAGAAGTCGACCTGGATCGAACGCTTCGACATTGCGTATCACCTCGGCGTCGACGGCATCTCGATGTGGTTCGTCGTGCTGACCGCGCTGATCACGGTGATCGTCGTGATCGCCGCGTGGGAAGTGATCACCGAGAATGTCGCGCAGTACCTCGCGGCGTTCCTGATCCTGTCCGGGATCATGATCGGCGTGTTCTCGGCGGCCGACGGCCTGCTGTTCTATGTGTTCTTCGAGGCGACCCTGATCCCGATGTACATCATCATCGGCGTGTGGGGCGGCCCGAACCGCGTGTACGCGGCGTTCAAGTTCTTCCTGTACACGCTGGCCGGCTCGCTGCTGATGCTGGTCGCGCTGATCTACCTGTACACGCAGACGCATTCGTTCGACCTCGCGACGTGGCAGAACGCGAAGATCGCGATGACGCCGCAGATCCTGCTGTTCATTGCGTTCTTCCTCGCATTCGCGGTGAAGGTGCCGATGTGGCCGGTGCACACGTGGCTGCCGGATGCGCACGTGGAAGCGCCGACGGGCGGCTCGGTCGTGCTGGCCGCGATCATGCTGAAGCTCGGCGCATACGGTTTCCTGCGTTTCTCGCTGCCGATCACGCCTGACGCGAGCCACTTCCTGGCGCCGGTCGTGATCACGCTGTCGCTGATCGCGGTGATCTACATCGGCCTCGTCGCGATGGTGCAGGCCGACATGAAGAAGCTGGTCGCGTATTCGTCGATCGCGCACATGGGCTTCGTCACGCTCGGCTTCTTCATCTTCAACCAGCTCGGCGTCGAAGGCGCGATCATCCAGATGATCTCGCACGGCTTCGTGTCGGGCGCAATGTTCCTGTGCATCGGCGTGCTGTACGACCGCGTGCACTCGCGCCAGATCGCCGATTACGGCGGCGTCGTGAACGTGATGCCGAAGTTCGCGGCATTCGCGATGCTGTTCTCGATGGCCAACTGCGGCCTGCCGGGTACGTCGGGTTTCGTCGGCGAGTTCATGGTGATTCTCGCGGCCGTCCAGTACAACTTCTGGATCGCATTCGGTGCGGCATTCACGCTGATCCTCGGCGCGGCCTACACGCTGTGGATGTACAAGCGCGTGTACTTCGGGGCCGTCGCGAACGATCACGTCGCCAAGCTGAAGGACATCGGCCGTCGCGAATTCCTGATGCTGGCCGTGCTTGCCGCGTTCACGCTGCTGATGGGCCTGTATCCGAAGCCTTTCACCGACGTGATGCACGTTTCCGTCGAAAACCTCCTCTCCCACGTCGCGCAGTCGAAGCTGCCGCTGGCCCAGTAATCGCGAGCGGAGGAACTCAAGATCATGCAAAACGCCCCTATGAATGTCCTGTTGCCTGACGCGCTGGTGCTGGCCGCCATCGTCGTCGCCTGGCTGAACGACACCTTTACCGGTGCGTCCGGCCG
Source organism: Burkholderia sp. AcTa6-5 (assembly GCF_017815075.1). Classification (NCBI taxonomy): domain Bacteria; kingdom Pseudomonadati; phylum Pseudomonadota; class Betaproteobacteria; order Burkholderiales; family Burkholderiaceae; genus Burkholderia; species Burkholderia sp. AcTa6-5. The sequence goes on along the minus strand of NZ_JAGIQE010000003.1, from coordinate 17,102 downwards.
CCGCCTGACCTATCTGATCGCGGTCGTCTCGTCGGTCGTCGCCGGCGTGTGGTTCTCGGTCCAGGCGCTCGACCCGCAGCAGTACTACTTCTTCTCGAAGATGGTCGTCGTCGACTCGTTCGCGAGCACGATGAAGGCCGTCGTGTCGTTCGGTTTCGCGGTGTCGCTCGTCTATTCGCGCAAGTACCTCGAAGACCGCGACATGTTCCGCGGCGACGTGTTCCTGCTTGGCATGTTCTCGCTGCTCGGTCAGCTGGTCATGGTGTCGGGCAACAACTTCCTGACGCTGTACCTCGGCCTCGAACTGATGTCGCTGTCGCTGTACGCGGTCATCGCGCTGCGCCGCGATGCTGCCCAGTCGAGCGAAGCCGCGATGAAGTACTACGTGCTGGGCGCGCTCGCGTCGGGCTTCGTGCTGTACGGCATCTCGATGCTCTACGGCGCGACCGGCTCGCTCGAACTCGGCGAGGTGTACAAGGCGGTCGGCGGCAACACCGACGCGGCCGTGCTGATGTTCGGCGTGGTCTTCATCGTCGCCGGTATCGCGTTCAAGCTGGGCGCCGTGCCGTTCCACATGTGGGTGCCGGACGTCTACCAGGGCGCACCGACCGCGATGACGCTGTTTGTCGGCGGCGGCCCGAAGGTTGCCGCGTTCGCATGGGGCCTGCGCTTCCTGGTGATGGGCCTGCTGCCGCTCGCGCAGAACTGGCAGACCGCGCTCGTGATCCTCGCCGCGCTGTCGCTGATCGTCGGCAACATCACCGGTATCGTCCAGCGCAACATCAAGCGGATGCTCGCGTACTCGGCGATCTCGAACATGGGCTTCGTGCTGCTCGGCCTGCTCGCCGGCATCGTGAAGGGCGACGCGGCGGCACCGGCGAACGCGTACAGCTCGGCGATGTTCTACGCGATCGTCTACCTGATCACGACGCTCGGCTCGTTCGGCGTGGTGATGCTGCTCGCGCGCCGCGATTTCGAAGCGGAAACGATCGACGACTTCAAGGGCCTCAACAAGCGCAGCCCGGTGTTCGCGTTCGTGATGATGGTCATGATGTTCTCGCTGGCCGGCATTCCGCCGACCGTCGGCTTCTACGCGAAGCTCGCCGTGCTCGAGGCGACCGTCAACGCGGGCCTCACGTGGCTGGCCGTGCTGGCCGTGATCACGTCGCTGTTCGGCGCGTTCTACTACCTGCGCATCGTGAAGCTGATGTACTTCGATGCCCCGCAGGATTCGACGCCGATCTCGGGCGATTTCTGCAAGCGCACGATCCTCGTGCTGAACGGCCTGGCCGTCGTCGTGCTCGGTCTGATCCCGAGCCCGCTGCTGACCGCCTGCCTGCAGGCCATCCGTCACACGCTGCCGCTGTAATGTCGGCAGCCGGCTGGTTCATCGTGCTGTTGGCGCTCGTCTGCGCCAACCTGCCGTTCCTGAATCAACGCCTCTTCGCCGTCGTGCCGTTCGGCGCGACGAAGAAGAACGCGTGGGTGCGGATCGGCGAGCTGATCGTGCTGTACTTCGTCGTCGGCGCGCTCGGCTTCTGGCTCGAGTCGCGCGCCGGCAACCGCTTCGAACAGGGCTGGCAGTTTTACGCGATCACGTTCAGTCTCTTCGTCGTGTTCGCGTTTCCCGGCTTCACGTTCCAGTATCTCGTCAAACGACGCTGACGGCTTCGGCCGTCCGTCGTGCTCATTCAGGAGCCGCCGATGGCCGAACTACCCAATCACGACGCCGCACTGACCGAAACCTGCCTCGAAAGCGAGGCGATCTTCGAAGGCGCGTTCCTCAAGCTCAAGCGCGACACCGTCCGTCTGCCGGACGGCAAGAAGGCGACGCGCGAATACGTGCAACACCCGGGCGCGGTGATGGTGATCCCGCTGTTCGACGACGGCCGCGTGCTGATGGAGAGCCAGTTCCGCTATCCGATCGGCAAGGTGATGGCCGAATTCCCGGCCGGCAAGCTCGACCCGAACGAAGGCGCGCTCGCGTGTGCGGCGCGCGAACTGCGCGAGGAAACCGGCTACACGGCGCGCGAATACGTGTTCCTGGCCCGTATTCACCCGATCATTTCCTATTCGACCGAATTCATCGACCTGTACCTCGCGCGCGGGCTCACGGCCGGCGAGCGCAAGCTCGACGAAGGCGAATTCCTCGAAACCTTCACCGCGACGCTGGCCGACCTGCAGGAATGGGTGCGCACGGGCCAGATCTCCGACGTGAAGACGATCATCGGCACGATGTGGCTCGACAAGGTGCTGTCCGGCGCGTGGCCGCTCGGGCCGGTCGTCACGCCCTGAGCGCGGCGTCAGCGGCGGGCGGGGCGCCGCGTTACAATCCGGTGACGCGGTGCGTTCGTGCCGCGCGATCGGGATTTAGCACGACCGTTCACAAAACCGCTTTTTGCGCTACACTCGTCACACGCCCTGATTCAGCATGAAGGTCCTCGATTTACAGTGTCCGCACGGTCATCGGTTCGAAGGCTGGTTCGCTTCCGCCGATGAATTCGAAGCACAGTTGTCCCGCAAGCTGGTCGAATGCCCGGTGTGCGGAACGACGGAGATCAACCGGATGCCGTCCGCGCCGCGCCTGAACCTGTCGGGCGCGACGCAGCCGCAGCCGACCGATCCGCGTGCGCTGCAGGCGCAGGTGATGCGCGCGCTGCGCGAGGTGCTGGAGAAGACCGAGAACGTGGGCGAGCGCTTCGCCGAGGAAGCGCGGCGCATCCATTACAACGAGGCGCCCGCACGCAGCATTCGCGGCGTCACGACGCCGGAGGATGCGCAGTCCTTGGTCGAAGAAGGCATCGACGTGATGCCGCTGCCGATTCCTGCCGCGCTGAAAGAACCGCTGCAATGACGTACGCAGTGTGTCCTTGGCCGGGCCGGACGGCCGCGGACAGGAGACACTGCGCATGGATCTGGACTATTCCCCCGCCGACGACGCGTTCCGCGCCGACGTCCGCGCCTGGCTCGAGGCCAGCCTGCCTCACGCACTGCGCGCCAAGGTACTCGATCACAAACGACTCGACCGCGAGGATTTCGCGCGCTGGCACCGGATCCTGGGCCAGCGCGGCTGGTCCGCGCCCGCCTGGCCGGTCGAATACGGCGGCCCGGGCTGGAACGCGACGCAGCGGCACATCTGGGACGAGGAGTGCGCACGGATCGGTGCGCCCACCGTGCTGCCGTTCGGGGTGTCGATGGTCGCGCCGGTCCTGATGAAATACGGCAGCGAAGCGCAGAAGCGCCACTATCTGCCGCGTATTCTCGACGGCTCGGACTGGTGGTGCCAGGGGTATTCGGAGCCGGGTTCCGGGTCCGACCTCGCGTCGCTGCGCACGCGCGCCGAGCGCCACGGCGATCACTACGTCGTCAACGGCCAGAAGACCTGGACCACGCTCGGCCAGTATGCCGACATGATGTTCTGCCTCGTGCGCACCGATCCGGCCGCGAAGAAGCAGGAAGGCATCTCGTTCCTGCTGATCGACATGAAGACGCCCGGCATCACGGTGCGCCCGATCGTGATGCTCGACGAGGACCACGAGGTCAACGAGGTGTTCTTCGAGGACGTGAAGGTGCCGGTCGAGAACCTCGTCGGCGACGAGAACCGCGGCTGGACCTACGCGAAATACCTGCTGGGCCACGAGCGCACCGGCATCGCGCGCGTCGGCGCGTCGAAGCGGGAGCTCGCGTTCCTGAAGCGCGTCGCATCGAACCAGCGCAAGAACGGCAAGCCGTTGCTCGCCGATCCCGTGTTCGCCGCGAAGGTCGCGGCGCTCGAAGTCGAGTTGATGGCGCTGGAGGTGACGGTGCTGCGCGTCGTCAGCCGCGAGACGAGCGGCAAGGGGCCCGGCCCCGAGGCGTCGATGCTGAAGATCAAGGGCACCGAGGTGCAGCAGGCGCTCACCGAGCTGATGGTCGAAGCGATCGGTCCGCTGGCCGCACCGTTCGACGTGCCGTTCCTCGATGGCGAGCGCGAACACAGCATCGCCGGCGACGACGATGCGGCGCCGCTCGCCGCGTACTACTTCAATTACCGGAAGACGTCGATCTACGGCGGGTCGAACGAGATCCAGAAGAACATCATCGCGCAGATGATTCTGGGGCTGTGATCAGGGAACGGAGACAACCATGGATTTCAGCTTTACCGATGAGCAGCAGCAGTTCGCCGACGCGCTGCGCCGGTATCTTGGCGAGCAATACGGCTTCGACGCGCGCCAGGCGATCGTGCGTAGCGATACCGGCGTGTCGGATGCGCAGTGGAGCGCATTCACCGAACTGGGCTTGACCGCGTTGCCCGTGCCGGACGCACAGGGCGGTTTCGGCGGCGGCCCGGTCGACATGCTGGTCGTGATGCAGGAGCTCGGCCGTGCGCTCGTGATCGAGCCGTACTGGGCCACGGCGGTTGGCGTCGAGGCGTTGCGGATCGCCGGCTCCGGCGCGGGCGACGATGCCGCGCTGCTGGAGGCGGTCGCGCAGGGGCACAAGCGCGTGGCGGTCGCGTTCCACGAACCGCACGCGCGCTACGACCTGTACGAGCTCGACACGCACGCGCGCGGGCAGGGCGGCACGTACCGGCTGACCGGTACCAAGTCGGTCGTTCAGCACGGCGCCCAGGCGCACGCGTGGATCGTGCCTGCGCGGGTCGACGGCGGCGGCCTCGGCCTCTTCGTCGTCGAACGCGATGCGGCCAATGCGAAGGTGGTCGACTACCGGACCATCGACGGCCAGCGCGCCGCGACGATCATGTTCAACGAAACGCCGGCCCGATTGCTGACGGGTGGGGCGCGCGACGCGGCGGCGCTCGAGCAGATCGCCGATTACGCGACCTTCCTGCTGTGCGCGGAAGCGGTCGGCGCGCTCGACGAACTGAATCGCGCGACGGTCGAATACACGAAGACGCGCGAGCAGTTCGGCGTGCCGATCGCGCGTTTTCAGGCGCTGCAGCACCGGATGGTCGACATGCTGATCCATGCGGAGCAGGCGCGTTCGCTGACCTATCTCGCGGCGGTCCGCTACGCGAACGGCGATGCCGATGCGCGGCGCAAGGCCGTGTCGGCCGCGAAGGCGCGGGTCGGCGCGGCCGCGCGCTTCGTCGGCCAGCAGGCGGTCCAGCTGCACGGCGGCATGGGCGTGACCAACGAGGTGGCCGCCGCGCATTTGTTCAAGCGGCTGTCGATCATCCAGACGACGCTCGGCGATACCGATCATCACCTCGCCCGCATCGCGGCGCTGCCCGATTTCGCGCAGACCGACGTAGCATGACGGTGACGCGCGAGCGCGCCAGACAAGGAGACTTATCAGTGGGCATCAGTTACGAAGACCTGGTGGTCGGCAGTACCACCGAAGTGGGCCGCTACACGTTCGAGGCCGACGACATCAAGACGTTCGCGAAGCGCTACGATCCGCAGCCGTTCCATGTCGACGAGGAAGCGGGGAAGGCGTCGCATTTCGGCGGGCTCGTCGCGAGCGGCTGGCATACGTGCTCAGTATTCATGAGCCTGCTGGTCCAGAAGCTCGGGCCGGATTCGACCAGCATGGGCTCGCCGGGCATCGATTCGATCCGCTGGCTGAAGCCGGTGCGCGCCGGCGACACGATCACGATGTACCAGAAGGTGCACGACAAACGCGTGTCGGAGAGCAAGCCCGATCGCGGCATCGTGTCGACGGAATGGATCGGCGTGAACGAAGCCGGCGAGACGGTGATCTCCGTGCACACCAAGGTGATTTTCGGGCTGCGCCATCCGGGGGGCGCGAACTCATGACCGACGTGACCTTGCCGCTGATCGCATCGGCGCAGGCGCTGCAGGCGCGGGTCGGCGCGGAGCCGCTCGCGAGCGGCTGGATCGAGATCGACCAGCCGCGCGTCGACGGTTTTGCCGACGCGACCGGCGATCATCAATGGATTCACGTCGACCCCGAACGCGCGCGACGCGAGTCGCCGTTCGGCGGGCCGATCGCGCACGGGTTCCTGACGCTGTCGCTGATTCCTGCGTTGATGACCGACGCGATGCGCTTCGAGCAGAAGATGGGCGTGAACTATGGGCTGAACCGCGTGCGGTTCCTGAAGCCGGTGCCGGTCGGGGCGCGCGTGCGTGCGCTGTTCGCGGTAAAGGAAACCGCCGACGCCGCGCGCGGCGGCATCCAGGTAACGTGGTCGGTATCGATGCAGGTCGAGCGCCCCGACGCGCCGCTGCCGGTATGCGCGGCGGAGTTCGTCACGCTGCATTACTTCTGAAGCACGGAGCGGCATGCGCGGATGCCGCTCCGCTCGTTACACGCTCGTCAGTGCTTCGCGTATTGCGTTGCGCCGAACAGCACCTCGCGTGCCTTGTCGTCCTGCAGCGCCTTGCGCATCGACGCGAGCACCTCGACGCCGCGCTGCACGGCCGGTCGCGCGGCGATCGCCTCGTGCCAGCGCTTCACGTTCGGCAGTTCATCGAGCACGATGCCCTGGTTTTGCCACGAGCGCGTCCACGGGAACGTCGCAATGTCCGCGATCGTGTACGTGTCGCCTGCGAGATACTCGGATTCGCCGAGCCGCTTTTCCATCACGTTGTACAGGCGCTTCGCTTCGTTCGTGTAGCGGTTGACCGCATACTCGATCTTCTCCGGCGCATACAGCCGGAAGTGGTGCGCCTGCCCGAGCATCGGGCCGACGCCGCCCATCTGGAACATCAGCCACTCGAGCGTCGCATAGCGCGCGGCCGGCTCGGTCGGCAGGAACTTGCCGGTCTTCTCCGCGAGGTAGATCAGGATCGCGCCCGATTCGAACAGCGAGATCGGCTGGCCGCCGGGGCCGTCCGGATCGACGATCGCGGGGATTTTGTTGTTCGGGCTGATCTTCAGGAATTCGGGCTTGAACTGGTCGCCGGCACCGATATCGACCGGATGCGCACGATACGCGAGGCCGGTTTCCTCGAGCATGATGTGTACCTTGTGGCCGTTCGGGGTCGCCCAGCTATAGACGTCGATCATCGTCAACTCCTGTGTGGCATGCGCGAAAACGGCGCCGGCGGCACCGCGACAGGCGGTCATTAGAGCATGGATCGACACGGGCTGCTGGCGACGGAAACGCGCGTGCCGACGGGCATGCGCGGCCGCACGGGAGAGCGCCGCGGGCGTTGCGCGCGGCGCATCGGATGGACGTCGCGGCGTAGCGTCGGTTCGAAGGCCGACGCGGCGGATCAGCGCTTGTAGCGCGGCTGGCGCTTATCGAGAAAGGCGGTGATGCCTTCGAGCCCGTCCGCATGATGCAGCGACGCGACGAAATGATCGCGCTCGGTGCCGAGATGCGCGTCCAGCGGTTGCGCGGTCGCGTCGTCGAGCAGCGACTTGATGCGCGTGAGCGCATTCGGCGAGATGCCGGCGAGCGCGTCGGCCCATGCCAGTGCGTCGCTCAGTGCCGTGCCGGGCGCGGTGAGCCGGTTGACGACGCCGAGCGCATGCAGGCGTTCGGCGGCAACCGGCTTGCCTTCGAAGAGGATTTCGGCCGCGATCGCACGCGGCAGTGCGCGGGCGAGAAACCACGAGCCGCCGCCGTCGGGCGTCAGGCCCACGCGCGCATACGACATCACGAATTTCGCATCGTGTGCGGCGACGATCAGGTCGCACGCGAGCGCGAGCGAGAAGCCCGCGCCGGCCGCGGCGCCTTCGACGGCCGCGATCACCGGCTTCGTCGACGCGCGGATCGCCGTGACCCATGCCGCGAGCTGATCGATGCTGTCGGCCTGGAAGGACGGATCCTTCGAGCGATTCTCGAGCAGCCGGTTCAGGTTGCCGCCTGCGCAGAAGAAGCGATCGGCGCCGGTCAGCACGACGGCGCGAATCGCCGGATCGCGCTCGGCGGTGGCGAGCGCTTCGATGCCGGCCGCGTACATGTCGGGATGCAGCGCGTTGCGCGCGCCGGGATTGGACAGCGTGAGGACGAGCGTCGATTCGCTCTCGGGCGGACGCGAGGCCAGCAGTTCAGCACTCATGCGAGCGTGTCTCCATCGGATGGCGCGGCGGCGACGCCGCGTGTGTCGCGCGGACGGGCGAAGCCGACGCCGCAGCGGAGGTAATGTCGTCGTGACGAACGCACAACTTGCTTTAGACTAGCACGGACGTGCTTTTCAGCGCGATGAATCCCGATGCGGCCGGCGTCGATGCGGCCGCGCTTCAGCAAGGAAGGAGACCCCGATGCTACAGCTGTGCGGTATTCCGTTGTCCAACTACTACAACAAGGTGAAGTTCGTCCTGCTCGAGCACGACATTCCGTTCGAGGAACGGGTGTGCGGTTTGCCGATCAGCGATCCGGCGCAGCTTGCCGATTCGCCGCTCGGCAAGATTCCGTTCCTGAAGACCGAAGAGGGCGCGCTGTTCGAGTCGCAGGCGATCATCGAATACCTGGCGGCGCGCTATCCCGAGAAAGGCATTTTCCCCGCAAGTCCGTTCGCTGCGGCGAAGGTGCGCGAACTTGTCGAGACGCTCGAGCTGTATCTCGAATGGATGGCGCGCGAGGTGTACACGGAAGCGTTTTTCGGCGGCAAGGTGAGCGACGGGATGAAAGCGCACGTCGAGAAGCGCCTGCCGCGCGCGATCGATGCATTCAAGCAGATGACGCGCTTTTCGCCGCATGTGCTCGGCGACTCGTTCGGCCTCGCGGACATGGCCGCGTGGGTTCATCTGCCGGTCGTCGGGATGGCGACGAAGGCCGTCTTCGGGCGCGACTTCCTGCTCGATGCTGGCATCGACTGGAAGGCGCACGCAAAGACGGTCGGTGAACGCCCGGCCGCGCAACGCGTGGCAGCCGAGCGCAAGGCGTATGTCGAAGCGGCGAACGTCGTGCGTTCGTAAGCGTGTCTGACGGGCGGCGCGTGGCCGCCCCTGCCGGGCTTACAGGCGGGCGAGCCGTTCGAGCGCGGATGCGAGCGTGCTTTCCTGCTTCGCGAAGCAGAAGCGCACGACGCCCGATTCGTGCGGCTCATGATAGAACGCCGACACCGGAATGGCCGCCACGCCGATCTCCGACGTGAGCCACTTCGAGAATTCCGCTTCGGGCAGGTCGCTGATCGCCGAGTAATCGACGCACTGGAAGTACGTGCCCGTGCACGGCAGCAGCTTGAAGCGCGTGCGCTCGAGGCCGGCCCGGAAGAAGTCGCGCTTCTTCTGATAGAAGCCCGCGAGCGACAGGTACGGCGCCGGGTCGCGCAGGTAGTCGGCGAGCCCGATCTGCATCGGCGTGTTCACCGTGAACACGTTGAACTGGTGGACCTTGCGGAATTCCGCGGTCAGCGCCGCCGGCGCCGCGACGTAACCGACCTTCCAGCCCGTCACGTGATAGGTCTTGCCGAAGCTCGACACGATGAAGCTGCGCGCGGCGAGCTCCGGGTAGCGCGCGACGCTCTCATGGCGCGCGCCGTCGTAGACCATGTGTTCATAGACCTCGTCGGACAGAATCAGCACGTTGGTGCCGCGCACGATGTCCTCGAGCTTGCGCATGTCGGCCTCGCGCCACACGGTGCCCGTCGGGTTGTGCGGCGTGTTGATCAGGATCATCCGCGTTCTCGGCGTGATCGCGGCCGCGAGACGGTCGAACGGGATCGTGTAGTCGGGTGCGTCCAGCGTGACGAACACGGGTTTGCCGCCGGCAAGCTCGATCGACGGCAGGTAGCTGTCGTAGGTCGGCTCGACGACGATCACTTCGTCGCCCGGATGCACCGCGCAGAGGATCGCCGTCAGCAGCGCCTGCGTCGCGCCGGCCGTCACGGTGATTTCGGTGCCCGGATCGTAGCGTCGGCCGTACACCTGCGCGATCTTGTCGGCGATCGCGTCGCGCAGCGGGGCGACGCCGGCCATCGGCGGGTACTGGTTGTGTCCGTTGCGCATCGCGGTGGCGACCGCATCGACGATGCGCGGATCGCAATCGAAATCCGGGAAGCCCTGGCCGAGGTTCACCGCGCCTTTTTCGGTGGCAAGCGCGCTCATGACCGTGAAGATCGTCGTGCCGACGTTCGGCAGGCGCGACGGGAAAACGGGAGTCGTTGGCATATCTGAAGGAGCGTTCATCGAGACGGTCGAATTCGGGTGTGAGGCGTCAGGCCGGCGTCGCCGTGGCGTCGAGCGCGCAGGCTTCCACGAACGGCGCGGGTTGCGCGATCCGGAAACCGAAGTCGCGTGCGGTGCGTTTCGCGAGCTTCAGCAGCGCGCGGTCTTTCGACACGAGCCAGTCGGCCTGTGCGGCGCGGGCGAGTTCGAGAAATTTCTGGTCGTCGCGGTCCTTGCACTTCGGCAGCGGCGGCGCGTCGGCGTCGACGGGCGACGGTTCGACGAGGCTCGCGAGCCGGGCGACCGTCGCGAGCGCGGCAGCCTTGTCGATCGCGCGCGACTGGAACTGCGGATAGTCGAGCACGTATTCGAGCTCGGTCAGGCAGCGGCCGTCGATTACGGCGGCCAGCGTGCCGCGCTCCAGCGCGGCCCGGATTGGGCGCGTAGCGGGGTCGTCGAATACGAGGATGTCGATCCAGACGTTCGAGTCGAGCACGACGCGGTGGGCGGCATGCGGGGCGAGAGAGCGGGGCATTCGTTACAATCGGTGGTTTTCGTCTGACCGCAAGGCACGGCGTGCCAGCGAGCCTCTATGATAATCGTTCTCTCTCCCGCCAAATCCCTCGACTACGAGACGCCCGCGCACGTCCAGTCTTACACGAAGCCTGCATTCGTCGACGACGCGTCGGAGCTGATCGCCGGCCTGCGCAAGCTGTCGCCGCAGGACATCGCGGCGCTGATGGATATCTCCGACCCGCTCGCGCGCCTGAACTTCCAGCGCTACGCCGATTGGTCGCCGACCTTCACGCCGGCCAACGCGAAGCAGGCCGTGCTGGCGTTCAACGGCGACGTCTACGAGGGTTTCGACGCGAAATCGCTGTCGCCGACCGATCTCGACTATGCGCAGCAGCACGTGCGCGTGCTGTCGGGCCTGTACGGGCTGTTGCGTCCGCTCGACCTGCTGCAGCCGTACCGGCTCGAGATGGGCACGCGTTTCGCGAACGCGCGTGGCAAGGATCTGTATGCGTTTTGGGGCGACCGCATCACGCGGGCGCTGAACGAGCAGCTCGAGACGCGCAGCGGCGCGGCGCGCGTGCTCGTCAACTGCGCGTCGACCGAATACTTCAAGTCGGTCAAGTCGAAGCTGCTGGCCGCGCCGGTCATCACGCCGGTATTCGAGGACTGGAAGGGCGGCCGCTACAAGATCATCAGCTTCCATGCGAAACGCGCGCGTGGCCTGATGGCGCGTTTTGTCGTCGAGAACCGTATCACCGACCCGAAGGCGCTGAAGGCATTCGCGACCGAAGGCTATGCGTTCGATGCGGCGGCGTCGAACGATTCGACTTACGTATATCGCCGACGCATCGGCGAGTGACCCAGCCGGCCGTTCACGAGACGGCCGGCGCATGCATTGGGGCCGGACAGGCGGTACGCTGCCCGATTCGGTCGACCGCTTTGCATGGGACCAGCGTAAGCGCTGAAGCGCTAACGCTGGTCGACAAAGGAGATAGACAGATGGCCGTTTCGATCACCAGTAATTTCGACGCAGGCGCAATCGACGTCGTGTCGTGCGATAGCCCCGACGCAATCCGGCTGCGCGTGCGTGGCGACAATCGCTCGGAATTCGCGCAATGGTTTTACTACCGTTTGACGGGGGCGCGCGGCGAGCGATGCGTGATGACGTTCGAGAACGCAGCCGAATGCGCGTATCCGTCGGGCTGGCGCAACTACCACGCGGTAGCGAGCTATGACCGCGTCGACTGGTTCCGGGTGCCGACGACATTCGACGGCAAGACGATGACCATCGACCATACGCCGGAATTCGATAGCATCTACTACGCGTATTTCGAACCGTATTCCGAAGAGCGTCACGCGGCGTTTCTCGGCGCGGTCCAGCAGTTGCCGCAGGCGAGGGTCGCCGAGCTCGGCCGCACGGTCGAAGGCCGTCCGATGTCGCTGCTGACGCTCGGCACGCCGGAAACCGATGGTGCGCCGAAGAAGAAGGTGTGGATCATCGCGCGCCAGCATCCGGGCGAATCGATGGCCGAGTGGTTCGTCGAAGGCCTGGTCAAGCGGCTGGCCGGATGGGGCGACTGGGCGGGCGACCCGGTTGCGCGCAAGCTCTACGATCGCGTGACGTTCCACATCGTCCCGAACATGAACCCGGACGGCAGCGTGCACGGTAACCTGCGCACCAATGCGGCCGGTGCGAACCTGAACCGCGAGTGGATGGCGCCCGATGCCGAGCGCAGCCCCGAAGTGCTGGCCGTGCGCGATGCGATCCACGCGATCGGCTGCGACATGTTCTTCGACATTCACGGCGACGAGGATTTGCCGTACGTGTTCGTCGCCGGCTCGGAGATGCTGCCGAGCTTCACCGAGCAGCAGCGCAAGGAGCAGACCGCGTTCATCGACGCGTTCAAGGTCGCCAGCCCCGACTTCCAGACCGAGCATGGCTACGCGGCGAGCAAGTACAAGGAAGACGCGCTGAAGCTCGCGTCCAAGTACATCGGCCACCAGTTCGGCTGCCTGTCGCTGACGCTCGAAATGCCGTTCAAGGACAATGCGAACCTGCCCGACGAGCGCGTCGGCTGGAACGGCGAGCGTAGCGCGGCGCTCGGCGCGGCGATGCTGGCCGCGATCCTCGTGCACGTCGACACGTTCGCGTAAACGCCGTCGTCGTCGCATGAAAAAAGGCCGGTGCGTCTTGCGATGCACCGGCCTTTTTTGCTGCTGTCGTCGCCGCTCCGCCGTATCAGGACTTCTTCGCGGTTTTTTTCTTCACGGCTTTCTTCTGGCCGCCTGATTTCTTCGTCGCGACGGCCTTCTTGCCGCCGGTGCGGCCCGATGCCTTCGCCTTGGCTTTGCCGCGGTGCGACTTGCCCTTGAACTTCTTCGTCGAAGACGACGAGCGCTCGACGCGCGGCTTCAGCGGCGGAACCGGATCGTTCCAGCTGAACGCGAGCATTTGCTGACCGACATAGCCGCAACGGAATTTCAGCGGCGTCGGGTCGCTGCCGTCGCTATGGATGCCGAGCCCGTCGACGGTGACGATGTTGTCGACTTTCACACGCTGCTTGCCCTGGTCGAACGAGTCGTTCCACGGCGTGATCGTCGCGTTGCCGCCGTCGAATGCGTTCGGCGCGAAGTCGACGCGATCGAACGCCGTCGACGTGCTGGCGATGAAGCTGCCGTGCGCCGCACAATCGGCGGCGAGCGGATCGGCATGCATCTCGTTGACGAATTTGTTGATCAGTTCGGAACGCTGGTCGAGCAGGTCGGCGAATACCGGTGCGGGAAGCGCAAGCGACAGGCCCGCGATACAGGCTGCCAGCTTGCCGAGCGCCCGGAAAATCCGGAGCGAGGCAGGTGAGCTGTCCATCTGGTTATTGGTGAGGAGCGAAGAAGACGTCGGGCACGTATAGATGCCCGATGAAGAACAGGAGTTCAATCTTAGCGTAAAAAAGTTGTGCGGCAGTAGGTGACGTATTCGGCGCGCGCGGCGGAATGGCCGCCGATACGCGTGTGCGCTCGTCCGATGCGGAGGAAATTCAGGCGCGCGGGCCGCCGAGGCGGTAGCGGCGGACGTCGAAGGTCGTGACCCACGCGGGGCGATAGACGGCGATGAGGGCCGTTGCCATGCCGGTGAACCAGGCCTCGCCGAGCGCGAGCAGCGCGGTGTTCAGCAGATAGCCGGCCGGAATCACGACGGGCACGCCGTCCGCGAGCGCGAGCTGGACACCGGCCGCCGCCGCGGCGACCGCGACGATCGCGATGGCGGGCGACAGGAAGCCCTGCCCGGTGATGAACGACGCGAGGTTGTGCGGCAGCCACGCGAGTGCGGCGCGTTGCAGCAACGCCGACACGCCGACAGGCAGCGCACCGTAGATCAGATAGGTCAGGCCGATGCCTTGCCACGGCGCGTCGAAGATGACGGCGGCAATCGCCGTGACGGCGCCCATCGCGACCAGTGCGAGCGTCCAGTCGAACAGCGTGACGAGCAACGTCGCGCCGAGCAGATGCATGACGATGCCATCTTCGAGCCATGCGTTCGAGGCCCACAGGACCGCGATCGCTGTGACGAGCGCGAGCCACACGTGCTGAAGCGTGGCGTCTTGCAGGCGTACGAAGGGGCGATTCCAGATCGCGAGCGCGAGCAGGGCCACGGCGGCGATCCAGCCACCGATGCCAACCCAGAGCGGAAGCGGTGTGAAAAGAAAACCCATGCGTCCATATTACTCGTTGAGCATCAAAGGTGGGAGCCTGCACATGCCCGACCGTCGCAATATCGAGACTGTTTGCCTAGCGTCCGCGCCTGAACCGTGCCGGTGGCTCGGCGGCGAGTGGCAGGTCCTGCGTGCCGGTATTCGCGGTGGGTAACGGGTACGGACGGTCATGCCGTTGTGTACGCAGCGGAGCCGGGCCGTGTTCCCCGATGACCGGTTTACGGGCGCGGTTCCGGTTCGCCAGCAGCACCTCGAGATGGGGCGACAGCCAGCCGTTGTAGATCGCGACCGCGGCGGCGCGGTTTGCGGCGCCGAGCTGCTGGAAGATGCTCGCGAGGTGGATCTTCACGGTGCCTTCGCTGATGCCGAGCGTACGCGCGATCATCTTGTTCGTGCTGCCCATGTGGACGAACCGCATGATCTGCGCTTGCCGCGGCGACAGGAGGCCGCTCGGCGGGCGCCGCGGCAGGGAGCCGGCGAGCGTCTGGAAATGGGCGTCGTGGCGGGCCGTCGCCGTTGCCGTGGACGGCAGCAGGCTGAGGGCGATCGGCGGAATGTAGTGGCCGCCCAGCAGCACGATCTCGAGCGCCCGCACGATCAGGTGCGGCCGCGTGGAATGCGGGATCACGCCTGCGACGCCGTAATTGAAGAAGCGCTGGATCGCTTCGGGCGAGATGTCGTCGACCAGGACGGCGACCGGAGTCGGCGAGCACGCGTTGCCGAGTGCCTGAAGCTCGCTGATCCGGCCCACGTCCAGCCAGTCGATCGCGACGAGGTCGAAACGCTGGGTGCGCAGCAGCCGGCGTGCCTGGAAACCGTCAGGCGCATCGTTGATGCTGGCGTGCCGGTCGATCTGCCGCAACAGGGTCTTCAGTCCGTCACGCCGTTCGGCGTCTGAGTTAAGTACCAAGAACCGCATATTCAACCTCCGTGAAGTGAGTCATTGACTGCCGTCGGGGATAAGCTGGCCCCGATAATGACAAAGACCTTACACGATGTCTGCTTGGCTGAAAGGCTTAGGAAAAGTTCGAAATTTCGAGCGACCGGGCATCGGATATGAAAAAAGCCGCTTCGGCAGGGAACCGAAAGCGGCTTTGGGGCGGGCAGGCCGTCTGGGCCTGCGGTGCGGGTCAGTGGAAGTGCGGCTGGGCGGGCGACGCGTCTTCCGGCATTTCCGCATGGACAATTTCGCCGAGCGGATCGGCGTAAAGCGGCACGCCGCAGTCGTCGCAGTATTCGGGTTCGAAGCGGCCCGCGTGCCGCCGGACGTCGGTTACGCCGCATTCCTTCAGCAGGCTCACGATTTCCTCGAGCGGTCCTTCGATCGGCGCTTCGCCTTCGAGCGTCGCGTTGTCGACCGAGATGTCGCCGTTTTCACGGCCGTAGAGCGGCCACACGACACCGTAGATCACGTCGTTGCTCGCACGTCGCGTGAAGCCGACGCGATACTCGTCGATACGGCGTTCGCCGAAGCCGGCGACCACCGCGCGCAGCTCTTGCGGCGCTGCACCAAGTGTGTCGAATAGATAACGAATGGCCGTTCGGACGGTATGCGGACGGACGCGTTCGTCCGCATCGCGGCAAGCCGAGTAGTACGCGTCCGGAAGCAGGCATTCGAACTCGCAGCCGGGCAGCGCGATCGACAGGTTCGGGCCGCCTTGGGCCGTCCATTGTTCGAGGCACTGGCCGCGCTCGATCCGGCTGCCGTTTTCTTCTTCTTGCCAGCGGAACAGCGGCGCGCCGGCCGGCGCGGCGACGACCGCCAGCAGGAAGCGCGGATCGGCGAGGATCGGCGAAGTTTCCGGCAGGTCGCCGAAGCTCAGCTTCGGGGCGTGCTGGCCGATTGCCGCGTGGGCGAGCTGCTGGGCCAGCCGGTAGGTTTCGACATGGTGCCGCGGCAACTGGTCGATGCTGTAGAGGAACGGTGCGAGGCCGACGAGGGTGCCGTTCGCGAGCACGTGCGCTTGCAGATGCGTTCGCAGCGCGTCGGCAACGTCGCCCTTGAGCGGGCCCGACGGAATCATGTAGCGCGTCCAGGCGAGGACCGGGACGGCGACCAGCAGCGCATCGTATGGTTGGCCGTCGTGCTCGATCACCATCGACTCGCTGTGCGTCTCGGCCATGTCGGCGAGCGCGCCGTAGGCGTCGGGATGATTCTGCTGAAGATGGTCGAGCGCGGCGTCGAGCGTAGTCTGATTGCCGTTCCGGACGATCTTGGCGAGCAGCGTATCGAGCTTCGCTTCCCAGAAGCGATCCTCGATGCGGCTGCCCGACGCGAAGAGCGCAAGTGACAGACCGACCAGTTTGTCGGCATCGGGGGGGAGGCGTTTGGCGATTCGCTGGCGCATATTAAAGACGTATATAGAAAGAGGCGAAGAACCTCACATTCTAGTCCGTTCTTTGCACCATAAGCGGTCTCGTGGCCAAGCATGGCCGGACGGCCGAATTGCGGCCTGTGTAAAAAAGTTTCTGCGAAACCCCTTGCGCTCACGACCTGAGCTGCATAGAATCACGCCTCTTTCGCGCTAACGGAAACGCGGCGCGGGAGGAAGGGAAGCGGTGCTGTTGGGGTTCGGTCGTAGCGAGCCTTGGCGGTACAGGAAGTTGAGCCCCGCAGTCGCAACGAAGTCGTTCAGAAAGTTGTTGACGAACTGCGAAACACGGTTCATAATCTCGCTTCTCTGCTGCTGAAAACGCAGCGCTGCCGGGAATCACGAAGTTCCTCGCAGAATGCTCTTTAAAAATTAACAGCCGATAAGTGTGGGCGCTTGATGGCAGCGAGCTGATCCTCGGATCAGATAGCGAAAGTATCAAGAGTCTCACACTAAAGTAAGTCAGGTTTATGAAGTGATT
>NZ_JAGIQE010000039.1:0-48760 GCF_017815075.1 Burkholderia sp. AcTa6-5 | reverse complement strand
CGATCGGGCCGTCAAGTCCCGTCCTGCTCGTTATGCTGTCCGGTTCCTCAGAAAGAACCTTAACTGAACGGCATTAGCCCCGCGGGGCGCTTTTTCTTTGGGCACGACATTCGGGACCCGCTGCCCCGGCCGTCACGCGCCGAACGTGATCGGCAGGCCGGCCTGCTGCGTCGCGTATTCGGTGAGCGCCGAGAAGAACTCGGTGCCCGTGCGCGTATCGCGCCACGCACCGTCGACGAAACGGTAGTGGAATCCACCGGCCTTCGCGGCGATCCACACTTCCTTCATCGGCGGTTGCAGGTTGACGATGATCTTCGAGCCGTTTTCGAACGTCAGCGTCAGCACGCTGCCGTTGCGCTCCAGATCGATGTCGTGATCGCCGTCGTTCGCGACGTCCACGGTACGCTCGACGGCCGCCAGCACGGCCTCGGCACGGGCCAGGTATTCAGTATCGGACATGCTAAACTCTATCGGTTAAATTGTTCAGGGACGATCATGCGAGTCGTTTTCCGGATGAGCGCGATTGTAGCGGCTTTGGCGATTCTTGCCGGCTGCGGTCAAAGCGGCGCGCTCTATCTGCCCACCGTACCCCCGATGCCCAAGCCGATCCAGCAGCAGAACACGCCGCCGTCGGACGTGAAACCGACCGACGAAAACGCGTCGTCCGACGAGACGCCTGACACGTCCGGCTCGCCGCTCACGCTGTCGCCCGAACTGTCGAGCACCGCATCGACCATGCCCGCCCCGGCATCGGGCCCGGTAGCCACGAAGTAACGACGCGATGCCGCCCGCGCGGCGCGCGCAACGAGGCGATGACTCCCCGGTCATCGCCTTTTGTTTTTTCGGGCCGCCGCGTCACGCACGCACGCGCCGCCGGCCCCACGCAACCAGCCGCCAGCCGAGCAGCGCGGCGACGATCGCCGCGTAGAGCTTCGGCTGCGCGAGATCGTGCTTGCCGGCCCGCATCCACCAGAAGTGCAGCACGCCGAACAGCGCGATCGCATAGATCGCGCTGTGCAGCGTCGCCCAGTGGCGCCCCAGCCGGCGCACCATCGCGCGCGGCGACGTCGCGGCGAGCGGAATCAGCAGCACGAACGCCGCGAAGCCGACGGTGATGAACGGGCGCTTGCCGACGTCCTTCAGGATCGCGACGACGTCGAACCACTTGTCGAACCACAGGTAGGTCGTGAAATGCAGCGTCGCGTAAAAGAACGCGAACAGCCCGATCATCCGGCGAAAGCGCAGCAGCGACGCGAAGCCCGTGATGCGCCTGAGCGGCGTGACGGCAAGCGTGATGCACAACAGGACGAGCGTCCACAAGCCGGTCGAGCGCGTGATGAATTCGATCGGGTTCGCGCCCAGCCGGTCCGTCAGCCCGAACAGCACGACGCGCCCGAGCGGATACAGGCCGGCCGCGAACGCCAGCACCTTGGCCGGTGCGAGCCAGCGCGGCGCGGCGGGACGGATCGCACCGGTCCGCGCGGTGCGTGCGGCCGACCGGACACCCGCGGCGCGCTCGGAAGTGAGCGTCGAAGGACGCATGTCGTTTCTCACCGTCGTGCTCAGAAATTCTTCTTCAGGTCCATGCCCTGATACATCGAGGCGACCAGATCGCCGTAGCCGTTGAACATCAGTGTCTTGCGCTTCGGCGTGAAAAAGCCGTCCTCGCCGATGCGCCGCTCGGTCGCCTGGCTCCAGCGCGGATGATCGACGTTGGGGTTCACGTTCGAATAAAAGCCGTACTCGTTCGCGGCGTACGTGTTCCAGCTCGTCTTCGGCTGCTTGTCGACGAAGCGGATCTTCACGAGCGACTTCGCGCTCTTGAAGCCGTACTTCCACGGCACGACGATCCGCACCGGCGCGCCATTCTGGTTCGGCAGCACCTGGCCGTAGACGCCCATCGTCAGCAGCGTCAGCGGATTCATCGCCTCGTCCATGCGCAGCCCTTCCGAATACGGCCAGTCGAGCACGGGCGTCGACAGGCCGGGCATCTGCGACGGATCGGCCAGCGTGACGAACTGCACGTATTTCGCGTTGCCGGTCGGCTGCACGCGCTTGATCAGCTCGGACAGCGGCACGCCGATCCACGGGATCACCATCGACCAGCCCTCGACGCAGCGCAGCCGGTACACGCGCTCCTCGAGCGGCGCGAGCTTCAGCAACTCGTCGAGATCGAACACTTTCGGGTGCTGCACCTCGCCTTCGACGCTCACGCGCCACGGGCGCGGCCGCAGCGTGCCGGCGTTCTGCGCCGGGTCGCTCTTGTCGGTGCCGAATTCGTAGAAGTTGTTGTAGGACGTGATGTCCTTGAACGGCGTCACCTTGTCGATGGCGACGAACTTCGGGTTCGTTTTTGCCGCGAGCTTCGCCGTGCGCGGATCGGGCGACGCATACGCGGCGAGCGCCGCGCCGCTGGCGCCAAACAGGCCGCCCGCGGCCGCGAGGCCGGCCGCCTGCAATACGCGCCGCCGGTTCTCGAACACCGCGCGCGGGGTGATCTCGCTCGGCGCGATGTCCGCGCCGGTCAGTACGTTACGCAAAGGGCGTTTGATCCACATCGTGCAGTTCCTCCCGCATGCGCGGCGCGCATGCTTCATCAGCGTTCGACCCGGCCCGTCACGCGCCGTTCGACGCCCGGTTCGCCCGCCGCGTTACAAAAGAAAACCGCCGGGCACGCAGTGCACCGGCGGTTCGATAGTCGGACGAGCGTCGGAAATCTTACAGTTTGCCGTAGCTGTGCAGCCCGGACAGGAACATGTTGACGCCGAGGAACGCGAACGTCGTGACCAGCAGGCCGGTGAGCGCCCACCACGCGGCCACCGCGCCGCGCAGGCCCTTCATCAGCCGCATGTGCAGCCACGCCGCGTAGTTCAGCCACACGATCAGCGCCCAGGTTTCCTTCGGATCCCAGCTCCAGTAGCCGCCCCACGCTTCGGCCGCCCACAGCGCGCCGAGGATCGTCGCGATCGTGAAGAACGCGAAACCAACCGCGATCGACTTGTACATCACGTCGTCGAGCACTTCCAGCGTCGGCAGGCGATCCGCGAGGATCCCGCGCTCCTTCATCAGATACGCGACCGACACCATCGCCGACAGCGCGAAGCTGCCGTAGCCGATGAAGTTCGCCGGCACGTGGATCTTCATCCACCAGCTTTGCAGCGCCGGCACGAGCGGCTGAATCTGCTGCGCATCGCGTGCGACCGAGTACCACATCAGGAAGCCGACCGCCGCGCTGATGACCAGCAGCACGAACGCGCCGAGCGAACGCGTGCCGTAGTGGCCTTCGTAATACAGATAAAGCAGCGCGGTGATCAGGCTGAACAGGACGAACACTTCATACAGGTTCGACACGGGGATATGCCCGACGTCCGCACCGATCAGGTAGGACTCGTACCAGCGCACCATCAGCCCGGTGAAGCCCATCAGCACGGCGACCCACGTGAGCTTCTGGCCGATTGCGGCGCCCGTTTCGGAGCGCGCGAGCAGGCCGATCCAGTAGAAGATCGTCGCGAGCACGAACAGCGCGCTCATCCACAGGATCGCCGACTGGCTCGACAGGAAGTACTTGAGGAAGAACGCCGAATCGGCGCGCGCGAGATCGCCCTGGTAGATCTGGATCGACAGCAGCGACAGCACGGCAATCGACGCCATCATCAGCCGCGCGGGCTTCCAGCGCCAGCCGAGCGCGACAAGCGCCGGCACGGTGCCGATCATCACCGCCTTGTCGTAGTAATCCATGTGCGCGTTGTAGTGCACGAGCGCATAGCCCGCGCCCGCCACCAGCGCCAGCGCGAACAGCCAGTCGAACAGCGACAGGCGCGCGAGGAACGGACGGTCGTCGAACAGCGGCGACGCTGCCGGCGCCGTACGGGAAGAGGAAACTTGCGTGAGATCCATGATGTTACCGGGTGGAATTCTCGGAATCGGAACCGCCGCCGGCAGGCGCGCGGGCCGTCGAAGCCGCACCGGCGGGTGCGGCGTCGCGAGGTGCGGCGTGCAAGGCGGCGCCGGCCGCGTCGCGCGTCTGCACGAATTCTTTCTCGAAATCGAAGGTCTTGCGGGCCGTGGACATGGCCATCACCACCTCGACGCCTGAACCGGCGTCCTTCAGCCAGAACCAGAGCCGCCGCTCGCGCACGTAGAACATCGAGAAGATGCCGGCGACCAGCAGCAGGCTGCCAAGATACACCAGATTCTTGCCGGGCGCGCGCGTCAGCTGAAATACCGAAGCTTGCACCTGCTTGAAGGAGTCAAGCTGCAAATAGACCGGCGATCCATACAGGAAGCTGTCGGATAGCGCATTGATCGCGTTCTGCACGAAGCGGATCGTGTCGGCGCCTTGTTGCGCGGCCGGCTCGCCCGCATGCTCGCGCGCGATCTGCCACACCTCCCACATCGAGCCCTCGAGCATCCGCAACAGCAGGCTCGCGGCCTTCTCCTGCTCGCCCTTCGGCACCGAGCGGTCGATGAACGTCGCCACCGCCTGGAAGCCGCCGATCGGCTGGCCGTCCGCGCCGCGGCCGACGCTGTCGTCGCTCGCCGCGAAAAGGGTCAGCACCTTCGACGCACTGTCCTGCAGGCGCCCGCGCAGCGACGCGTCGCCCGGCAGCGAGCGCTGCGCGAAGCGCGCGGCGGCCTCGGTGCGCACGGCCGGATCCTCGAGCGCGGCGCGCAGGCGCATCCATTCGCCGATCGAATCCTGGCTGTCGGCCGGAATCCGCATGTAGCGGAACGGATCGTTCGGGCTCGCGCGCACGCCGGCGAGGAACACGCGCTCGCCGTTCATGTCGACGGGCAGCATGTAGTTGTTGAATTCGCGCGCCTGGCCGTCCTTGCCGCGAATCTTGTACTGCACCGACGGCCCGATGTTGTGGAGCTGCGTCGGCTTCGACGTCTTCGCGCCCGAGCCGAGCCGCTCGTCGAACACTTCCTTCAGCGAGCTGGTGGTCGCGACGCCGCGCACGTCCGGCTTGCCTTTCGCGTCGGCCATGTTCTCGACGTTGATCGCGCGGAAATCGGAGAATTCGATCGTGTCGCCGTCGGCGCCCGGGACCTGCAGCGGCGCCGAGCTGCCGATCGTGCCCTTCACGGGGACGGTCGCCGCGTGGCTGCCCGTCATCGGATAGGCCGTCATCTGCATCTGCGAGCCGCCGTCCTGGAAGCTCGACTGATAGATCGACACGCCCTTGTACGTGAACGGCTTGTTGACCTCCACCCGCGCCGGGATCTTCCGGCCGGTCTCGCGATCGATCACGACGATGTCGCTCGCGAACAGCTTCGGCATGCCGGTCGTGTAGTAATCGACGATGAATTTGTCGAGCTGGATCGAGAACGGCAGATCCTGGATCAGCGAGCCGCTCGGCTGGTTCAGGATCGCGGTCGACACGAACTGGCCCTCCGGCACCCACGCGTAGCCGCGGAAGGTCGGGTTCGACGCGGACAGCCGATGGTCGGGCGAGATATCGCTGATCGTCGCGCTCGTGTTGACCGGGCTCTTGCCGAACATCAGCATCTGGAATTTGATCGGCAGGTTGCTGTCGAGCAGGCCGCCGATACAGATCACGACGATCGCGAGGTGCGCGGAGATATAGCCCCACTTGGTCATCGCGCCGCGCTTCGCGGAGATCAGCGTCGCGCCGTCGGTTTCACGCACGACGTGCTTGTAGCCGGCCTTCGTGACGAAGGTGGCGAGCGTCGCCGCGACGCTCGCGCGCGTGCCGGACGCCGTGTATTCGGCCTTGTGGTGGAAGGCGCGCAGGCTGCCTTCGCGGACCTTGTCCTTCCAGCTCTTCGCATCGGCGAGCATCTTCGGCGCGTTGCGGATCACGCACAGCGAGATCGACGTGACGAGGAAGATCAGGATCAGCATGAACCACCACGCGCTGTACACGTTGTACAGGCCGAGCGAACGGAAGATGTCCGCCCAGAACGGCCCGAACTGGTTCACGTAGTTCGGATACGGATCGTCCTGGGTCAGGACCGTGCCGATGATGCTCGCGATCGACAGCACCACCAGCAGCGCGATCGCGAAACGCATCGAGCTCAGCAACTCGACCGCACGTTTCGACGCACCCTGACCCGACTTCGACTGCAACCCCGACGTGGTAACGCTCATTCAAACTCCGACTAAGGGGAAACCACCCCCACGCTCACTATGTTCGCTCGGGGAGCGCAGCTCCCCATCGCCTGCCAGCCGCGCCATCCCGGCCCGGCGAGTGCCGGCAAAAAAGAAGGGCGAGGCAACCGCGACGGCGCGGCGCCCCACCCTTTTCTTGTTCTGACTCCGGCCGCCCTTCGGGCGCCGGTCATTCCATTCGCGGCTGACCGCTCAACGCAGGCCCGCGATGTAATCCGCGACGGCCTTGATCTCGGTATCCGACAGCCGCGACGCGATCTGATGCATCGCCTCGTTGTTGTTGCGCGCGCCGGCACCCTGCTGGAACGCGGTCAACTGCGCGACCGTGTAATCGGCCCATTGCCCCGACAGACGCGGGTACTGGACCGGGATCCCCTGCCCCGTCGGCCCGTGGCAGCTCGCGCAGGCAGGAACGCCCTTTTCCGCGATGCCGCCGCGATAGATCTTCTGGCCGATCGGCACCGTCGCCGCATTGCGTGCGGTACCGAGCTTCGTCGTCTGCGACCCGTAGTACGCGGCGACGTTGCGCATGTCGTCCGCGCTCAACGCGCTCGCGAATCCGACCATCACCGCGTTGTTACGCACCGGCCCCTTCGCGCCCGGCTGCGTCTTGAAGTCGTTCAACTGCTTGACCAGATATTCGGGATGCTGGCCGGCGAGCTTCGGGAAACTGCCCGACGCGCTGTTGCCGTCGGCGCCGTGACACGACGCGCAGACCTGCCCGGCAATCGCCTTGCCGCGGTCCAGATCCGGCTTGGCCGCATCTGCCGCGTTTGCCTCCGCTACGAAACCTACGAACCCTGCTGCAACCTGAAGCACCATCAGAGACTTGCACAGTCGATTCATTCGCACACCCTGTTTCGTCTTGTGGGAATTTGAGGTTCTGCAAAAAACGACGGCGTTCAGTCTACCGCAGAAGCCACATAAAAGCGCGAGGCAGGCGCCCGGTGGCCTTCGGCAAAACCGCCGTATTGTACAATATCGTGCTGAAAGCTCCCGCGCCTATCGGGGCTACCCCGCCTCCACCACGCGGCTCGCGCCGCCCGTCCTTCCGGTTCCCATGGCCTTTCTGCTCCATCAAGCCCGCTTCTACACGACCGTCAACCATCTGCGCGACCTGCCGCCGACGGTCCAGCCGGAAATCGCGTTCGCGGGCCGCTCGAATGCCGGCAAGTCGACGGCGATCAACGTGCTGTGCAACCAGAAGCGGCTGGCCTTCGCGTCGAAGACGCCCGGCCGCACGCAGCATATCAACTACTTCTCCGTCGGCCCGGCCGCCGAGCCCGTCGCGAACCTCGTCGATCTGCCCGGCTACGGCTATGCGGAAGTGCCCGGCGCCGCGAAGGCGCACTGGGAAATGCTGCTGTCGTCCTATCTCGCGACGCGCTCGCAGCTCTGCGGCCTGATCCTGATGATGGATTCGCGCCGTCCGCTGACCGATCTCGATCGGCGCATGATCGAGTGGTTCGCGCCGACCGGCAAACCGATCCACACGCTGCTGACCAAGTGCGACAAATTGACGCGCCAGGAAAGCATCAACGCGTTGCGCAACACGCAGAAGGGGCTCGACGCGTATCGCGACCAGGGCGTGAAGGGCAAGCTGACGGTCCAGCTGTTCTCGGCGCTGAAGCGCACGGGGCTCGACGAGGCCCATGAACTGATCGAGAGCTGGCTGCGGCCGTCCGTCGCCGACGAAAACAGCGAGCCTGTAGCACAATGAGCGGGCAACGCGCGGCTGGGATCGGCCGTGCGCACCTGACGGCGCCTGCGGATTCGGCCGGCTCATAAAAAAACCCGCCGTTGAACGGCGGGTCAAACAGCCTAATCGAAAAACGACAGGCACCCGCTCAGGGAGGAGAAGCGGGGAGCTGCACGCAACGCGTGCCGCTCGATCGCTATCATATACCAACGATCTCGAAAATGACCTAAGGGTTCCGTAAGGTCCTTCTTGCCCTGATTTCTGCCAAATCGCCATGAGCTTCCATCCGCTTCATCGTCCGCGCCGGATGCGCCGCGACGACTTCTCCCGCCGCCTGATGCGCGAAAACCGCCTGACCACCGACGACCTGATCTACCCGGTATTCGTCGTCGAAGGCACCAACGAGCGCCAGCCCATCCCGTCGATGCCCGGCGTCGAGCGCGTGTCGGTCGATCTGCTGATGCACGTCGCCGAGCAGTGCGTCGAACTCGGCGTGCCCGTGCTGTCGCTGTTCCCGGCCATCGAGCCGTCGCTGAAGACACCCGACGGCCGCGAGGCGGCCAATCCGGAAGGCCTGATCCCGCGCGCGGTGCGCGAGCTGAAGAAGCACTTCCCCGAACTGGGCGTGCTGACCGACGTCGCGCTCGATCCGTACACGAGCCACGGCCAGGATGGCGTGCTCGACGAAAACGCCTATGTGATCAACGACGACACGATCGAGATCCTGGTCGACCAGGCGCGTGCGCAGGCGGAAGCCGGCGTCGACATCGTCGCGCCGTCGGACATGATGGACGGCCGCATCGGCGCGATCCGCGAGATGCTGGAAAGCGACGGCCATATCCATACGCGGATCATGGCCTATTCGGCGAAGTTCGCATCGGCGTTCTACGGCCCGTTCCGCGATGCGGTCGGTTCGGCGTCCAACCTGGGCAAGGGCAACAAGATGACCTACCAGATGGATCCGGCGAACAGCGACGAAGCGCTGCGCGAAGTGCGCCTCGACATCGACGAAGGCGCCGACATGGTGATGGTCAAGCCCGGCATGCCGTATCTCGACATCGTGCGCCGCGTGAAAGACGAGTTCCGCTTCCCGACCTACGTGTACCAGGTGAGCGGCGAATACGCGATGTTGAAGGCGGCCGCGATGAACGGCTGGCTCGACCACGACAAGGTCGTGCTCGAATCGCTGCTCGCGTTCAAGCGTGCGGGCGCCGACGGCGTGCTCACGTACTTCGCGCTCGATGCCGCGCGTCTGCTGAAAGCGCAGCGCTGATCGCGCGCCGGCACGCGCCAGCAAAAACGGCGGGACACCTCGGTGTTCCGCCGTTTTTTGTTTACCGTCGATCGCGACCGTCAGCCGGCCGCGGATCTTCCGTTCGCCGGTCGCCGCAGCCGCCCGTCGTCATACCGTCGGAACGGCCGCCCGATCGAGGCTGCGCAGGAACGTGTCGGCCGCCTGATAGCCGACCACGCGGCCGATCTCGCGGCCATTGCGATCGAAGAAGATGATGCCCGGTGGCCCGAACAGGTTGAAGCGCTTGAGCAGCGCCTGATCGTCCGGGTTGTTCGCGGTGACGTCCGCGCGCACGAGGTGAAGCTGCGCGAGCCGCGCCTGCACGCGCGCGTCGGTGAAGGTCAGATGCTCCATCTCCTTGCAGCTCACGCACCAGTCGGCGTAGAAGTCCAGCATCACCGGCCGGCCCGACGTCTTCAGCAGCGCGTCGAGTTCGCCGCTGGAGCGCACCGGGGCAAACGCGGGGCCGTCCTGCGCGGCAGCCGCGCCGGCCGTCGCCGCGCCGCCGGACGCCACCGTACGCGCCGCCAGCACGGCCAGCGGCTTGACGGGATCGGTCGAGCCCGCAGCCAGGCCGACGAGCAGCGTCGCGGCCCAGATCGCGAGCGCGGCGCCTACGCCGCGGCCCAGGCGGCGCCAGATCGACGCGGCGCCGGCATTCGGCGTGAACAACCCGAGCGCTGCGGCGGCGATCAGCAGCCACAACGCCGCGAGCACCATCTTCAGCCCGCCCGCCAGCACCGGCCACACGATCCACAGCGCGGCCGCGAGCAGCACGATGCCGAAGAACACCTTCACGCCGTCCATCCACGCGCCTGCGCGCGGCAGCACCGTCCCCGCTCCGACGCCGACGACCAGCAGCGGCACGCCGAGGCCCAGCCCCATCGCGAACAGCGCCGCGCCGCCGAGCCACGCATTGCCGGTGTGCGCGATGAACGCGAGCACCGCGAACAGCGGCGCCGTCATGCACGCGCCGACGACCAGCGCCGACAACGCGCCCATCGCCGCGACCGCGACGAAGTGGCCGCCCTGGCGCGCGCTCGATGCCTCGGCCGCGCCGTTCTGCCAGCGCTCCGGCAGCGCGATGTCCTTGCCCGAGATCAGCGACACCGCGAACGCGCTCAGCAGCACGCCGAACGCGCCGAGCACCCACGGGTTCTGCAACCATGCGCCGAGGCTCTGGCCGACCAGCGCGGCGGCGATGCCGAGCACCGTGTAGACCAGCGCCATGCCGACCACGTAGGTCAGCGACAGCGCGAAGCCGCGTGCATGCGTCGCGCGCGTGCCCTGGCCGATGATGATCGCGGACACGATCGGAATCATCGGGTACGAACACGGCAGCAGGCTCAGCACGACACCCGCGACGAAATAGAGCGCGACGATCGTGAAGAAGCCGTGGCCTTCGAGCAGCGACTGCGCGAAATCGGCGCTCGTGACCTTGTCGAACCAGCTGCCCGCGGCAGCCGTGTCGCCGGACGGCGACGCGGCGCCGAGCGCGGCGCCATCGACCTTCATCACGTGCTCGGCCGGCGGATAACAGATTCCTTCGTCCGCACACCCTTGCGACGTCACCGCGAGCTCGAACGGCCCGGCCGCCTGCTTCACCGGCACGTGAACGACGACTTCATCGCGGTAGGTCTCGACGTCCTTCTGGAACGTCTGGTCGAACTTCACGTGGCCGGCCGGGAATTGCGGCTCGCCGAGCGTGGCTTGGCCGCTTTTCACCGCGAACGCGAAGCGCTCCCGGTACATGTAGTAGCCGTTGGCGATCTTGAAGCGGACGTCCACCTGTCCCGGCGATTCGCTCGCGCTGAACTTGAACGCAACCGACGGATCGAGGAAATCGTCGGCCGCACGCGCGGCGGACAGCCCGCTCAGCACGAGCACGAGCACGAACGACAACAGGACCGCAAGAAACCGCAGCGCGCGCACGCGCACCGAAAGCGCCATACCGTTAAACATGAAATAAACGTTGAGTTTCGTTGGTCACCCATTGGCCATACGCGGCCGATGCCGTCGTCTGCCACGAGACGATTTCAGGCGTCTCGTACGGATGATGCGCGAGAATAAATCGCTCCAGTTCGAGCGCCCGAACCGGGCTCGTCTTGAACAGCAACTGGATCTCGTCGGCCGTTTCGACCTTGCCCTGCCAGTGATAGCGCGACTTGATCGTACCGAGCTCCGACACGCACGCGGCAAGCCGCGCGTCGAGCGCGCCGTCGGCGAGCGCCGCGGCCGTCGCCGCATCGGGGACCGTCGTCAGCATCAGCACCACTATCATCCGCTCTCCTCGCTGGTCTGCAGGCGCCTGCCGGCGCCGGTTACCCGTCCAGGGACCGCACCGGTTGCCCGTATCGTAGCGCAGCCCGCGCAACGCTGCCGGCACCAGCCTGCGACAATCGACCGCAACCGGCATCCCAAAAACAAAAAGGGCCAAGCAATTGCTCGGCCCCTTTCAGATCCTGCTGCGTACCGGAAGCTTATTCAGCTTCTTGCACGTTTTCCGTTTCGTCGACTTCCGGACGGTCGAGCAGTTCGACCAGTGCCATCGGTGCGTTGTCGCCCACGCGGAAGCCGAACTTCAGCACGCGCAGGTAGCCGCCCGGACGGTTCGCGAAACGCGGACCGAGCACGTCGAACAGCTTCGCGACCGAGTCACGATCGCGCAGGCGGTTGAACGCCAGGCGACGGTTTGCCAGCGACGGCTTCTTGCCGAGCGTGATCAGCGGCTCGACGACTTTACGGAGTTCCTTCGCCTTCGGCAGCGTCGTCTTGATGACTTCGTGCTCGATCAGCGAGTTGGACATGTTACGGAGCATAGCCAGACGGTGGCTGCTCGTGCGGTTCAGTTTCCGCAGACCATGACGATGGCGCATTTCAGTTTCCTTGATTCAAAGTTTTGGTCCAGCTCTTCTATCGCGCCTCGATGGGTGCACGGGCCGGTAACGAAAAAAAGCAAGATGCGGATTTTAAAGGAAAATCCGCATCTTTGCCAACTACAGTAACAACCGGGCTTACTTGTCGAGACCAGCCGGCGGCCAGTTTTCGAGCTTCATGCCCAGCGTGAGACCGCGCGAAGCGAGCACCTCCTTGATCTCGTTGAGCGACTTGCGACCGAGGTTCGGCGTCTTCAGCAGCTCGTTTTCCGTGCGCTGGATCAGATCGCCGATGTAGTAAATGTTCTCGGCCTTCAGGCAGTTCGCCGAACGAACCGTCAGCTCGAGATCGTCCACCGGACGCAGCAGGATCGGATCGATCTGCGGTGCACGCGACGGCGCTTCGGCTGCCGTTTCCGTGCCTTCCAGCGCCGCGAACACGGACAACTGGTCGACCAGGATGCGGGCCGACTGGCGGATCGCTTCTTCCGGCGTGATCACGCCGCTCGTCTCGATGTTCATCACGAGCTTGTCGAGGTCGGTACGCTGCTCGACCCGTGCGCTTTCGACCGCATAGCTCACGCGGCGAACCGGCGAGAACGATGCGTCGAGGACGATGCGGCCGATGATCTTGGCCGTGTCTTCGCCGTAGCGACGGACGTTGCCGGGCACATAGCCGCGACCCTTTTCGATCTTGATCTGAACGTCGAGCTTGCCGCCCTTCGACAGGTGCGCAATCACGTGATTCGGGTTGATGACTTCGCAATCGTGCGCCAGCTCGATATCGCCGGCCGTCACGACGCCTTCACCTTCCTTGCGCAGCGTAACCGTCACTTCGTCACGGTTATGCAGCTTGAACACCACGCCCTTCAGGTTCAGCAGCAGGTTGACGACGTCTTCCTGCACGCCATCCAGCGTCGAGTACTCGTGCACCACGCCTGCGATCGTGACTTCGGTCGGCGCGTAGCCTACCATCGACGACAGCAGCACGCGGCGAAGCGCATTGCCCAAGGTGTGGCCGTAACCGCGTTCGAACGGTTCCATGACCACCCTCGCGTGGTTCTCGCCCAGCGATTCCACGGCGATGATCTTGGGTTTCAGCAAACTGGTTTGCATGGGCTTTCCTTTTCAATACCCTCGGCTCGTTACACCGATAAGGCTGACCGGTAACAACCAGAAAATAAACAGCCGAGGCCCCTCCTTGCGCAACGCAATCGGGGTACCTCGGCCGTCAATCGGATTAACGCGAATACAATTCGACGATCAGGCTTTCGTTGATGTCGCCTGCGATTTCAGCGCGTTCCGGCATTTGCTTGAACGTGCCTTCGAACTTCTTCGCGTCGACTGCAACCCAGCTCGGCATGCCGCCTTGCTCGGCCAGCGACAGCGCTTCGACGATACGCGCCTGCTTCTTCGCCTTTTCGCGGATCGCGACGACGTCACCCGCCTTCACTTGCTGCGACGGGACGTTTGCGACGACGCCGTTCACGGTGATCGACTTGTGGCTCACCAGCTGACGCGCTTCAGCGCGGGTCGAGCCGAAGCCCATGCGATACACGACGTTGTCGAGGCGCGACTCGAGCAGTTGCAGCAGGTTTTCACCCGTGTTGCCCTTGCGGCGATCGGCTTCAGCGAAGTAGCGACGGAACTGACGTTCCAGCACGCCGTAGATACGCTTGACCTTCTGCTTTTCGCGCAGCTGCGTACCGTAGTCGGACGTACGTGCGCCCGAGGTACGGCCGTGCTGGCCCGGCTTGCTGTCGAGCTTGCACTTGTCGGCGAGCGAGCGGCGCGCGCTCTTCAGGAACAGGTCGGTGCCTTCACGGCGGGACAGCTTGGCTTTGGGGCCGATATAACGTGCCACTTTGCATTCCTTTATCAATCAGTCACGCGGATCGAAATCCGCGCTAGTCCGCTCCCTTTGGGGCGAACGGTGGGCTTAGTCAATCAAAAAAGCAACGCCCGTCGACGCTGAGCGGCGACAGGCAATGCGCTAGCACGAACGTGCCAGCACATCCTTAGATACGACGACGCTTCGGCGGACGGCAGCCGTTGTGCGGAATCGGGGTGACGTCCGAAATCGCGGTGATCTTGATGCCGAGGCCGTGCAGTGCACGCACTGCCGACTCGCGACCCGGGCCCGGGCCCTTGATCCGCACTTCCAGATTCTTCACGCCATATTCCATCGCGACGCGGCCAGCCGATTCAGCTGCGACCTGAGCGGCGAACGGCGTCGATTTGCGCGAGCCCTTGAAGCCCTGGCCGCCCGACGTCGCCCATGCCAGAGCGTTGCCTTGGCGATCGGTGATCGTGATGATCGTGTTGTTGAACGACGCGTGAACGTGAACCACGCCTTCAGCGACGTTCTTCTTAACCTTCTTGCGAACGCGTTGCGCCGCGGTGTTCGAAGCCTTAGCCATTACGTTTTCCTGTAACTGTCAGTTCCGCTTACTTCTTCAGCGCTTGCGCTGCACGACGCGGACCCTTGCGGGTACGTGCGTTCGTACGCGTACGCTGACCGCGCATCGGCAGGCCCTTGCGATGACGGACGCCACGGTAGCAACCGAGGTCCATCAGGCGCTTGATGTTCATCGTCACTTCACGGCGCAGATCGCCTTCGACGACAAACTTGCCCACTTCTTCACGCAGCTTTTCCAGGTCTGCGTCGGTCAGATCCTTGACCTTCTTCGAAAAATCGACGCCAGCTGCCACGCAGATGCTGCGCGAACGGGTGCGGCCGACACCAAAGATAGCCGTCAGGCCGATCTCGGTGTGCTGGTGATTCGGGATGTTAACCCCTGCGATACGAGCCATTGTTTTTCCTCAAACAAAAAGCGCAAACAAACGCGCGGTCAGCCTTGGCGCTGCTTGTGGCGCGGATCCGAGCTGCAGATCACGCGAACGACGCCTTTGCGCTTGATGATCTTGCAATTGCGGCAAATGCGCTTAACCGATGCCATCACTTTCATGATAATACCCTTTTTTCAAATCACTTCGCCCGGAACACGATCCGCGCACGAGACAGATCGTAAGGCGTCAACTCAACCGTCACCTTGTCGCCGGGCAGAATGCGGATGTAGTGCATCCGCATCTTTCCGGAAATATGCCCCAACACGACATGGCCGTTTTCCAGCTTCACACGGAAGGTCGCATTCGGGAGGTTTTCAATCACCTCGCCCTGCATCTGGATTACATCGTCTTTGGCCATAGTCCTTTCAACGCATCGGGATGTTGCCGCCCTTGAAGTTTGCCTTCTTGAGCAGAGACTCATACTGTTGCGACATAACGTACGACTGCACCTGCGCCATAAAGTCCATCGTGACGACGACAATGATCAGCAGCGACGTTCCACCAAAATAAAACGGCACGTTCCAGCGCAGCACCAGGAATTCCGGCAGCAGACACACGAAGACGATGTAGATCGCACCGGCCAGCGTCAGACGCGTGAGGATGCGGTCGATATATCGTGCGGTCTGATCGCCCGGACGGATGCCCGGAACAAACGCGCCGCTCTTCTTCAGGTTGTCCGCGGTCTCCCTGCTGTTGAACACCAGTGCGGTGTAGAAGAAGCAGAAAAACACGATTGCCAGCGTGTACAGCAGCACATAGACCGGCTGGCCCGGCTTCAGCGCTTCCGCAACGTTATGCAACGTATTGGAAATCCAGCTTCCCGTCGGCTGACCGGTACTGAACCAGCCGAGAATCGTTGCCGGGAACAGAATGATCGACGATGCAAAGATCGGCGGAATCACGCCCGACATGTTCAGCTTCAGCGGCAGATGCGACGACTGCCCACCGTAGATCTTGTTGCCGACCTGGCGCTTCGCGTAGTTCACGAGGATCTTGCGCTGACCGCGTTCGATGAACACGACCAGGTAAGTCACCGCGGCGATCAGAACGACGATGATGATCGCCGAAATGATGCTCATCGAACCCGTACGCACCAGCTCGAACAACCCGCCCACGGCATTCGGGAACCCTGCTGCGATCCCGCCGAAGATGATGATCGAGATACCGTTGCCCAGACCACGCTCGGTAATCTGCTCGCCGAGCCACATCAGGAACATCGTGCCCGTCACCAGCGTCACGACCGTCGTCAGACGGAACAGCGTGCCGGGATCGGTGACGAGGCCCGGCTGGTTTTCCAGCGCGGCCGCGATACCGAATGCCTGGAAGGTCGCGAGCACCACGGTGAAATACCGCGTGTACTGCGTGATCTTCCGTTGCCCTGCCTGCCCTTCCTTCTTCAGCGCCTCGAGCTGCGGCGAAACGATCGCCAGCAACTGCATGATGATCGACGCCGAGATGTACGGCATGATCCCCAGCGCAAAGATCGTGAAGCGGGAAAGTGCGCCACCCGAGAACATGTTGAACATGCCCAGGATGCCGCCCGCCTGGCTCTGGAACAGCTTGGCCAGTTGATCCGGATCGATGCCCGGCACGGGAATGTGCGCGCCGATGCGATAGACGATCAGCGCCAGGAGCAGGAACATCGCTCGCCGGCGCAGATCGCCGAATTTCGCCGTGCTTCGACCGGGTTTTGCAAGACTCGGGCTGTTAGCCAAGTACCTTCTCCGATGAATGCAAGTGACGACGCGCTACGCGTGTCACTCGGCGAACGAACCGCCAGCCGCTTCGATCGCAGCGCGCGCACCCTTGGTGGCACCGAGACCCTTCACGACGATCTTGCGCTTCAGTTCGCCCGTCGCGATGATCTTTGCGCTCTTCGTCAGCTCGCCGACCAGGCCGGCTTGCTTCAGTGCGAGCAGATCGATCTCGTCGACCGGCAGCTTCTCGAGGTCGCCCAGGCGCACTTCACCGACGAATTCCTTCGTCAGCGACGTGAAGCCGCGCTTCGGCAGACGACGTTGCAGCGGCATCTGACCGCCTTCGAAACCGACTTTGTGGAAGCCGCCCGAACGCGATTTCTGACCCTTGTGACCACGGCCAGCCGTCTTGCCGAGGCCCGAACCGATGCCACGACCGACGCGACGCTTGGCGTGCTTGGCGCCAGCTGCCGGCTTCAGGTTATTCAATTCCATATCAACTCCTTGATCCGTAGGGCCGCTTACGCGATGACCTTAACGAGGTACGAGACCTTGTTGATCATGCCGCGGACCGCCGGCGTGTCCTGCAGCTCGCTAACCGAGTTGAGTCGGCGCAGGCCCAGGCCACGCACGGTCGCGCGGTGCGATTCGCGGGTCCCGATCAGGCTCTTCACGAGCTGAACCTTGACAGTTTTTTCAGACATGGTGACCACCCGGGCTTAGCCCAAAATATCTTCGACGGACTTGCCGCGCTTCGCCGCGATGTCTGCCGGGGTCGACTGCTTGCGCAGGCCGTCCAGCGTGGCGCGAACGAGGTTGTACGGGTTCGTCGAACCGTGGCTCTTCGCCACGACGTTCTGAACGCCCATCACGTCGAACACTGCGCGCATCGGGCCGCCGGCGATCACGCCCGTACCTGCCTTCGCCGGAGCGAGGAGGACAGCGGATGCGCCGTGCTTGCCGTGCACTTCGTGCTGCAGCGTGCCGTTCTTGAGCGGCACCTTGAACATGTTGCGGCGAGCTTGTTCCATTGCCTTCTGGACAGCGACCGGCACTTCCTTCGCCTTGCCCTTGCCCATACCGATGCGGCCATCACCGTCGCCAACCACGGTCAGTGCGGCGAAGCCGAGAATACGGCCACCCTTCACGACCTTGGTCACGCGATTGACCGAAATCATCTTTTCGCGAAGGCCGTCGTCGCGCTCGTCAGCCTGAACTTTCGCTTGCATCTTTGCCATGACGAATTCCTTCCTTAGAACTTGAGCCCAGCTTCGCGAGCTGCCTCAGCCAGCGCCTTGACGCGGCCGTGGTAGCGGAAGCCCGAGCGGTCGAAGGCGACGGATTCGATGCCGGCAGCCTTTGCCTTTTCGGCAATACGCTTGCCGATCAGCGTCGCGGCATTGACGTTGCCGCCCTTGCCCGACTTGTCGGCCAGTTCTGCACGCACTTCTGCCTCGAGCGTCGACGCGCTGGCGAGCACCTTGGTGCCGCAGGGCGAGAACACTTGAGCGTAGATGTGCGTGTTCGTGCGATGCACGGCGAGACGCGCGACCTGCAGCTCAGCGATCTTGATACGCGTCTGGCGAGCGC
Source organism: Burkholderia sp. AcTa6-5 (assembly GCF_017815075.1). Taxonomy (NCBI): domain Bacteria; kingdom Pseudomonadati; phylum Pseudomonadota; class Betaproteobacteria; order Burkholderiales; family Burkholderiaceae; genus Burkholderia; species Burkholderia sp. AcTa6-5. The sequence continues at coordinate 30,618 of NZ_JAGIQE010000039.1, read as the reverse complement.
GGCGCAGGCGAGATTGAGTCTTATCCATGATTGCGCACCCTTACTTCTTCTTCGTTTCTTTGAGGATCACAACCTCGTCGGCATAACGCACGCCCTTGCCCTTGTAGGGCTCCGGCGGACGGTAACCGCGGACTTCCGCAGCCACTTGACCGACTTGTTGCTTGTTGATCCCCTTGATCACGATTTCGGTTTGCGTCGGGGTTTCAGCCTTGACGCCTTCCGGCATCTGGTGCACCACCGGGTGCGAGAAACCCAGCGACAGGTTCAGCTTGTCGCCTTGCGCTTGCGCACGGTAACCAACGCCAACCAGCGTCAGCTTGCGCTCGAAACCCTTGGTCACGCCGTGCACGGCATTCGCGATGATCGCGCGCATCGTGCCCGACAGTGCATTTGCTTCGCGGCTTTCGTCGACCGGCGACAGATTCAGCGTGCCGTCGTTGTTCGCCACGTTCACGAGCGGATTGATCGCTTGCGTGATGGTGCCCAGCGGACCCTTGACGGTGATTGCACCGTCGGCCAGCTTGACTTCCGCGCCTTGCAGCGCGATCGGGCTCTTACCTACTCGAGACATGTTTCTCTCTCCTCGGCTTTAAGCGACGTAGCAGATGACTTCGCCGCCGACGCCGGTAGCGCGCGCCTTGCGGTCGGTCATCACGCCCTTCGGCGTCGACACGATTGCCACACCGAGGCCATTCATGACCTGCGGAATGTCGTTGCGGCCGCGGTACACGCGCAGACCAGGCTTCGACACGCGCTCGAGGCGTTCGATGACCGGGCGACCTGCGTAGTACTTCAGCGCGATATTCAGTTCGGACTTCGCACCTTCCGCCTTCACGGCGAAATCGTCGATATAGCCTTCGTCCTTCAGGACTTGCGCGATTGCAACCTTGACCTTCGACGAGGGCATCGCGACCGATACCTTCTCGACCATCTGCGCGTTGCGGATGCGAGTCAGCATATCGGCGATAGGATCACTCATGCTCATTTACGTTTCTCCTATTACCAGCTCGCCTTGGTCAGGCCAGGAATCTCGCCACGGAATGCGATTTCACGAATCTTGTTACGCGCGAGGCCGAATTTACGGAACGTGCCACGCGGACGGCCCGTGATCGCGCAACGGTTACGCTGGCGGGTCGGGTTTGCGTTGCGGGGCAGTTGCTGCAGCTCCAGGCGTGCTTCGTAGCGCTCTTCTTCCGACTTGCTTTGGTCTTCGACGATCGCCTTCAGCGCTTCGCGCTTTGCTGCGAACTTCGCGACCAGGCGGGCGCGCTTCTTTTCACGTTCGATCAGTGCCAGTTTAGCCACGGTAACCTCAGTTTCTGAACGGGAACTTGAAGCTGGCGAGCAGAGCCTTTGCTTCGTCGTCGGTCTTCGCAGTCGTCGTGATGCTGATGTTCAGCCCACGCAGTGCGTCGATCTTGTCGTAATCGATTTCGGGGAAAATGATCTGCTCTTTCACACCGATGTTGTAGTTGCCACGGCCATCGAAAGCACGACCCGACACACCGCGGAAGTCACGCACGCGGGGCAGGGCAACCGTCACGAAACGGTCGAGGAATTCGTACATCGCCTGGCCACGCAGCGTCACCATCGCGCCGATGGGATAACCCTGGCGGATCTTGAAGCCTGCGATTGCCTTGCGAGCCTTCGTGACGACCGGCTTCTGGCCGGCGATCTTCGTGAGGTCGCCAACGGCGTTCTCGATGATCTTCTTGTCAGCGATCGCTTCGCCAAGACCCATGTTCAGCGTGATCTTGGTGATGCGCGGCACTTCCATGACCGACTTGTAACCGAACTTCTCGATCAGGCCGGGCACAACCTTTTCTTTGTAAAACTCTTGAAAACGAGCCATTTTTTACTCCGCTGCGTCAGGCGCTCAGTACGGCACCGGTCGTCTTCAGGAAGCGAACCTTCTTGCCTTCCTCGACCTTGATGCCAACACGCGACGCCTTGCCATTCGCGTCGACCAGTGCGACGTTCGAAATATGCAGGGGCATCGTCTTCGCTTCCACGCCGCCCGTCGTACCCTTCATCGGGTTCGGCTTCACATGCTTCTTGACGAGGTTGATACCTTCAACCGTCACATGTTCAGCACCGACAGCCAGCACGACGCCGCGCTTGCCCTTGTCCTTGCCAGTGACGACGATGACTTCGTCACCTTTGCGAATCTTGTTCATCGCGACTCCTTACAGCACTTCCGGCGCCAGCGAAACGATCTTCATGAATCGTTCGCTACGCAGCTCACGCGTCACCGGCCCGAAGATACGGGTGCCGATCGGCTCGAGCTTGTTATTCAAAAGCACAGCGGCGTTGCCGTCGAACTTGATCAGCGAGCCGTCTTGACGGCGCACGCCCTTGGCGGTGCGAACCACCACGGCGTTGTAGATTTCGCCTTTCTTCACGCGCCCGCGCGGCGTTGCCTCTTTGACGCTCACCTTGATGATGTCGCCAATGCCGGCATAACGACGCTTCGAGCCGCCGAGCACCTTGATGCACAGGACTTCACGTGCACCCGTGTTGTCGGCTACTTCGAGCCGAGATTCGGTCTGGATCATGGTTTGTCTTTCCCAACTTAATCCGGATGCACCACCATGATGCATTCGGTCAGTCTTGGTCCCGTCAGCCAATCGGCTGCTTGGGTTGGAACAGCAGCGACGGCAAACGAAACCCGCCATCGCAATTCGGTGAATCTTTCGGACAGGCAGGCGCCAGTCCGCTTCCCCCACCAACTTCGCCCGCGACGGGGCTCCCATAAAGAGGGAAGACCAGGATTATAACAAATAATCCTGGTCCCGCAAGCAAAAACTTTGCGATTTCAAGCACTTCGTGACGAAGTGCCCGTTACTGCCTACTGCGCTGCCCGCTTAGATGACGCGAGCGGCTTCGACGAGGCGCGACACCGTCCAGGCCTTCGTCTTCGAAACAGGACGCGTTTCCTGGATTTCGACGAGATCGCCTTCGTTGTAGGTGTTCGCTTCATCATGCGCGTGGTACTTCTTCGAGCGCACGACATACTTGCCGTAGATCGGATGCTTGACGCGGTGCTCAATCAGCACGGTGACGGTCTTGTCCATCTTGTTGCTGACGACCCGACCGACCAGCGTCCGCTTCAGCGAGGTTTTCACGCTATCGTTCATTTCTGGTTCGCCTTCTGAGTCATGACGGTCCGCACACGTGCGATGTCGCGACGAACCTTCTTCAGCTGGCTCGTGTTCGTGAGCTGCTGGGTCGCGAGTTGCATGCGCAGGCCGAATTGCGCCTTCAGCAGGTCCGCCAGCTCCTTGTTGAGCGCGGCCTGGTCTTTCTGGAGAAGTTCGGAAGCCTTCATGTTTTCTCCTTAGGCGCCGAGCTGGCGCACGATGAATGCCGTCTTCAGCGGCAGCTTGGCTGCGGCCAGACGGAACGCTTCGCGTGCCAGTTCTTCGGTTACGCCGTCCATTTCATAGAGCATCTTGCCCGGCTGAATCTCGGCGACGTAGTACTCCGGGTTACCCTTACCGTTACCCATACGCACTTCGGCCGGCTTCTGCGAAATCGGCTTGTCCGGGAAGATCCGGATCCAGATGCGGCCGCCACGCTTGATGTGACGCGTCATTGCACGACGCGCCGCTTCAATCTGACGTGCGGTCAAACGACCGCGACCGATCGCCTTCAGGCCGAATTCACCGAACGACACTGCGTTGCCGCGCGTCGCCTTGCCGGTGTTACGACCCTTCTGCTCTTTACGATACTTTCTGCGTTTCGGTTGCAGCATCGTTATTCTCCAGTCTTGCCGTCTTCGGGCTTGCCGGCGCCACGGCGCGGTGCGCCACGACGAGCACCCGGAGCGCCGCCTTCGCCGTCACGGCGCGGACGACGGTCGCCCGGACGCGCATTGCGACGCGGACGCTTGTCTTCGGCTACTTCTTCCACCACCGGTGCGTCGTTGCGGCCGAGCGTATCGCCCTTGTAAACCCACACCTTGACGCCGATGATCCCGTAAGTCGTCTTCGCTTCCGAAGTCGCGTAGTCGATATCAGCACGCAGCGTGTGAAGCGGCACGCGACCTTCGCGATACCACTCCGTACGAGCGATTTCGATACCGTTCAGACGGCCTGCGCTCATGATCTTGATGCCTTGGGCACCCAGACGCATCGCGTTCTGCATCGCACGCTTCATCGCGCGACGGAACATGATCCGGCGCTCGAGCTGTTGCGTGATCGAGTCAGCGATCAGCTGAGCATCGGTTTCCGGCTTGCGGATTTCTTCGATGTTGACGTGAACCGGCACGCCCATGCGGCGTTGCAGTTCCGTCTTCAGCTGTTCGATATCCTCGCCCTTCTTGCCGATGACCACGCCCGGACGCGAGCTGTAAATCGTGATGCGCGCGTTCTTCGCCGGACGCTCGATGACGACCCGACCGACCGAAGCGTTCTTCAGCTTCTTCTTCAGGTACTCACGAACACCGATGTCTTCCTGCAGCATCGCCGCGAAATTGTTGTTGTTCGCGTACCAACGCGAAGCCCAATTGCGGCTGACAGCCAGGCGGAAGCCAGTCGGATGAATTTTCTGTCCCATCGTATGGCTCCTTAATTCCCGACCGTCACAGTGATGTGACAGGATTGCTTCTCGATGCGGTTACCGCGGCCCTTGGCGCGCGCAGTGAAACGCTTGAGCGATGCAGCCTTGTCGACGTAGATGCTCTTGATCTTGAGCTCGTCGATATCAGCGCCTTCGTTGTGCTCCGCATTCGCGATTGCCGACAGCACAACCTTCTTCACGATGCCAGCCGCCTTCTTCGGCGAGAACGTCAGAACGTTCAGCGCCTTGTCGACCGGCAAACCGCGGATCTGGTCAGCCACAAGGCGCGTTTTCTGCGCCGAGATGCGGGCACCGCGATGAATTGCTTTCACTTCCATCTTGATTGCCCCTTATTTCTTGGCCTTCTTGTCGGCTGCGTGACCCTTGAACGTACGGGTCAGTGCGAACTCGCCAAGCTTGTGGCCGACCATGTTTTCCGAGATGTACACCGGAACGTGTTGACGGCCGTTGTGAACAGCGATCGTCAGGCCGATGAAATCCGGCAGAATCGTCGAGCGACGCGACCAGGTCTTGATCGGCTTTTTGTCGCGCGAAGCTGCAGCCGCCTCAACTTTCTTCAGCAAATGGGCGTCGCAGAACGGACCTTTTTTAACAGAACGTGCCATTGCCTACTCCTTAACGCTTGTGACGGCGCTGGACGATCATCGTCGTCGTGCGCTTGTTGCTGCGGGTGCGGTAACCCTTAGCCGGCGTACCCCACGGGCTCACCGGGTCGCGACCTGCAGCCGTCTTGCCCTCACCACCACCGTGCGGGTGATCGACCGGGTTCATCGCAACGCCACGCACCGTCGGGCGGATACCGCGCCAGCGGTTCGCGCCAGCCTTGCCGATCTGGCGCAGGCTATGCTCTTCGTTGCCGACTTCACCGATCGTTGCACGGCACTCGATGTGCACGCGGCGGATTTCGCCCGAACGCAGACGAACCTGCGCGTAGACGCCTTCACGTGCCAGCAGCATGGCCGACGTGCCAGCCGAACGCGCCATTTGCGCGCCCTTGCCCGGCAGCATCTCGATGCAGTGGATCGTCGTACCGACCGGAATGTTGCGGATCGGCAGCGTGTTGCCTGCACGGATCGGCGCTTCCGAACCCGACATCAGCTGTTGGCCGACGGTCAGGCCCTTCGGGGCGATGATGTAGCGACGTTCGCCGTCTGCGTAGAGCACCAGCGCGATGTTCGCGCTGCGGTTCGGGTCGTACTCGAGACGTTCGACCTTTGCCGGGATGCCATCCTTCGTGCGACGGAAATCGACGATACGGTAGTGCTGCTTGTGACCACCACCCTTGTGACGCGTGGTGATACGACCGTTGTTGTTACGGCCGGCAGTCGAGCTCTGCGAGTCGAGCAGTGCCGCGAACGGCTTGCCCTGGTGCAGGTTCTTGTTGACCACCTTGACCATCGCGCGGCGACCCGGCGATGTCGGCTTAACTTTAACGATTGCCATGATTACTTGGCCTCCGCTTCAAAGTTGATTTCCTGGCCGGGCTTCAGGCAAACGTACGCCTTCTTCACGTCCTTGCGGCGGCCCATCGAACGACCGAAGCGCTTTTGCTTGCCCTTCTGAACCAGCACGTTGACCGAATCAACTTCAACCTTGAACAGCAGCTCGACAGCCGCCTTCACTTCCTGCTTCGTGGCATCCGGTGCGACTTCGAACACGACTTGCTCGTTCTTGTCGGCAACCAGCGTGGCCTTTTCCGAGATCACCGGTGCGAGCAGGACCTGCATCAAACGATGATCGTTCTTGCGAATCTCGCTCATGACAGCAACTCCTCGATCTGGGCGACCGCAGCCTTCGTGACCAGCACTTTCTTGAAGTAGATCAGCGACAGCGGGTCAGCGTAGCGCGGCTCGACAATCGCCACGTGCGGCAGGTTGCGCGAAGCCAGGTACAGGTTCTCGTCGACCGTGTCCGTGATGATCAGAACGGAGTCGAGACCCATGGTCTTGAATTTGTCGGCCAGCAGCTTGGTCTTCGGCGCTTCGAGGATGATGTCCTCGACGACCGACAGACGGCCTTCACGGGCCAGCTGCGAGAAGATCGAGCAGAGACCTGCGCGATGCATCTTCTTGTTGACCTTGTGCGAGAAGTTTTCTTCCGGCGAATTCGGGAAGATACGACCACCGCCACGCCACAGCGGGCTCGACGACATACCGGCACGAGCGCGGCCCGTACCCTTCTGGCGCCACGGCTTCTTGGTCGTGTGCTTGACTTGCTCACGGTCCTTCTGTGCGCGGTTACCCTGGCGAGCATTCGCCTGGTAAGCGACGACGACCTGGTGGATCAGCGCTTCGTTGTAGTCACGACCGAACACGACGTCCGATGCGTTGACCACTGCACCTTCCTGACCATTTTCGTTCAGGAGCTTGAGTTCCATTATTTCGCCCCCTTGGTCTTGACGGCCGGCGTCACGAAGACCTTGCCGCCCTTCGCGCCCGGAATCGCACCCTTCACGAGCAGCAGCTTGCGCTCTGCGTCGATACGGGCGATTTCGAGGTTCTGCACCGTCACCGTCACGTCACCCATGTGACCCGTCATGCGTTTACCCGGGAAAACACGACCCGGATCCTGCGCCATACCGATCGAGCCCGGCACGTTGTGCGAGCGCGAGTTACCGTGCGTGGCACGGCCGGAGGAGAAGTTGTAACGCTTGATCGTACCGGCGTAGCCCTTACCGATCGACACGCCTTGCACGTCGACCTTCTGGCCCACTTCGAAAAGATCTGCACCGACCACGGCGCCATTCGACAGCTCGGCTGCCTTGGCCGCGTCAATGCGGAATTCCTTGAGGATTTCACCGGCTTCGACACCGGCTTTGGCGAGATGACCTGCCAGCGGCTTCGTCACGCGCGATGCGCGGCGGGAGCCGAATGCAACCTGCACGGCCGTGTAGCCGTCGGTTTCAACAGTCTTGATCTGCGTCACGCGGTTGTCCGACACGTCCAGCACGGTGACGGGAATCGAATCCCCTTCAGCCGTGAAGATACGGGTCATGCCAACCTTGCGACCTACGAGTCCAAGGCTCATCATTTTCTCCATTCCCGACTGCGATTGGTCGGGGCTGATTTACAAAATGCCGGGCACGCAAGGCCCAACTTTTTTACGCGAATACGCGAAAAGCCAAGCAGTATAGCCCGACTTCTCGATTTCCGCAAGCAATACAAAGACTTAGCGCCGCCCGGCATGCCGACCGGCGCTGGAAGCCTTACTGCAGCTTGATTTCCACGTCGACACCAGCCGGCAGGTCGAGCTTCATCAGCGCGTCAACGGTCTTGTCCGTCGGGTCGACGATGTCCATCAGGCGCTGGTGGGTGCGGATTTCGAGCTGATCGCGCGACGTCTTGTTGACGTGCGGCGAACGCAGGATGTCAAAACGCTGAATGCGCGTCGGCAGCGGCACCGGGCCACGGACGATTGCGCCAGTCCGCTTCGCGGTATCGACGATTTCGGCAGCCGATTGATCGATCAGACGATAGTCGAATGCCTTCAGGCGAATGCGGATTTTCTGTTGCTGCATGACAATTCCTTGAAAAGAGCGAGGCGATGTTGCATCGCCGGACACTAAAAGAACGTGAAACATGACGCCTGCGGGGAGCGAAGCATCAGGTTCCGGACAGGACTTCCACTGCTAAGCCCGCGATTCTACACGAAAATTCGCGGTTGTGGGCGTTTGTCAATAGAGCGATTCGCACGCCACAAAGAAAAACCGGGTGCCAGATCGAACTGGACACCCGGTTTCGACGGTACACAGCTGCTTACCGTGCAATCGCGGACCCCGTCGGGATCCGCGGATCGTCGATCTTACTCGATGATCTTGGCGACGACGCCGGCGCCGACGGTACGGCCGCCTTCGCGGATCGCGAAGCGCAGACCTTCTTCCATCGCGATCGGAGCGATCAGCTTCACCGTGATCGACACGTTGTCGCCCGGCATCACCATTTCCTTGTCCTTCGGCAGCTCGATCGAGCCCGTCACGTCCGTCGTACGGAAGTAGAACTGCGGACGGTAGTTGTTGAAGAACGGCGTGTGACGGCCGCCTTCGTCCTTGCTCAGCACGTACACTTCAGCCGTGAAGTGCGTGTGCGGCGTGATCGAACCCGGCTTCGCCAGAACCTGGCCGCGCTCCACGTCTTCACGCTTCGTGCCGCGCAGCAGGATACCGACGTTGTCGCCCGCCTGACCTTGGTCCAGCAGCTTGCGGAACATTTCAACGCCCGTGCAGGTCGTCTTCACCGTCGGCTTGATACCGACGATTTCGATTTCCTCGCCGACCTTCACGATGCCGCGCTCGACGCGACCCGTCACCACCGTACCGCGGCCCGAGATCGAGAACACGTCTTCCACCGGCATCAGGAACGCGCCGTCAACTGCACGCTCCGGCGTCGGGATGTACGTGTCCAGCGCGTCGGCCAGGCTCATGATCGCCACTTCGCCCAGCTCGCCCGTGTCGCCTTCCAGCGCCAGCTTTGCCGAACCCTTCACGATCGGCGTGTCGTCGCCCGGGAAGTCGTACTTCGACAGGAGCTCGCGAACCTCCATCTCGACCAGCTCGAGCAGTTCTGCGTCGTCCACCATGTCGCACTTGTTCAGGAACACGATGATGTACGGAACGCCAACCTGACGCGCCAGCAGGATGTGCTCACGCGTTTGCGGCATCGGGCCGTCTGCTGCCGAGCAAACCAGGATCGCGCCGTCCATCTGCGCTGCGCCCGTGATCATGTTCTTCACATAGTCAGCGTGGCCCGGGCAGTCGACGTGTGCGTAGTGGCGGTTAGCCGTTTCGTACTCGACGTGTGCCGTGTTGATCGTGATGCCGCGCGCCTTTTCTTCCGGTGCCGCGTCGATCTGGTCGTATGCCTTCGCTTCGCCGCCGAACTTCTTCGTCAGAACCGTCGTGATCGCTGCCGTCAGCGTCGTCTTGCCGTGGTCAACGTGACCAATCGTACCAACGTTCACGTGCGGCTTGGTCCGCTCAAATTTACCTTTTGCCATGATTCTCTTCTTTCAAAAATTATCGGTTGGTAGCTGCAGATTTACTTCGACTTCGCGCTGATGATCGCTTCGGCAACGTTGCGCGGAGCTTCAGCGTAGTGCTTGAACTCCATCGTGTACGTTGCACGACCTTGCGTCAGCGAACGCAGCGACGTCGAGTAACCGAACATTTCCGACAGCGGCACTTCGGCGCGCACGATCTTGCCGCCGCCGACCATGTCTTCCATGCCCTGGACGATACCGCGACGGCCCGACAGGTCGCCCATCACGTTGCCCATGTAGTCTTCCGGCGTCTCGACTTCGACAGCCATCATCGGCTCGAGGACGACCGGGTTCGCCTTGCGCATCGCTTCCTTGAACGCCATCGAACCGGCCATGCGGAACGCGTTTTCGTTCGAGTCAACGTCGTGGTACGAACCGAACGTCAGGTGAACCTTCACGTCGACGACCGGGAAGCCAGCCAGCACGCCCGACTTCAGCGTGTCCTGGATACCCTTGTCGACCGCCGGGATGTATTCGCGCGGAATCACACCACCCTTGATCTCGTCGAAGAACTCGTAGCCCTTGCCTTGTTCGTTCGGCTCGAGCGTGATGACCGCGTGACCGTACTGGCCGCGACCACCCGACTGCTTGACGAACTTGCCGTCGACATCCTTCGCCGTCGAACGGATCGTTTCGCGGTACGCAACCTGCGGCTTGCCGACGGTCGCTTCCACGCCGAATTCACGCTTCATCCGGTCGACCAGAATTTCGAGGTGGAGCTCGCCCATGCCCGAAATGATGGTCTGGCCGGACTCTTCGTCGGTCTGCACGCGGAACGACGGGTCTTCCTGAGCCAGACGGTTCAGCGCGAGGCCCATCTTTTCCTGGTCGGCCTTGGTCTTCGGCTCGACTGCCTGCGAAATCACCGGCTCCGGGAACACCATGCGTTCGAGAACGATCGGGTTCGCCGGGTCGCACAGCGTGTCGCCCGTGGTCGCTTCCTTCAGGCCGACCGCTGCGGCGATGTCGCCTGCGCGGACTTCCTTGATTTCTTCACGCTGGTTCGCGTGCATCTGCAGAATACGGCCGAGGCGTTCCTTCTTGCCCTTGGTCGAGTTCAGCAGCGTGTCGCCCGAATTGACGACGCCCGAGTACACACGGAAGAAGATCAGCTGGCCGACGAACGGGTCGGTCATGATCTTGAACGCGAGCGACGAGAACTTCTCCTCGTCCGACGCCTTGCGCTCGGCTTCTTCACCGTTTTCGAGCTCGCCCTTGACCGGCGGGATGTCGACCGGCGACGGCAGGAAGTCGATCACGGCGTCGAGCATACGCTGCACGCCCTTGTTCTTGAACGCGGTACCGCACAGCATCGGCTGGATTTCGCATGCGATCGTACGATCACGCAGCGCCTTGACGATGTCGGCTTCCGGCAGATCGCCTTCTTCCAGGTACTTGTTCATCAGGTCTTCGCTGGCTTCGGCAGCCACTTCGACCATCTTTTCGCGCCATTCCTTGCAGGTTTCCGCGAGCTCGGCCGGGATGTCGACGTAGTCGAACTTCGTGCCTTGCGACGCTTCGTCCCAAATGATCGCCTTCATCTTGATCAGGTCGACCACGCCCTTGAAGTTTTCTTCCGAGCCGATCGGCACCACGACCGGAACCGGGTTCGCCTTCAGGCGCAGACGGAGCTGGTCGTAGACCTTGAAGAAGTTCGCGCCGGTACGGTCCATCTTGTTGACGAACGCGAGACGCGGCACCTTGTACTTGTTCGCCTGGCGCCACACCGTTTCCGACTGCGGCTGCACGCCGCCCACTGCGCAGTACACCATGCACGCGCCGTCGAGCACGCGCATCGAGCGCTCCACTTCGATCGTGAAGTCGACGTGGCCCGGGGTGTCGATGATGTTGATGCGGTGTTCCGGATAGTTGCCGCCCATGCCCTTCCAGAAGGCCGTGGTAGCAGCGGACGTGATCGTGATGCCACGTTCCTGTTCCTGCTCCATCCAGTCCATCGTGGCTGCGCCGTCGTGGACTTCACCGATCTTGTGGTTCACACCGGTGTAAAACAGAATGCGCTCGGTCGTCGTCGTTTTGCCGGCGTCGATGTGAGCGCTAATACCGATATTGCGGTAGCGCTCGATAGGAGTCTTGCGAGCCACTTTGATCCTCTACTGGGATGACGTGATGCAGCCCTGCCGCATCACGCCTCAACACAAACGGGCGAGGCGCCTGAAAAGCGCACCCGCCCGGAATTTATTTCCGCAAACAGCCCAGCCAGGCGCTTAGAAACGGAAATGCGAGAACGCGCGGTTGGCTTCTGCCATGCGGTGAACTTCGTCGCGCTTCTTCATCGCGCCGCCACGGCCTTCGGCCGCCTCGGAGAGTTCACCTGCCAGGCGCAGGGCCATCGACTTCTCGCTGCGCTTCTTCGCAGCCTCACGCAGCCAGCGCATCGCCAATGCCATACGACGCGACGGGCGCACTTCGACCGGAACTTGATAGTTGGCACCACCAACGCGACGGCTCTTCACTTCGACCACCGGCTTCACGTTGTTGAGCGCAACCGTGAACACTTCCAGCGGGTCCTTGCCACCCTTGGTCTGGATTTGTTCGAATGCGCCATAAACGATGCGCTCTGCGACCGACTTCTTGCCGGACAGCATCAGCATGTTCATGAACTTGGCAACATCAACGTTACCGAACTTCGGATCCGGCAACACTTCCCGCTTGGGGACTTCGCGACGACGCGGCATGATTCTTCCTTTACTTGTTCAGTTGGAGCTGGATTCAGCTCCGCGGCCACCAACAAACCCGATCACATCTTCACGACTAACCAGCTTGGCCGGGTGACCACTTACTCGACAGCACCGGCAATCCGGCACTCCCGCCTTGACCGCCCTGCGGCGATCCCTGATCAAAAACTGCTTACTTGGCAGCCTTTGCACGCTTCGCGCCGTACTTCGAACGCGCTTGCTTACGGTCCTTGACGCCCTGGGTATCCAGCGAGCCGCGAACCATGTGGTAACGCACACCCGGCAAGTCCTTCACACGGCCGCCGCGGATCAGCACAACCGAGTGCTCCTGCAGGTTGTGGCCTTCACCGCCGATGTACGAAATCACTTCGAAGCCGTTCGTCAGACGAACCTTGGCGACCTTACGGAGTGCCGAGTTAGGCTTCTTCGGCGTCGTCGTGTACACACGGGTGCACACGCCGCGACGCTGGGGGCAGTCCTGCAGGGCCGGGCTCTTGCTCTTCGTCGTTTCCGACTGACGGCCTTTGCGAACCAGTTGGTTGATGGTTGGCATTGTTTATTCCTGAAATTGAACAAAATCTGCACGCCGATTTCGGGCAAAGCGAGAATCGACGCACAGTTGACTTCCGAACCGGCGAATCGGGTGCGAACTGTCGAACGCGACTCGGCCCACCGAATACCGGAACCCAGCATGATATTCCGGAAATGCCAACTAAGTCAACGGCTTGCGTGATTTGCCGGCCGAGCGCGCGGTTTACAGCAGGGGTCGGAACGCTGTGTCAGGCCGATTCGACGACGTCGATGATCTCGTCGCCGAAGCGCTCGAGCTTGCGCACGCCCATGCCGGGGATGTGGCGCAGGTCCTCGATCGTCTCCGGCGCGTTGCGCGCGATTTCGGCGAGCGTCGCGTCGTGGAAGATCACGTAGGCCGGCACGCCGTCCGTCTTTGCGGTTTCCGCGCGCCAGGCACGCAGCGCGTCCCACCGTGCGCGCTCGCGGGCGCCCATGCCGGCCGTCGGGTCGACGCGCGTGCCGCTGCGGCTCGACGACTGGCGCGTGCGCTGCGGCTTCACGTAGCGGCGCAACGTGACCTTTTCCTCGTTCTTCAGCACCGGCTTCGCGGCCTCGGTGAGCACCAGCGCGCCGAAGCCGCCATGATCGACGGCCAGGTAGCCGTACGCGACCAGTTGCCGGAAAATCGCGCGCCACTCGGGCTCGGAGAGCGCCGCGCCAATCCCGAACGTGCTCAACTGGTCATGGCCGCGCTGCAGCACCTTCTCGGTGCGGCCGCCGCGCAGGATCTCGATCAGATGGCTCGCGCCGAAGTTGAAGCCGCTTGCACGCTGCGCGCGGAACACGCACGACAGCGCCATCTGCGCCTCGCGCGTCGCGTCCCATGAATCGGGCGGCTCGAGGCACGTGTCGCAGTTGCCGCACGGCTGGCTCGCCTCGCCGAAGTAGTTCAGCAGCCGGACGCGGCGGCACGAGATCGTCTCGCACAGCCCAAGCAGCGCGTCGAGCTTCGACGTCTGCACGCGCTTGTGCGCGTCGTCCGCGTCCGACTCGTCGATCATCTTGCGCTGCTGGACGACGTCGCCGAGGCCGTACGCCATCCACGCGTTCGCGGGCATCCCGTCGCGGCCCGCGCGGCCGGTTTCCTGGTAGTAGCCTTCGACGCTCTTCGGCAAATCGAGGTGCGCGACGAAGCGTACGTCGGGCTTGTCGATGCCCATGCCGAACGCGATCGTCGCGCACATCACGATGCCTTCCTCGCGCTGGAACATTTCCTGGTGCTTCTGCCGCACCTCGAACTCCATGCCCGCGTGATACGGCAGCGCACGCACGCCCTGCGCCTTCAGCCATTCGGCTGTTTCCTCGACCTTGCGGCGCGACAGGCAATAGACGACGCCGGCGTCCGTCGTGCCGTCGGCATTCGTGTGCTCGGCGCGGATGAAGTCGAGCAGCTGCGAACGCGCGTTGTCCTTCTCGACGATCCGATAGCGGATGTTCGGGCGGTCGAAGCTCGACACGAACACGCGCGCGTCGTCGAGCGCGAGACGATGGATGATTTCGTCGCGCGTGATCGCATCGGCAGTGGCGGTCAGCGCGATGCGCGGCACCGACGGGAAGCGCTCGTGCAGCACCGATAGCTGAATGTATTCCGGGCGGAAATCGTGCCCCCATTGCGACACGCAGTGCGCTTCGTCGATCGCGAACAGGCCGATCTTCGCGCGCTCGAGCAGCTCGAGGAAGCGCCCGGTCATCAACCGCTCCGGCGCGACGTACAGCAAATCGATGTCGCCTTCGCGCAGCGCGCGCTCGGTGGCCGCCGCCTCGGCGCCCGACAGCGTCGAATTCAGGTAGGCCGCGCGCACGCCGACTTCGCTCAACGCGGCGACCTGGTCCTGCATCAGCGCGATCAGCGGCGACACGACGATGCCGGCGCCCTGCCCAGCCTCGCGGCGCAGCAGCGCGGGGATCTGGTAGCACAGCGACTTGCCGCCGCCGGTCGGCATCAGCACGAGACAATCGCCGCCGCCGGCGACGTGCTCGACGATCTCGCCCTGCTGGCCGCGAAAGGCGGAGTAACCAAAGACTTCGTCGAGTATTTCGAGGGCGCGGGACATGAATGAGACCAGGGACGGCTAAACGATGACCGCAATTTTAACAACCCGCTCGCGCGACGCGTGGCGAATCGCACGATGTTGGCCATTCGGTCAGGGTTCGTTCGCGTGCATCACGGGCCTGTCGCGGTCATACCGAAGGCGATCGCGGGGCAAGCGCCGGCGCGGCACAGGCACGTCATGCGCGTGAACGAAGGATGAAAAAAAACCGCCCGGCAGAACCGGGCGGTTTCGGTGACAGCGATGATAGCAAGGCAACGCGGCTTGCGCCGCGCCGCGCTTACTCGGCTGCCGGGTGTTGCGGCTCTTCCGCCGGCGCGCTCGGCGTGCCGAAGTCGAATGCCTCTTCCGCTGCGATCTGGTCGAAACGCTCGCGATCCGAAGATTCCTTCGCCTTGCGTGCCTTGTGGAACGCGAGACCCGTACCGGCCGGAATCAGACGGCCGACGATCACGTTTTCCTTCAGGCCGCGCAGATCGTCGCGCTTGCCCATGATCGCCGCTTCGGTCAGCACGCGGGTCGTTTCCTGGAACGATGCCGCGGAGATGAACGAGTCGGTCGACAGCGATGCCTTCGTGATACCGAGCAGCACGTTGTCGTACGAAGCCGGACGCTTGCCCTCGGCGATCATGCGATCGTTCTCGTCCAGCATGTCGGAACGCTCGACCTGTTCGCCCGGGATGAAGCGCGTATCGCCGTTGTCGGTGATCTGCACACGACGCAGCATCTGGCGAACGATCACCTCGATGTGCTTGTCGTTGATCTTCACGCCCTGCAGACGGTACACGTCCTGCACTTCGTCGACGATGTAGCGCGACAGCGCCTCGATACCCTGCAGACGCAGGATGTCGTGCGGATCGGCCGGACCGTCCACGATCATTTCGCCCTTGTTGACGACCTGGGCATCGTGAACCAGAACCTGCTTTTCCTTCGCGATCAGGAACTCGTGCTGGTTGCCCTCGAGGTCCGTGATGACGAGACGCTGCTTGCCCTTCGTGTCCTTGCCGAACGACGTCGTACCGGTGACTTCCGCGAGAATGCCGGCATCCTTCGGCGAACGCGCTTCGAACAGTTCCGCCACCCGCGGCAGACCGCCGGTAATGTCACGCGTCTTCTGCGCTTCCGTCGGGATACGTGCGAGCACTTCACCGACCTGCACCTGCTGGCCATCCTTCACGGTGATCAGCGCGCCGACCTGGAAGCCGATCTGCACTGCGTGCTCCGTGCCCGGAATCTTCACTTCCTCGCCGTTCGCGTCGAGCAGCTTCACCTGCGGACGCACGCTCTTCGAAGCCTGCGAACCGCGGCGCTTCACGTCGATCACGACCAGCGTCGACAGGCCGGTCACGTCGTCGATCTGCTTCGCGACGGTCACGCCTTCCTCGACGTTCTCGAACTTCACCGTACCACCGTACTCGGTGATGATCGGACGCGTCAGCGGATCCCACGTGGCGAGCTGCGTGCCGGCCTTGATCGTCGCGCCGTCGAGCTGCAGCAGCGTCGCGCCGTACGGCACTTTGTGACGCTCGCGCTCGCGACCGAAGTCGTCGGTGATCATCGCTTCGCCCGAACGGGAAATGACGATCTGCTCGCCCTTCGCGTTCGTGACGTAGCGCATCGTCGCCGTGAAGCGGACGATACCGTTGCTCTTCGCTTCGACCGACGAAGCCACTGCCGCACGCGATGCCGCGCCACCGATGTGGAACGTACGCATCGTCAGCTGCGTGCCCGGTTCGCCGATCGACTGCGCTGCGATCACCCCGACCGCTTCGCCGACGTTCACGAGCGAGCCGCGGCCGAGGTCGCGACCGTAGCAGGCTGCGCACAAGCCGTAACGCGTCTCGCAGGTCAGCGGCGTGCGCACGCGCACTTCGTCGATGCCGAGGCGTTCGATTTCCTCGACCGCCGTTTCGTCGAGCAGCGTGCCCGATTCATACAGCGTTTCCTGCGTTTCCGGGTTCACGACGTCCGCGACCGCGACGCGGCCGAGGATACGGTCGCGCAGCGCTTCGACGACTTCACCGCCTTCGACCAGCGCCTTCATCGCCACGCCGTTCGACGTGCCGCAATCGTCTTCCACCACGACCAGATCCTGCGTGACGTCGACCAGACGACGTGTCAGGTAACCCGAGTTCGCGGTCTTCAGTGCCGTATCAGCCAGACCCTTACGTGCACCGTGGGTCGAGATGAAGTACTGCAACACGTTCAGACCTTCGCGGAAGTTCGCGGTAATCGGCGTCTCGATAATCGAGCCGTCCGGCTTCGCCATCAGGCCACGCATACCGGCCAGCTGACGAATCTGAACCGCCGAACCCCGGGCGCCCGAGTCGGCCATCATGTAGATCGAGTTGAACGACTCCTGGCGCGTCTCGTTGCCGTCGCGGTCCGTCACCGGCTCCGTCGACAGCTGCTCCATCATCGCCTTGCCGACCGCTTCCGACGTTGCCGACCAGATGTCGACCACGTTGTTGTAGCGTTCCTGCGCGGTGACGAGACCCGACATGTACTGGCGGTCGTACTCCTTCACCTTCTTCGCGGCGTCGCCGACGATCGTTTCCTTCTGCGGCGGCACGAGCATGTCGTCCACGCAGATCGAGATGCCGGCACGCGTCGCGAGACGGAAACCCGACTGCATCAGCTGGTCGGCGAACACGACCGTCGCACGCAGACCGCACTTGCGGAACGCCGTGTTGATCAGGCGCGAGATTTCCTTCTTCTTCAGCGGCTTGTTCAGCACCGAGAACGGCAGGCCGTGCGGCAAGATCTCCGACAGGATCGCTCGGCCGACGGTCGTCGCGTACAGCGTGATCTTCGGCACGAACGGCGGTGCGCCTTCCGACGTGTCTTCGTTGTGGACCATTTCGGTGATCCGCACGTTGACGCGCGAGGCCAGCTCGACTTCCTTGTTCTCGTACGCGCGGATGACTTCCGACACGCCCGTGAACGACAGGCCTTCGCCCTTGCCGTTGACCGCTTCGCGGGTCGCATAGTAGAGACCCAGCACGATATCCTGCGACGGCACGATCGACGGATCGCCGTTGGCCGGGAACAGCACGTTGTTCGACGCCAGCATCAGCGTGCGCGCTTCCATCTGCGCTTCGAGCGACAGCGGCACGTGAACGGCCATCTGGTCACCGTCGAAGTCGGCGTTGAACGCCGCGCAGACGAGCGGATGCAGCTGGATCGCCTTGCCTTCGATCAGGACCGGCTCGAACGCCTGGATACCGAGACGGTGCAGCGTCGGCGCACGGTTCAGCATCACCGGGTGCTCGCGGATCACCTCTTCGAGGATGTCCCACACCACCGGCGTCTGGTTCTCGACTTCCTTCTTCGCAGCCTTGATGGTCGTGGCAACGCCCATCACTTCCAGCTTGTTGAAGATGAACGGCTTGAACAGTTCGAGCGCCATCAGCTTCGGCAGACCGCACTGGTGCAGCTTCAGCGTCGGGCCGACCACGATGACCGAACGGCCCGAGTAGTCGACGCGCTTGCCCAGCAGGTTCTGACGGAAACGACCGCCCTTGCCCTTGATCATGTCGGCGAGCGACTTCAGCGGACGCTTGTTCGCGCCCGTCATCGCCTTGCCGCGACGACCGTTGTCGAGCAGCGAGTCGACGGCTTCCTGCAGCATCCGCTTTTCGTTGCGGACGATGATTTCAGGCGCCTTCAGCTCGAGCAGACGCTTCAACCGGTTGTTACGGTTGATCACGCGGCGATACAGGTCGTTCAGGTCCGACGTCGCGAAACGGCCGCCGTCCAGCGGCACCAGCGGACGCAGTTCCGGCGGCAGCACCGGCAGCACTTCGAGGATCATCCACTCGGGCTTGATGCCCGAACGCTGGAACGCCTCGAGGACCTTCAGGCGCTTCGCGTACTTCTTGATCTTCGCTTCCGAGCCGGTGTTCTTCAGCTCGGTGCGCAGCGTCTCGACCTGCTCGTCGATATTGATCGCGCGCAGCAGTTCACGCACGCCTTCCGCGCCCATCTCGGCACGGAATTCGTCGCCGTATTCCTCGACCTTGTTGTAGTAATCCTCTTCGGTCATGATCTGCCGCGCCTTCAGCGGCGTCATGCCCGGTTCGATCACCACGTACGCTTCGAAGTACAGCACGCGTTCGATGTCGCGCAGCGTCATGTCGAGCACCATGCCCAGACGCGACGGCAGCGACTTCAGGAACCAGATGTGCGCGACCGGCGAGGCCAGTTCGATGTGGCCCATCCGTTCGCGACGCACCTTCGCCAGCGTCACTTCGACGCCGCACTTCTCGCAGATCACGCCACGGTGCTTCAGGCGCTTGTACTTACCGCACAGGCACTCGTAGTCCTTGATCGGCCCGAAGATCTTCGCGCAGAACAGACCATCGCGTTCCGGCTTGAACGTACGGTAGTTGATGGTCTCCGGCTTCTTCACTTCGCCGAACGACCACGAACGGATCTTGTCGGGCGAGGCCAGACCGATCTTGATCGCGTCGAAAACTTCTTCCTGTTGGACTTGCTTGAATAGATCGAGCAGAGCTTTCATTGCTTTCTCTCCGTAGTCCGATTAATTGCGGTCGAGATCGATATCGATACCGAGCGAGCGGATTTCCTTCACGAGCACGTTGAAGGATTCCGGCATGCCTGCATCGATCACGTGATCGCCCTTGACGAGGTTTTCGTACACCTTCGTCCGGCCGGTCACGTCGTCCGACTTCACCGTCAGCATTTCCTGCAGCACGTAGGACGCGCCGTACGCTTCGAGCGCCCACACTTCCATTTCACCGAAGCGCTGGCCACCGAACTGCGCCTTACCGCCCAGCGGCTGCTGCGTGACGAGCGAGTACGGGCCGGTCGAACGCGCGTGCATCTTGTCGTCGACCAAGTGGTGCAGCTTCAGGTAGTGCATGTAGCCGAGCGTCACGCGACGTTCGAACATTTCACCCGTGCGGCCGTCGTACAGGCGGACCTGGTTCTTCGACGGGTTCATGCCGAGCTGTTCGGCGATGTCGTCCGGGAACGCGAGGTCGAGCATCTTGCCCATTTCTTCCTCGGTCGCACCGTCGAACACCGGCGTCGCGAACGGCACGCCTTCGCGCAGGTTCTTCGCGAGTTCGAGGATCTCGTCGTCGGTGAAGCTTTCCAGATCTTCCTGGCGGCCCGACTCGTTGTAGATCTTCGTCAGGAACACGCGCAGTTCCTCGATCTTCGCCTGACGCTGCAGCATTTCGCCGATACGCCAGCCGAGGCCCTTCGCAGCCCAGCCGAGGTGCACTTCCAGAACCTGACCCACGTTCATCCGCGACGGCACGCCGAGCGGGTTCAGCACGACGTCTGCCGGACGACCGTCGGCCATGTACGGCATGTCTTCGATCGGGACGATCTTCGACACGACACCCTTGTTACCGTGACGGCCTGCCATCTTGTCGCCAGGCTGCAGACGGCGCTTCACCGCGAGGTACACCTTGACCATCTTCAGCACGCCCGGCGGCAGTTCGTCGCCTTGCGTGAGCTTCTTGCGCTTCTCTTCGAACGCGAGGTCGAACTGGTGACGCTTCTCTTCGATCGAGTTCTTGATCGCTTCGAGCGATGCCGCTGCTTCGTCGTCCGCGAGGCGGATGTCGAACCAGTGGTAGTGGTCGAGATCTTCCAGGTAAGCCTGATCGATCTTCGTGCCCTTCGCGAGCTTCTTCGGACCGCCGTTCGCGACCTTGCCCACGAGCATGCGCGCGAGACGCTGGAACGCGTCGCCTTCCACGATGCGCAACTGGTCGTTCAGGTCGAGACGGTAGCGCTTCAGTTCGTCGTCGATGATCTGTTGCGCACGCTTGTCGCGCTGAATGCCTTCACGCGTGAACACCTGGACGTCGATCACGGTGCCGCTCATGCCCGACGGCACGCGCAGCGACGTGTCCTTCACGTCCGAAGCCTTCTCGCCGAAGATCGCGCGCAGCAGCTTCTCTTCCGGCGTCAGCTGGGTCTCGCCCTTCGGCGTGACCTTGCCGACCAGCACGTCGCCCGCTTCGACTTCCGCACCGATGTACACGATGCCCGATTCGTCGAGACGGCCGAGCTGGACTTCCGCCAGGTTCGAGATGTCGCGCGTGATTTCTTCCGGCCCGAGCTTCGTGTCGCGTGCAACGACGTTCAGCTCTTCGATGTGGATCGACGTGTAGCGATCGTCCGCGACCACCTTCTCCGAGATCAGGATCGAATCCTCGAAGTTGTAGCCGTTCCACGGCATGAACGCGATCAGCATGTTCTGGCCGAGCGCGAGCTCGCCCAGGTCCGTCGACGCGCCGTCGGCCAGCACGTCGCCGCGCGAGACCTTGTCGCCCATCTTCACGATCGGACGCTGGTTGATGTTCGTGTTCTGGTTCGAACGCGTGTACTTGATCAGGTTGTAGATGTCGACACCGACTTCACCTGCGACCGCTTCGTCGTCGTTCACGCGAATCACGATACGGCCTGCGTCGACGTAGTCGACCACACCGCCGCGGAACGCCTGGACCGTCGTACCCGAGTCGACCGCGCAGGTGCGCTCGATGCCCGTACCGACGACCGGCTTTTCCGGACGCAGACACGGCACGGCCTGACGCTGCATGTTCGAACCCATCAGCGCACGGTTCGCGTCATCGTGCTCGAGGAACGGGATCAGCGACGCTGCCACCGACACGATCTGCGACGGCGCGACGTCCATGTACTGGATACGATCCGGCGTGACCATCATCGTTTCGCCGGCTTCGCGCGACGACACGAGTTCGTCGATCAGCGTGCCGTTCTCGTCGATCGCGGCGTTCGCCTGGGCGATCATGTAGCGGCCTTCCTCGATCGCCGACAGGTAGTCGATCTGGTCGGTCACCTTGCTGTCCACGACCTTGCGGTACGGCGTCTCGAGGAAGCCGTACTCGTTCAGGTGCGCGTACAGTGCGAGCGAGTTGATCAGGCCGATGTTCGGACCTTCCGGCGTTTCGATCGGGCACACGCGGCCGTAGTGGGTCGGGTGCACGTCGCGGACTTCGAAGCCTGCGCGCTCGCGCGTCAGACCGCCCGGGCCCAGCGCGGAAACACGGCGCTTGTGCGTGATTTCCGACAGCGGGTTGGTCTGGTCCATGAACTGCGACAGCTGCGACGAACCGAAGAACTCGCGGATCGCCGACGAAATCGGCTTCGAGTTGATCAGGTCGTGCGGCATCAGGTTTTCGCTTTCGGCCTGGCCGAGGCGTTCCTTGACCGCGCGCTCGACACGCACGAGACCCGCGCGGAACTGGTTTTCCGCCAGTTCGCCGACGCAACGCACGCGACGGTTGCCGAGGTGGTCGATGTCGTCCACTTCGCCCTTGCCGTTGCGCAGCTCGACGAGGATCTTGATCGTCGCGAGGATGTCGTCGTCCTGCAGCGTCATCGGGCCGACGATCTCGTCACGGCCGACGCGGCGGTTGAACTTCATACGGCCGACCTTCGACAGGTCGTACGCTTCTTCGCTGTAGAACAGACGGTTGAACAGCGCCTCGACCGCCTCTTCGGTCGGCGGCTCGCCCGGACGCATCATGCGGTAGATCGCGATGCGCGCGGCCGTCTTGTCGGTCGTTTCGTCGACACGCAGCGTCGACGAGATGTACGGACCCTGGTCCAGATCGTTCGTGTAGAGCGTCTGGATGTCCTTGATGCCCGCTTCGCGCAGCTTCTCGAGCACGCTTTCCGTGACTTCGTCGTTCGCGCTCGCGATCACTTCGCCGGTGTCGCCGTCGACGACGTTCTTCGCCAGCACGCGGCCGAGCAGATAGTCTTCCGGCACCGAGATGAACTTGGTCTTCGCGGCTTCGAGGTCGCGAATGTGCTTCGCGTTGATCCGCTTGTCCTTCTGGACGATGACCTTGCCGTCGCGATCCGTGATGTCGAAACGCGCGACTTCACCACGCAGGCGCTCGGGCACGAACTCGAGTTGCGCGCCTTCGTCCATCAGCGTGAAGTTGTCGAACACGAAGAAGTTCGCGAGGATCTGTTCCGGCGTCAGGCCGATGGCCTTCAGCAGGATCGTGACCGGCATCTTGCGGCGACGGTCGACGCGGAAGTACAGGATGTCCTTCGGATCGAATTCGAAGTCGAGCCACGAGCCGCGGTACGGAATGATCCGTGCCGAGAACAGCAGCTTGCCCGAGCTGTGCGTCTTGCCCTTGTCGTGTTCGAAGAACACGCCCGGCGAACGGTGCAGCTGCGAGACGATGACACGCTCGGTGCCGTTGATGACGAACGAGCCCGTCGGCGTCATGAGCGGAATTTCGCCCATGTACACTTCCTGCTCCTTCACTTCCTTGACGACCGGCTTGTTCGGCGATTCCTTGTCGAGGATGACGAGGCGGACCTTCGCGCGCAGCGCGGAGCAGTACGTCAGGCCACGCTGCTGGCATTCCTTGATGTTGAATGCCGGCGAGGACAGCGCATAGCTCACGAACTCGAGGCGCGCGAAACCGTTGTGCGAAACAATGGGAAATACCGATGTGAACGCGGCCTGCAAACCCTCAGGCTTACGTTGCGTCGCGGGCACATCGGCTTGCAGAAACGTGCTGAATGATTCAAGCTGGGTAGCCAGCAAGAACGGAACTTGGTGAACGATGGGGCGCTTCGCGAAACTCTTGCGAATGCGCTTCTTCTCGGTGAAGGAATATTGCATACGATCTCCGAATCACGGCGGGTGCTATCGAGGCGGAATACCTGGACGTTTCAAACCCGAGTGTTCACCGACTGAGACCCGATGGCCGTTCGACGGCTTGAACGAGCCGAGAAGCTTGGTGGTTGGCCGCTACCAACCGCTGGCTGACGGCAGCGGATGCCTGTGTTGCCCGCTACCCGACCAAACTTGCCTTCTGCAGTCGCTTCAGAAGACAAAGAGAACCGCCAATCGTGAGTGATCCATCACAACGATCAGGCGGTTTTCTTTGGCTTCTGGGGCCGATTATTCGGGCTCCCGAATGAGTGCCAGAATAACGACCCCACAAAGCACAAAAAGGCCGGCGGTGAAAATACCGCCAGCCTTCGCACAGCGCGCCGAAACTTACTTGACTTCGACCTTCGCGCCAGCTTCTTCCAGCTTCTTCTTGGCTTCTTCAGCAGCAGCCTTGTCGACGCCTTCCTTGACGGGCTTCGGTGCACCGTCAACCAGATCCTTCGCTTCCTTCAGGCCCAGGCCCGTCAGTTCGCGAACGGCCTTGATGACCGAAACCTTGTTGGCGCCGGCTTCAGCCAGGACGACCGTGAATTCGGTCTTCTCTTCTGCTGCAGCAGCTGCGCCGCCGCCTGCCGGGCCAGCGACTGCCACTGCAGCTGCCGACACGCCAAACTTCTCTTCGAACGCCTTGACCAGTTCGTTCAGTTCCAGAACGGTCATCCCTTCGACTGCTGCCAGGATGTCTTCTTTTGCGATTGCCATTTGAAATACTCCTAAATTGAATTCGGATACAGCCAGCGATCAGTAACGCTGATGCACGTTCGCTTACGCAGCTTCCGCTTGCTTCTTCTCGGCCAGCGCGGCGAGAGCACGCGCGAAGCCCGAAACAGGCGATTGCATAACGAACAGCAGCTTCGAGAGCAGTTCTTCGCGGCTCGGGATGCTTGCCAGCGCTTGCACGCCAGCCTTGTCCATCACCTTGCCATCGAACGAACCAGCCTTGATGACCAACTTTTCATTGCTCTTGCTGAAGTCGTTGACGACCTTGGCAGCAGCAATGGCATCTTCCGAGATGCCGTAGATCAGGGGACCAGTCATCTGCTCTGCCAGCGGAGCAAAAGGCGTACCTTCGACGGCGCGACGCGCCAGCGTGTTCTTCAACACGCGCAGGTAAACCTGTTGCTCACGCGCTTTCGCGCGCAGCTTGGTCAGATCGCCAACCGCAATTCCACGATACTCAGCCAGCACAACGGTCTGGGCCTTCGCGACTTGCGCGGAAACCTCAGCGACGACGGCTTGCTTGTCTTCTCTATTAAGCGGCACGGTTAGCCTCCAGAAACGATACGTTCGGCGTGGCCGGTATGGCCGAAACCTCACGTACCTCGTTCAACAACGGCGTCCGACCTCGTTAGGAGTATTTCCACCTCACGCCGCGAATCGCTTCGCGGCCTGCGGCTTCACCACTGCAAAACTTTTTCGGGTTCGCCATCTGCGTTGGCTTGAATTAAGGGATCGCCTGCCTGCTGCGCCCCACCAACGGTCTTTGATAACCGGTTGTTCGCCCTGCTGCACGAACAACCGCCCAAAGCCCATGTAGGCCGCCTCGCGAACGAAGCGGCCCGAATACTTGCTTACTGCGCTGCCAGCGTAGCCTGGTCGACACGCACGCCGACGCCCATCGTGCTCGACAGTGCGATCTTGCGCAGGTACACGCCCTTGCTCGTTGCCGGCTTCGCCTTCTGCAGCGCTTCGATCAGCGCCGACAGGTTCGAACGCAGCGCGGTCGGCTCGAACGATGCACGGCCGATGGTCGCGTGGATGATACCGGCCTTGTCGACACGGAATTGCACCTGACCAGCCTTCGCGTTCTTGACGGCGGTTGCGACGTCCGGCGTGACCGTACCGACCTTCGGGTTCGGCATCAGGCCGCGCGGGCCGAGGATCTGGCCGAGCGTACCGACGATACGCATCGTGTCCGGCGAAGCGATCACGATGTCGAAGTCCATCTGGCCAGCCTTGATCTGCTCAGCCAGGTCTTCCATACCGACGATTTCCGCGCCTGCTGCACGTGCCTGCTCGGCCTTTTCGCCTTGCGCGAACACGGCAACGCGAACCGACTTGCCCGTACCTGCCGGCAGAACGACCGAACCACGAACGACCTGGTCCGACTTCTTCGCATCGATGCCGAGCTGGACTGCGACGTCGATCGACTCGTCGAACTTCGCGCTCGCGCATTCCTTCACGAGGCTCAGTGCGTCTTCGATCGCGTACAGCTTCTGACGGTCGACCTTGGCGGCAAATGCCTGACGGCGCTTGGAGATCTTAGCCATTTACACGCCCTCCACAGTGATACCCATCGAGCGTGCGCTACCAGCGATGGTGCGAACGGCTGCGTCCAGATCAGCTGCCGTAAGGTCCGGCATCTTGGTCTTCGCGATTTCTTCGGCTTGAGCGCGCGTGATCGAACCGACCTTGTCGGTGTGCGGCTTGCTCGAGCCCTTGTCCACCTTCGCCGCCTTCTTGATCAGGACGGTTGCCGGCGGCGTCTTCATCACGAACGTGAAGCTCTTGTCAGCGAATGCCGTGATGACCACCGGCACCGGCAGACCCGGCTCCATGCCTTGAGTCTGCGCGTTGAACGCCTTGCAGAACTCCATGATGTTCAGGCCGCGCTGGCCCAGTGCCGGACCGACCGGCGGCGACGGGTTGGCTTTACCTGCAGGGATCTGCAGCTTGATAAAGCCGATAATCTTCTTTGCCATTTGAAACCTCATTGGAACGCCGGAGAAGGCGTTCGGTGAGTGATAACGCGCGTTCGCCGCTGGCTACTGACGCTCCTCAACGGCCATGACGCGGGCCGTAAGCGCGAAGGTGGGCAGCCGAGGCTGCCCACCGAATCGGGATCAAACTTTTTCGACCTGACCGAACTCGAGTTCGACCGGGGTGGAGCGGCCAAAGATGGTGACCGACACACGCACGCGCGATTTCTCGTAGTTGACTTCTTCGACGGTGCCGTTGAAGTCCGTGAACGGACCTTCCTTGACACGCACCATCTCGCCGACTTCGAACAGGGTCTTTGGGCGCGGCTTTTCGACGCCTTCCTGCATCTGCGACATGATCTTCTCGACTTCCTTCGGGGAAATCGGGGTCGGGCGGTTACGCGCACCGCCGACGAAGCCGGTGACCTTCGCGGTGTTCTTCACGAGGTGCCACGTTTCGTCCGTCATTTCCATCTCCACCAGCACGTAGCCGGGGAAGAAACGACGCTCGGTCACAGCCTTGTGGCCGCCTTTGACTTCGACCACTTCTTCGGTCGGAACCAGGATCTGACCGAATTTGTCCTGCATGCCAGCACGTTCGATGCGCTCTTGAAGCGCACGTTGCACGCTCTTCTCCATACCGGAGTAGGCGTGCACGACGTACCAACGCTTTCCGCTCGGGGATGCCGGAGTATCGCTCATATCATTTCCAACCCAGAATCGCCGAGAAAATCACCCATTCGATCGATTTGTCACTCAACCAGAGGAAAATCGCCATCACGAGCACGAAACCGAACACGACGAGTGTGGTTTGCGTTGCTTCCTTGCGGGTGGGCCATACGACCTTCCGGACTTCCTTGTACGAATCCTTGGCAAACGCGATGAGGCTCTTGCCAGGGGCGGACATCAGCCCGACGGCCACGCCGGCGATGATACCTACCGCCAACGCGGCACCGCGGACATACCACTGCTGATTGGCCAGCCAGAAGAAGCCCACGAATCCGGCCAACACCAGCAATACGCCCAGGGCCAGCATCAGCTTATCGCCGGAGGTATTTACAGTTTCGACGGATGGATTCGCCATAACACCTTAAAACAAATGCCACGTGGGACACGTGGCGATTTTTGGCAGGGGCAGAGGGAATCGAACCCCCAACCTTCGGTTTTGGAGACCGACGCTCTGCCAGTTGAGCTATACCCCTAAACCATGCTGGGGCCGGCTGACGCCAGCCCCAAAACTGTCGATCAACGAATAACTGGCTTACTCGATGATCTTGGCGACGACGCCGGCGCCGACGGTACGGCCGCCTTCGCGGATCGCGAAGCGCAGACCTTCTTCCATCGCGATCGGAGCGATCAGCTTCACCGTGATCGACACGTTGTCGCCCGGCATCACCATTTCCTTGTCCTTCGGCAGCTCGATCGAGCCCGTCACGTCCGTCGTACGGAAGTAGAACTGCGGACGGTAGTTGTTGAAGAACGGCGTGTGACGGCCGCCTTCGTCCTTGCTCAGCACGTACACTTCAGCCGTGAAGTGCGTGTGCGGCGTGATCGAACCCGGCTTCGCCAGAACCTGGCCGCGCTCCACGTCTTCACGCTTCGTGCCGCGCAGCAGGATACCGACGTTGTCGCCCGCCTGACCTTGGTCCAGCAGCTTGCGGAACATTTCAACGCCCGTGCAGGTCGTCTTCACCGTCGGCTTGATACCGACGATTTCGATTTCCTCGCCGACCTTCACGATGCCGCGCTCGACGCGACCCGTCACCACCGTACCGCGGCCCGAGATCGAGAACACGTCTTCCACCGGCATCAGGAACGCGCCGTCAACTGCACGCTCCGGCGTCGGGATGTACGTGTCCAGCGCGTCGGCCAGGCTCATGATCGCCACTTCGCCCAGCTCGCCCGTGTCGCCTTCCAGCGCCAGCTTTGCCGAACCCTTCACGATCGGCGTGTCGTCGCCCGGGAAGTCGTACTTCGACAGGAGCTCGCGAACCTCCATCTCGACCAGCTCGAGCAGTTCTGCGTCGTCCACCATGTCGCACTTGTTCAGGAACACGATGATGTACGGAACGCCAACCTGACGCGCCAGCAGGATGTGCTCACGCGTTTGCGGCATCGGGCCGTCTGCTGCCGAGCAAACCAGGATCGCGCCGTCCATCTGCGCTGCGCCCGTGATCATGTTCTTCACATAGTCAGCGTGGCCCGGGCAGTCGACGTGTGCGTAGTGGCGGTTAGCCGTTTCGTACTCGACGTGTGCCGTGTTGATCGTGATGCCGCGCGCCTTTTCTTCCGGTGCCGCGTCGATCTGGTCGTATGCCTTCGCTTCGCCGCCGAACTTCTTCGTCAGAACCGTCGTGATCGCTGCCGTCAGCGTCGTCTTGCCGTGGTCAACGTGACCAATCGTACCAACGTTCACGTGCGGCTTGGTCCGCTCAAATTTACCCTTGGCCATTTTCGACTCCCAGAAGGAATTTCACAGGTTGCGCCGAGCGCAAACAAGACACTGACTTTTTACTGCTGGTGCCCATGGGCAGGATCGAACTGCCGACCTCTCCCTTACCAAGGGAGTGCTCTACCACTGAGCCACATGGGCGCTACGCTTCAACTTAGCGGTCTGGAGCGGGTGAAGGGAATCGAACCCTCGTCGTAAGCTTGGAAGGCTTCTGCTCTACCATTGAGCTACACCCGCACGGGCCACTAACGATTCCTTGCCGCTCACTGCGCTGATATCTTGGTGGAGGAGGTTGGATTCGAACCAACGTAGGCGTAAGCCAACAGATTTACAGTCTGCCCCCTTTAGCCACTCGGGCACCCCTCCGTAGAGAACTGACGATTATGGGGGTGCATCGCACTCCTGTCAAGCATATCTGGAAGATTATTTTCACTCTCTTCCCGACTTCCGCTTCCCACCGATCCCCGCTCTCGCCCGGCTAAGGCAAGCGCGAGATGTTGCCGACCGGCACCACATCTTCGTCAGACTCCGCCTTCAACGCCGATCTGCATCTGCGCTAAAAACGAAAGACCGCCATCATACGATCTCTTTCGCATAATGCCAAGCGGGTAGACACAAAATTTCGGCAAATTTCGTGCCGGGCGGGTTTGGTGAGCCGGCTGTGGTTGCTCGCGGGAGGGTTGGTGGTGCTTCCGGCGCGCAATCGCGGTCCGGCAGCCGGTGCCGCGGACCGCCTGGTGGTCATTTGCCGCGGGCGCCGTGTACGGGCGGGCGTCCTTCTCGCGGTTGCAGCGGGTCAGCCCCATCACCGAATTCGGCCACAGTCGTGTTCGACGGCCTCATGGGAACGCACGATACTCGTCTGGAGTCGCTCTCCCACACCGGCACAAGGCTCCATGCGCCCGCTTGCTCTGTAACGACATTCTTCGTGGTTGCAGCTGCCCCTGCCACGCTGCGGCAGGAGCCCGGCACCACACGCGGCCGATCGGGAAGATCCGACTGCAGGCCTGGCTGATGGCTTCTCCGCGGAGCCCGGGAGGGATGCTCGGCGCCTGGGGCGCATCAGCAGTTGAAGACCGCACTCGAAGCCGAGTGCGCGGGTTGGGCGCCCATCGGGTAGCGCGCGCACAACGGATGAATCGGCACGCGCTGGTCCGACGATATGCCCCCCCAGGATAAATCCGGCGATTCTGCGGGCCCTGCGATGCTTACAGCCGCTACTCGGCGACGACGTGCGTGGAGGTCCAACCGTCCCCATAACCTTCCTGCCACCGCATCGATTGGTCCTCATGCTCGGCGGCCCTACGCCCCTTCGTGGAAGGCGCCTAACGCCACCGGCCGGCTTATCGCAGCAGCGAATCTTCGCGTACAGTCGATAGATATCGCTACTGCTCGTGCCGCGCCCGCCTCGCCCAGCTGAACACGAATATCCGCGCCGGATTCGACGCAGGCGCCTTCGCCGTACCTCACGCATCCGAAGTCGTTATAAAACCGATATATGGCGCCAGAGCGTCGACATCCAACGTGCGCTGTCCGGCAATGCTCAAGCTGACGCGCGATCATAGCTAGAACGCGGTACGCCAGCTAACCTGCCGGAGGCTCTCAGTTCGGCGGTCCGAATACGATACGCGCCGAACGCGCGCCAAGCGCCGGCGCAGTCAGCACATAGCCCGCGCCGGCGGGGGAACAGCGAGACCGCGTAGGCGGTGCAGCCTATTCGCTCATCGAGGAAATCTACGCGCTACTGGATCGTCGATATACGTTTGCGGGGAGCAAATTGCGGTTTTGATCGAAGATACGGTCGATAATCGGCGGAATCGCCGGAGAT